>JBJOJI010000082.1:0-2737 GCA_046046665.1 Actinomycetota bacterium
GACAAGGCTGCTGAATTCGCGAACCGCTAAGCGCGAGAAGGAATAAAGAAATGGCTATTTTTCTAAACGAAAACTCGCGAATCATCGTTCAGGGTATGACTGGTTCAGAGGGTATGAAGCACACCCGCCGCATGCTACTTGGCGGATCGAACATCGTTGGTGGTGTTAACCCGCGCAAAGCTGGCGAGACCGTAGACGTTGAAGGCAAGCAGCTTCCAGTTTTTGGAACCGTTGCTGACGCAATGAAAGAAACCGGTGCAAACGTAACCGTAATCTTTGTGCCACCTGCCTTTGCAAAGGCCGCAATGATCGAAGCCATCGACGCCGAGATTGAGCTTGCAGTTGCAATTACTGAGGGAATTCCAATTCACGACTCAGCCGAGGCTTGGGCGTACAACGTCAACAAGGGTCAGAAGACCCGCTTGATTGGCCCAAACTGCCCGGGCATCATCTCTCCAGGAAAATCAAACGCGGGTATTACTCCGTCTGACATCACTGGCCCTGGCCCTATTGGGTTGGTTTCAAAGTCAGGTACCCTGACCTACCAAATGATGTTTGAGCTTCGTGACATTGGCATGTCAACTGCTATTGGTATTGGTGGAGACCCGGTTATTGGAACCACTCACATCGATGCACTTGCTGCGTTCCAGGCCGATCCTGAGACCAAGGCGATCGTTTTGATTGGTGAAATTGGTGGCGACTCTGAGGAGAAAGCTGCTGCTTACATCAAGGCAAACGTGACTAAGCCAGTTGTAGCTTATGTTGCGGGCTTCACCGCACCTGAAGGCAAGACCATGGGTCACGCGGGTGCAATTGTTTCTGGCTCGGCAGGTACTGCTCAGGCAAAGAAGGAAGCATTCGAAGCTGCAGGCGTAAAGGTTGGCAAGACTCCTTCTGAAACTGCAGCGCTAATGCGCGAAGTTATCAAGAGCCTGTAAATCGTTTTTGCATTGCGCTAGGGGGAGTGTTTCGTCTTGAATCGTCGACTCACTTTTCTTATTGCTGCGTTTGAGGCACTAGTTGTCGCTGGCATTGGCATTGGCATATTGCTTGCACCACTGACCGTGGTCTGGCTTTTTGAAAATGATCCAACCATTGAGTGGCTAGTGCCTTTTCGCGCATCTGCCGATGTATGGATGATGGCGCACGGAACCAGGCTGGTTGTGCCGGCTGGCATGTTTGGCTCTTCCGAGGTGCCGGCATTTGTAATCAGCTTGATTCCGTTGGGCCTTAGTGCGTTAATCGCCTACCTGGCAATTCGCCTCGGCAAGAAACTAACCACGGCCTTAGAGCTTTGGCCGGCTTGGGTTGCCGTCACTTTGGTTTACGGTGCGGTCTCACTGTTTCTAAGCACGGCTGCCTATAACGAGTTTGCTTATCCGGTTACCTGGCAGGGCACGTTTTTTCCGCCGGCGTTCTTTTTATTTTTTGTGGTCTTGGGTTCACTGTTTGGCAAGCGTCAAGCATTTGGCGAAGCCGCTAATCTTCCGGAATCTGCCGAAAGAGTCTGGATTCGCGAATGGGCGCAGCAAAAATTCAATAATTTACACTGGGCCATTCGAGCGGTTAGCGCACCCGCATTAAGAGCCGGCACGGGTGTGGTGGCAATCTTGCTTGGGGTCTCTTCAATATTTATTGCTGGCATGTTGGCAATTAATTGGATTCAAGTAATTCGTTTATACGAGGGCCTGCAGGTTAGTTTCCTCGGCGGGTTCATGGTTACCGCAGGTCAAATTGCAGTGTTGCCAAATCTTGTAGTCATGGGTGCAAGTTGGCTAACTGGAGTTGGTTTTCAATTTGGTGCCGGTTCGCTTATTTCACCCGTGGCCACCGTAGTTGGCCCGCTGCCTGCATTGCCAGTCACCTCTGCGCTACCAATTGGTGAGCTTAGCTTCGGCATGATTGCGCTTATGGTGCCATTAGTTGGGGCGTTCGTGGCCACCATCATGATTCGCCGTCACGCCGATGCCATTCGCTTTGAATTTGCCTCGGCCTGGAGTGCCGCAATAACTCTTGGGCTTTCAATTGCTTCGGTGGCCTCAGTTGAAATGGGGCTCTTGGCATTACTTGCCTCAGGTGGAATTGGCCCAGGGCGCCTGCAGGTTATTGGCGTCAACCCTTTACTGGTTACCGGTGTGCTCTTTGTTGAAGTTGCGGCGGTTTCAATTCTTGCGGCGTTCTTCAGCGCTCGCCCTGACAAGGCCGATCACCCGCTGGCGCAGCGCTAATTACCACCCCGATAAACTAGGCAAATGCTCTCAATCGTTGTTCTTATCTCAGGTTCAGGTTCAAACCTGAAGGCTCTGCTTGAGGCAACAGAGAACCCTCTATTCGGGGCAAAAATCGTTGCGGTTGGTTCAGACAATGCAGCCGATGGCCTGGCCCATGCCGAGCGCTTTGGGGTTCCTACCTTTGTAGTTTCACCGGCTTCTTTTGATAACCGTGAAAACTGGGCAAACATCTTGCTAGCAAACATCAATCACTTCAAGCCAGATCTTGTAGTGCTTGCCGGGTTCATGAAAATTTTGCCTGCGCCAACTTTGTTGCAGCATTGACCCCAAATCTAATTAACACTCACCCGTCACTATTGCCGGCTTTTCCAGGTGCTCACGCGGTTCGCGATGCACTTGCAGCGGGAGCATCGGTGACAGGTGTGACCATTCACGTTGTCGACGAAGGTGTTGACACCGGGCCGCACATTGCTCAGGCAACCGTGCCGGTCTTGGCAGAAGATAGC
>JBJOJI010000037.1:0-10189 GCA_046046665.1 Actinomycetota bacterium
TTAGTGATTGACCACGGCGATACTGGCTCTAGATCTGCATTCAAAAGCTCTTGATTGGGCTCACGCACTCTCCAGAGCCTTCCAAAATCAGTTGAGCCCACTGACTCAAGCTCTTTAACAGAGTCAAGGCCAATTGCTAATTGGCTGGCAATGGCCGAGGTCTGATCTGGCACAAGAACGTAACCCACACCGGCCTTATCAATACTGGATTGCAAGTCCGAGCCATTTGCCGAAGCTAGGTCGGCAACAAGTTGTGAGACATTTGCATACTCTTGGCTTCTTGATTGCTTCACGCTATCAAGCGCAAATCTGTAACTTAGGCTTACGTCTTCAAGTTGAACACCATCACCTGAAACAATCTCGGCACCAAACTGAATTGAGCCGTCAGATTTAACTTCTGGATTAACGACCAACATCTTTAGCGCGCTCCCCTGCGCCGCCTCGGCCGCAATGATAGATGGAACCACTCGGCCGTCGGTGTATTTGATTTCAGGGTTTGAAGTTGCAAACAAGAATGCACTTGGCGCCAGTGTTGCCAGAGCTAAAAACGCGCCAATGGTTTTACGCACTGGGCTTGCAGTTATTCCGTTGAGCGCAAGTGCAACCAGCCCGGCAACTAAAAGCCCAAATAGTCCAAGTAGTGAAGCTGGCGATCCGTTCACAAAATCTGCCGAGCGCGAACTTGAACCAACACCAACCGCTGCAAAAGAAAGACCACTCACCAACCAAGCCGCGGCAACAGTTGCAATTGCCGCAACCCAAATAACAAACGCGGTTGCCCAACGCTTACCAACAAGAGCAAGTAGTGCCAGCAGCATCACGGGAATAAAGACCCAACCCGATATTTGACCTACGAATGGAAGATTGATTCCAAATGTGGTGCCGCCAAGCATCAGCTGCCACAGCGGAATTTGTTCACTTGGCTGAGGCAAACCAGGGTCTGCAAGCAGTCCAAGCGGCGTGAAGATCTCTATGAAGTAATAAAGAACTGTTGGGCCAAAAACGGCTGCCGTAGGAAGGGGAATCCAAATTAGGAATCCAATTTTTCGGATTTTTGCTGCGATAACCAAACCCAGCGCAATCAAAAAAATTGGAATTGAACTTGGGGCGCTAGCCGAAACTACAAAAAGCAATAATCCAGAAACCGCGACCCAGGACCAAGTCTGTGTAGCGAAATTGGCGCGGCCGATGCCTGCGGCTCTTGCCACCGAGTAAACCAACCAAGGCAAACTAACTTGGGCAATCAAAGCTGGAATTCTTGCCTCTTGCTGAGCCAACGTTAAGGCTGGCCAGAATGCAAAAACCAGCGCAGCTGAAATTCGAACAAATGTAGATTCGCTTAGCAGTGAAATAACTCGCCATGCGCCACTAAACGCAATTGTCTTGGCCAACAGCAAGAGCAGGGATAGCGAAAGTGATGGTGCCCAAAAAGTGACTGACCCCAAAACGGCCAAGACCCAAACGAAAGGATCACTTGGGCCAAAATAACCAAGACCAATAGGTTGAAAACTTGCACCCGCGCGAGAAAATAGCGAAAGCCAAGAATCGCTTAGTGGCAACAGCCCACCGCCAACAGCTGCATTATTTGAAGGCCAGAATGCAAAACTCAATGCCGCTAACCCTGCAGCCACCCACAGGCCCCCTGAAGCCACAAAACCTGACGCGTGCGCGGATTGTTCCACTTCAAATTCGCCACGTTCAAAAGAGGCCAAGGTAGCCAGAGACTGCTCACGCTCTAGTGCTGCCCGGTTAGCATTTCTAACTTGCTGCCAACTAGCCCTAAGGCCTTTGAGTTTTGAAAATGAAACCACCCGGGTTCTAGCAATATTTGAACGGCTGCCAAATCTGGCCAGCACGGTAAAAAAGCCCCAGGCAGCCGAAGAGATTTCAGACCAAATGCGGTCAGGCCGCTTGGAAGCAATTCTGCCTATGGCTCTAGCCAAACCAATTACTGGTAAAAAGAACCAAAACGCTATAGCCAAAGGAAGCGGCGCGTACGCCAAACGCAAGTGAATCGCAGCTCGGCGAAGAGCTGTTTTTGGCGCTGCACCCAACCACTTTCGATCACGAGCGCCACTTAAGGAAAGTTCTACGTGAGCCACCTTGGCTTTCGGAACCACAATTACTCTGTGCCCAGCCATGCGTGCACGAATTGAAAAATCAAAATCGGCAGCTAGCTCTGGGGCAGCGGGGTCAAGCCCTTGAAGTTGCTGAAGTACATCAACTTTGATCAGTGCCCCAGCGGTGCCTACTGCAAGGACGTCGTCTAGATCATCGTGTTGCGATTGGTCAAGTTCGTTGCTGACCAATGAAAACAAATCACCAAGCGGGGTGAGAGTTAGTCCAAGCTGCGTTACAACTTTGTCGTTTTGCCAGTCAAGAAGTTTGGGTGCTGCAATTGCCACAGAAGGAGACTGCTCTATTGCTTGCAACAGTTCTTGCAGGGCAGTTGCCTGTGGTGCGCTGTCATCGTGCAGTAACCAAAGCCAATCGCAATCGCCGATGTGCTTTATTGCGTAGGTCAATGATTGTTGAAGCGAATAGTTTTCTGGAAGCTTATGAACATCTTGCACGCCATAGGAGTTTGCAATGTCAGAACATTCATCAAGTACAGAAGTGTCGATAACAATTACTCGATCAATTGATTGAGTTTGATTTTTCAGAGCGGACAAAGTTGCCGAAAAATATTTGGGTTCGTCGTGAACTACTACGACGGCTGCTACAGAAGGTTTCATGATCAACGGCGTATAGCCGTGAGATTACGCGCGCTTCTTAAGCTTGCGACGCTCTCGCTCTGAGAGGCCGCCCCAGATTCCAAAACGCTCATCGTTTTCTAGTGCGTAGTCAAGGCACTGAGCCTTTACTTCACAACCTGTGCAAATACGCTTTGCATCACGAGTAGAGCCGCCCTTTTCGGGGAAGAAAGCTTCAGGGTCTGTTTGTGCACAAAGTGCATCGGCCTGCCAAGCTAGCGGATCACTTTCAGGATCTGAGTACGCCCCCGCGACACCAAGTCGAATTGGATCGATAAACCAGTTTTCTGGCACACGATTACGACTGTCCATAACTTCTTTTCCCTATTCCGAATAACCGATCGCCATTGAACGCGTTCGGGAATCCTTTGGATAATTCCTTGGTTGTAATTACACTCTTGTCATTCGGTCTGTGTCAAGTTGAGATTTTCCAACCCTAAGGGCTTGCCTGAGGCTTAAACCCTGATTTTTAGAGGATTTAGCCGTTTGAGGTGGCCAAAAAGGCCGTTCCACTGCCAGAAATAGTGAAGAATTTTGCGTCTGCGGACAGATATGCAGCCTCGGATCGCCGCAAGACAAGTCGCTCTTCAAGACTGGTGCTGACGGCAATTTCGCCAGCGGTGCAAAGAATTATGGCCTCGCCCGGCAGATTCAAATCGGCCAGAATACGCTCACCGGTGGGCTCAACTTTATAAAGCAAAAACTCATCGGTGTCGCACGGGTAGTGAACAAGACCCGCAGTTAGTTCTTTGGTGGCAACCAACGGAATCTCGCCCGGGGTGAAATCTAGAACGCTTGCAAGTTCATTTACGTCAATGTGCTTCGCGGTTAATCCACCGCGTAACACGTTGTCTGATGCAGCCATCAATTCAACACCTAAGCCCGACAGGTAGGCGTGAATATTTCCAGCTGGCAAAAAGAGTGCCTGACCCGGTTCCAAATAAACGTGATTCATTAGCATCGCCAACAACACTCCCGGATCACCCGGATAAATAAGGTTGAGTCTTTCAGCTAGAGCAAAGCGGGCATCAAAATCTGCCATGGTAGTTAGCTCGGCTGCAACGCCGTCAAAATTTGCACGGCGATTACTGATGTCAGAAAATAATTGCCTCAAGCCATCTGGTTGCTGCAATTGCGCCCGCCAACCCTTTGCCATGGATCTCAATCCATCAGACACACCAGAGTGCGTCTCAATGTCTTCAAGTAATTGATCTATTTGCGAAAGTGACTTGAAACCGCATAGAGCTTCAAAATCAGAAAGCGCTACGATGATTTCTGGTTTAGGGCGATCATCTTTGTAGTTTCTGTTCGACGCAGCAATCGGAATGCCCAAGGAATTTTCGCGTTCAAAACCTGCCTTGGCTTGGCCTGAATTTGGGTGGGCTTGAATTGAAAGCGGTTGATCAGCGGCAAGAATTTTCAGTAAAAACGAAAGCTGCTTGCCACCAAGGTGCTGGCTTAGAGTTTGAGATGGTGTCTCTGAAAGTACAGCAGGCGAACCTGGATGGGTGCCAAACCAAATCTCGGCCATGGGCTCGTTGGTTGCGGGAACCCCAAAGTAGTCACTGATTAGAGTTCTAGAGCCCCAGGCGTAGTTTCTTGCCTGATTGGTAATTTTGATTAGCACGACTCCCCTTTCCTCTAGCGGCTCTAAGCCTAACTTCAGCGCAGCGAATTAGACTTGAAAAACCCCAAGAGGAAAGTTGCAATGACTGCACTGACTAGACCAATTCGCGTGATCTTCAACACGCGCGAAAAGGGCTACCGGACCAAGACTTGGACCGCCTCAATAGGTATTTTTACCCTCATGGCTGGCGATGCGGTTCGCTACACCATTGGCTGGTTTGGCTGGGGCGCTGTTCTGGTAACCCTACTGACTTTGGCTATGGTGCTTTTTTTCAAGGGCGGCGCCAAGGCAACTCTTGCCGAGATACGTTGGCCGCTGGCTACATTCATGGGCTGGCTGACACTAAGCATTCTTTGGTCGGCATACCCTGCAGTCTCTACCCTTGCCGTTTTTAGTCAGCTAGCCACAACCGCCTTTGCATTGTTTCTTGTGGCGCAATTTAGCTGGCGTCATCTGCTAAGAGTTTTTGCAAATGTAATTCGATTTATTCTTGGCGCCTCACTAATTTTTGAGTTTGCTGCGGCAGCAATAATTCAAGGCCCAATTGCTCCAATCTTCAAAAACTACGAAGGAGACAAGCCCCCGGCTGCCGCCTTCTATTGGACTCAAGGCAACCTCTTTGACGGAGACCGAATCCAGGGAATTGTGGGAAATTCAAACTTGCTTGCCTTCGTTGGCATGCTTGGAGTTGTTATTTTCGCTGTCGAATACGCAATTATCGGAACTAAGCGTTGGTTGAGCGCTCTATGTGTTCTGGGTTCGCTCTCAGCCATTTTTCTAGCGAAGTCTGCTGGAATTGGGTTCGCAATGACAGCGGTTGTTATCGCAGCGATAGTTTCGATTGCGGCTGAAGGTAAAGACCGTGAAACTCGTCACAAGTACTACAGAATTGCATATGCCTTTGCAGGCACCGTTGCGGTGCTGGTTGCGTTTTATCGCGCTGAAGTTTTTGAATTTTTTGGCAAAAGCCCGGATATGACTGGCCGCAGCGGAATTTGGAAATTAGTGCTTGGCCTGGTGGAACAAAGGCCATTTGCTGGCTGGGGCTGGACCGGCCACTGGATGCCAGGCGTAGAACCGTTTGAAGGCCTTGTAGTAATTGGCAAAGTTCCTTATTACCAAGCGCACAATGCATACCTTGATGTAACAATGCAGCTTGGCGCTGTGGGGGCTATTTTGTTTGCCATGCTGCTTTTAGTGACTTTTGTTAAACTCTGGCGCCTAGCTGTTCGCCACACAGTTGCCCTTTATTTATGGCCGGTTTTGATTTTCATGGGGCTATTAGTTTGGAGCCTAACCGAGAGCCGAATGTTGATTGAAATTGGTTGGCTACTCTTAATGATTTTTGCGATAAAGGTGAATGAGCCACAGGAAATGCTTGAACCAATTGGCCGCTCACCAAAACGCGCCAGAATATTTAACTTTCGCTGGCGTCGCTGAGCTATAAGGAATTAACTGAGTTCTAAGGAACTATAAGAATTGCACCAAGTTGCAAATTGTTTTTATTTGCAATCTTTGGATTAGCAGCCGACAGCTTGGCATCGGTTACTCCCCAAACTGAAAGTTTTGTGACAATTTTATTCCAGTAATCACCCGCTACGACCGTGTAAGTTTTTGGCTTTAGCGCTGAGGCAGTAGGGGTTGGTGACGAGCTGGCTTTTGGTGACGAGCTGGCTTTTGGTGACGCAGAGACCTTTGGAGTGGCTAAGGGTGACGGACTAACACTGGCAGATGGTTTTGGCGATGCGCTAGGAACCGGTGTTGGATCTGCCGGAACAACCGGAGCGCCGGCATCAAACGCCTCAAGGTTCATTGTTGAACCAGCAGCCTTACCGGTGGTTATCTTAGACAAGAAATATGGCCCAACCAGAACAGCCTTGGCAGCCGAGCCACGAAGCTTTTCGTAGGCAGCTGCATCTTTGATGAGGCGCTTGGTTTGGCCATCGATTAGGTAATACTTCTTATCGGCGGTTTTTATAAAACGGCCAAGCGTTGCGGTTGATTTGTCAACAGCTGCACAAGTAGTGGCATCCAAAGTGAGACCCCGGCCCGGGTAGTGACTGGCATCAAGGCTAGATATTGCAGAGAACTTTCCAGTGATGGCAATTAGGTAGTTCTCGCCGCAAACGAATTTAATTCCGCTTGCCTTGGTGGTTTTTGAGTACCCCTTTAGTTGAGCGCTGGTCAATGAACGAGCACTTGCCAGCCCTAGCAGCGCGGCCTGATTTGCGTCTGGTATTACTAGGGCCCTATTGAATCCATCAATCATGTAGCCCGCTGTGCCAACTCGAACATAAGTTGCCGGGGCAATAGCCGGCGAACCGGTGGGAATCTGAGCAAACGCCGAATTTGAAAGCGTTTGAGTCTTGGTGCTCTTAACTCCAGCGGCAAATTTTGCCGCATCGGCCGCAACCAACAAAGGTCTCTTTACTCCATCAACAATTAAGTGAACACTCTTGCTGGCCGAAGACTTTGCGAACAAAATTGGCTCAATCTCGGTGGCCACAGTAGGAATCAGGCTTAGTAGGTCATCTGAAACTACCGGTGCATCTTTCGAAATCTTCTTTGCATCGGTCACTTTTCGCTTGCCGTCTTTGGTAATCAAGTATTGAGTTCCGTCTACAGAATCAACGATGCTCTTTATCTTTACGGCCGAAGCAACCGGGGCCAGAGCCTCGCCCAGCATAGTTCCGGATGACTTTATGAACCACTTAGTGAAATCAACATCAGCAAGGGTTGCTTTGTCAATGTCGTAATAACTGGTTCCGTCAAATACCGCTAACTGCTTTGTTTCCTCGTTAATAAACGATGCACCCTTGCGAATAATTGGCTTACCCCATGGGAGCTTCTTGAAAGCTGAAATCTTTACCTGCGACAGCGAAGGCACACCAAGGCGTGAATCTAACAGTGACTCAGTGTCCAAGATTTGGCGCTTGGCTCCTTCTTGAATAAAGAAGGTCTGACCATTCTCACCTTGGACATATTCGGTCATCAAGTTACCGGTTGCCAACGCGTTTAGCTGCGATGTAGTCAGAGTGATTGCCGTGTTGCAATCCAAGGCAAATTGCGCAGCCTGAGCACAGTTTGTGAATGGGTATTTTTGTCCACCATCAACAAAGAAGTAGACACCCGCAGCAGATTTAATGACCCTGTTCATTGACCCCGAATCGGTAAACGAATCCAGGTATGCCTGTGAAATTGTTCCAAGCGGACCAAGTGGCTTGAGTGCGGCTACTGTATCGGCGTCATCGATTAGATACTTTTTGTTGTCAATGATGAAGTAGGTTCCAGAGTCGGCGCTCTTAAGTAAGAACCCACCCCCAATAGTGCTGCCGAACCAGTCAGTGTAGAAGCGCCAGAAATTGCGGTTTCCATAGGCGCTGCAAGAATCGCCTGTTCCGTAAAGATTCTTAAGGGCTGCATCGTTAGGGGTGTAAGGGGTGTAGTAGTAGAGTGCGGCCGTTGCTTGGCTTCTAAGCAAAAAAGTTTTTGAGCCGCAGTTAATGCCCTTGCTTGATTCAACGTTTGCAGCCTGATAGCGGCGCGTGATATTGCTACCAACCCTAAGGTAAGTGAAAGACCCCCGGGGATCTCCGTACCATTGCAACTGGCCGGCGCCCTTATAAAGCTGGTAGAAGAATCCAGCTGAAGACTTTGAACAGTCTGCTGTGTCTGGGCAGTTCATACCCAAAGCAAAGTCATACATTCGTTGATACGGATTTGTTGCCTGAATCAGCCCCTGTTCTTTTTGCAAGGTAACCAAAAGCACGCGTGGGTTTATCTTGCATGCATTAGCCACGGCAAAAATTATTTGCGCTGCAGTTTGATTTTGCTTGGCAGGTAGCGATTCGCAGCGGCCAGATTCTCCGGTGATCTCAGGGGTGTCTTGAACAAAATCGCGAATACATTTTGGCCCACCATCGTTGTCATTACAGGTGGGTAATTTTCCGTTTAAAAATCTCTGGATGTCATTAGCTGACATTGTGCCAAAGTCGTAAAACACACTGTCGCTGATAATGTTGCCGGGATCAAACTGTGCAGCGTCAGCTGCTTCAGACTTAGACGCCGCAGACAGCGCAATAAACCCAATCGCGACTAGTAGTGCTGAAACTAAAATCGCGATCGGCTTGCTTAGCCGATTTGCGATCAAGGTATTGTCACTCCGAAGGAATCGCTTGTGCCGTAGAACTTTTCTGATTCGTAAGTGATTGTCACAATGCCTTTACCTTTTGGCAGTCCGCCGATTGGAAGGTAGGCCGGAAAACATTGAGTAGTGGCGGCGTTAGCCTCGGCCTTGACCGCAACGGTCTTGGTTGCAGTTCCGCTCTTGAAAGTAATGGTGCATTTTCCGCCGTCTTCAGTTGCATTCAAAACTTCTGCAACTACATAAAGCGAGCCGGCACCGGCATCTACGCCCATGTCAATCAAGCTCACTTCAGCAAGAGTTTGCTTTGGTGATGCCGATACGGATTCCGATGGGCTTGGCGAAGGTGAGCTGTTGCTTGCACTAGGCGACATAGAAGTAGAAGGGTTCTGATCTGTGCCCCAGTTTGGGTAAAGCAATGCGCAACCACTTAGCAAAACCAGTGCAAAGGCAGCTGCCAAAGCAACAAAAACTTTTCTCATATTGCTATTCCCTCACTTCTTCTAAAACAAAGGACTCTTTCACCATTTCACGTATTGCTGTGAAATTTGGGTGAATTACATCAATAAGCGGTGGCACAAGGGTCAGCTCTTTGATGCCAATCGAACGGGCCTTAACAGCTAGATCTACATATTGGGAAAGCATGGCGCTTGGAATATCGGTGCGCACCATCTTTTTACCAGCTGAGGCAATTGCTTGAAACCTGGTCAAAATAGTGGCCGGTTCAACCTGGCTTATCACTGCCTGCTCAACTTCATGCTGGCGACGCATACGATCGTAGTCGCTGGTGCTGTGGCGGCTTCGGGCGTACCAAAGGGCCGTGTGTCCATCCATGTGTTGTTGGCCAGCCTCAATCCAACCCTTGACATCGGATAGGTCATCGAGTTGACCACCAATTGGCAGGCGTTCCTTAACATTGATGTCAATGCCACCTAGGGCATCAATTAGATCTTTGAATGAAGCCATGTCGACCAAAACGTAGGACTGAATTTCTAACCCAGTAACATACTCAACCGCATCACGAGTAGCCTCTGTACCTGGAGTTGAACCGTGTTTGGTGGCGGAAGGGTATGCATCTGGGTGGTTGTCTTCAACGTCCTTATATATTGCGTTGATCAAGCAATCAAGACCACAGTTCCAACCGTTTGGATAAATATCATTCATCGGCGAACCTTTAGAAAAGCCCACATGCTGCAGGTTTCTTGGAATGCCAATATTTACCGCAGCACCGGTAGCTGCATCAATACTGATTACAGAAATGCTGTCTGGGCGAATTCCAAATCTGTCAGAACCCGCATCAGCGCCAAGCAACATGATGTTGTAGCGGCCCTCGACCGGAGAGGTGAATCCGCCTTGATTAAAAATGCTGCCAATAAAATTGGCCTGCACACCGGCAAGACCCCCGGCATATGAAATGGCAGAAGTGCCCATAACTGCGGCTAGCAAGACAGCTGCAAAGGTTATCCACCTTTCGCGGTTATATAGTCGGCCCAAGCGCATTAGGCGCAATGTGTCAATCGTTAAGACTGCAAACAAAACAGAGTAAAGGATGAGAGCGGCTGAAAGAATCCAAATCAGAATTGGTAGCGTGACCAGCCAAATTGCAATGCCCTTATTAATTAGACCAAGGCCCAAAAGCAATAGAAAAAATACCCAGAAAGAAAT
>JBJOJI010000083.1:0-2730 GCA_046046665.1 Actinomycetota bacterium
GCCCGCAACTATGACTTCTTTGGGGCTCCAACTGAGCTCTTTATTTTTTCGCATAAGTCGCTGGGTAAGTTTGCAGCCAACGATGCCGGGCTATTTGTGCAGAATCTAATGCTTTCGGCACACGCTCGCGGTCTGGGTACCTGCGCACAAGGCGCGCTTTCGACATGGGAGAACGTGGTTCGGGGTGAGTTTGAGATTCCGAAGGCCTACGGGTTTTTGTATGGAATCGCTATTGGTTACCCGAGTGATGCAGCCATCAATGAGTTTGGCGCCCACCGACTGGATATCGATGAGATTGTCATTCGCTAAGTCGTCATTTGGCCCTAGATACAAGCAGGTAGTCTGTAAAGATAAGTAGCTATTTCTAAGAACCGGAGTCCCAACGTCGTGAACGATTCAACCATTTACTACACCCACACCGATACCCACACCGATGAAGCCCCAGCTCTGGCGACCGCTTCGTTTTTGCCAATTGTGCAGGCCTATGCTGCGAAGGCAAACGTAAACATTCAGTCTCGCGACATCTCGCTTGCGGCCCGCATCTTGGCTGTCTTTACAGACAAATTAAATGCCACTCAGCAGGTTGCCGATGCACTTAGCGAACTTGGCAAGCTAGCAACCACCCCAGAGGCCAACATCATTAAGTTGCCAAACATCTCAGCATCTATTCCGCAGTTGAAGGCAGCCATTGCCGAGCTGCAGGCTTTGGGTTTTGATCTTCCTGACTATCCAGACGAGGCTGCCACCGATGCCGAGCGCGACGCCCGCGCTCGATACGACAAGGTAAAAGGCAGTGCCGTAAACCCTGTTCTACGCGAGGGAAACAGCGACCGCCGAGCACCGCTATCGGTCAAGCAATATGCACGTAAGCACCCACACGTGAACAAGCCATTTGCGGCTGGTTCTAAGACTCGGGTTGCGACTATGGGTCAGAACGATTTCTTTGCAAACGAGAAATCAATTCTTTTGCCAGCCGATGATGCTTTGACAATTCGTCACATTGCAGTTGATGGAACAGAAACTGCACTGAAGTCAGGTTTGAAAGTACTTGCCAGCGAGATTGTTGATGCAACATTCATGAGCGCAAGCGCACTGGATGCATTCCTAGCTAAGACCGTTGAGCAGGCAAAGGCAGACGACGTTCTTTATTCACTGCACCTAAAGGCCACCATGATGAAGGTCAGCGATCCAATTCTTTTTGGTCACGCAGTGAAGGTTTTCTTTGCCGATACATTTGCAAAGCACGGTGCAGCAATTGAAGCTGCTGGTCTGAGTGCCAACGACGGACTTGGTGCAATTCTTGATGGGCTTGCAAACGTTGCGGGCGGTTCAGAAATTATCGCTGACTTCAACAAGGCCCTAGCCGATGGCCCAAGCGTGAGCTACGTAAACAGTGACAAGGGCATCACAAACTTGCACGTGCCATCAGACGTAATCGTGGATGCATCAATGCCTGCGCTGATTCGCAACGGTGGAAAACTTTGGGATGTAAACGGTGCAGAGCACGATACTCTCGCAGTGATTCCTGACTCTTCATACGCCGGTATCTACCAGGCAACAATCGATGACGTAATCGCCAACGGCCCACTTGACCCAGCAAAAATTGGTTCGGTGCCAAACGTTGGCCTAATGGCTCAGGCAGCTGAAGAGTACGGCAGCCACGACAAGACCTTCGAAATCAAAGCCGATGGTCGCGTTGAAGTTGTAAACGCAGCAGGTGACGTTTTGATTTCACACAAGGTTGCCAAGGGTGACATTTGGCGTGCCACCCAAACCAAAGATGTTGCAGTTCGCGACTGGGTAAAGCTTGCGGTTACTCGCGCACGTGCTTCAAACGTGCCAGCAATTTTCTGGCTAGACAAAGAGCGTTCTCACGACGCCGCAATCATTGCAAAGGTCAACGAGTACCTTGGTGAACACGACATCAGCGGACTAACCATTGAGATCATGGCTCCTGCTGAGGCAACCAAGTACTCTCTGGGTCGTATCCGCCAAGGTCTAGACACAATCTCGGTAACCGGAAACGTTTTGCGTGACTACAACACTGACCTGTTCCCAATTCTTGAAGTTGGAACCAGCGCAAAGATGCTTTCAATCGTTCCATTGCTAAATGGCGGTGGGCTATTCGAAACCGGTGCCGGTGGTTCGGCTCCAAAGCACGTGCAGCAGTTTCTTGAAGACAACTACCTGCGCTGGGATTCACTTGGAGAGTTCTTCGCTTTGGCTGCATCGCTCGAGCACCAGGCCATCACAACTAACAATCCAAAGGCCAAGGTTCTTGCCGACACCCTTGATCGCGCAACCGGCACTTTCCTAGAGCAGGACCGCTCACCTGGTCGCAAGATTGGAACAATTGATAACCGAGGAAGTCACTTCTACCTGGGTTTCTACTGGGCTCAAGAATTGGCAGCGCAGACTGACGACCTTGAACTAGCTGCATCTTTCAAGCAATTGGCTGCGACACTAGCCCAAGCTGAAACCAAGATTGTTGAAGAGCTAGTTGCTGTTCAGGGTAAGCCAGTTGAAATTGGTGGCTACTACCGCCCGAACGTTGAACTTGTTGAGAAGGCAATGAGACCTTCGGCAACCTTCAACGCAGCACTTGCTTCGTTATAAGCAATAGCTCAAAACCTCACTCGTACGCGAGTGGGGTTTTGTGCTTAAACTTGGCAAATGTTGCCAACCACTGACCACCTGATTGCTGCCGAAGAATCTTCGGCTGCCGCCTGG
>JBJOJI010000038.1:0-11196 GCA_046046665.1 Actinomycetota bacterium
GATCTTGCTTTATGCCCACCACGATGTTCAACCACCCGGAGATCAAGCTGCTTGGAAAACAGAACCTTTCGAACCAACCCTGATCGGCAATCGACTTTACGGCAGGGGAGCAGCAGATGATAAGGCTGGAATCGTGACTCACATCGCAGCTATTCGAGCCTTGAAGCACATTGTCGGGGCTGATTTTGACCTTGGTCTAACCCTTTTTATCGAAGGCGAGGAAGAGGCCGGTTCGCCAACATTTAGAAATTTCCTCGATGAGAATAAAAATGACCTTCAAGCCGATGTGATCATCGTTGCTGACTCTGGAAACTGGACGGTAGATGTTCCTGCGCTAACCACCACCCTGCGCGGCTTGGTTTCGCAAGTGATTGAAGTTTCTACATTGGATCACGCCCTGCATTCGGGAATGTATGGCGGGGCCGTTCCAGATGCCATGTTGGCCACTATAAAGCTGTTGGCCACCCTGCACGACGACGAAGGTAATGTTGCAATTGCTGGGCTCAAGCAAGGAACCGCCGATGATCTTCCATATTCCGAGGATCAACTCCGCATCGATGCCGGCCTGCTGAGGGGCACCCAACAAATTGGTGAGGGAAGCATTTTGGATCGCATTTGGACCAAGCCGGCCCTAACTGTTATCGGCATCGATGGCCAATCGGTGGCGTTGTCATCAAACACGATGTTGCCTATGGTCAAGGCCAAAATCAGCCTAAGAATCGCCCCCGGCGAGGTGCCAGAAGAGGCTCTAGCCCTGCTCAGAGCCCATTTAGAAGCCAATATCTCGTTCGGAGCCACCTTGAATTACGGCGAAATTGAGTTGGGTAAACCATTTTCTGGCCTTTCTGAGGGCTGGGCTAAATCCGCTGCCGAGCAAGCTCTAAGCCTTGGTTTTGGCCAAAATTCGGTAAATATCGGCATTGGTGGGTCTATTCCGTTCATTGCAGACCTCACCGAGGTCTTTCCAGAGGCTCAAATTCTGGTAACTGGGGTAGAAGACCCAGATTCCAGGGCCCACAGCCCAAATGAGTCGGTAGACCTGCAGATGCTCAAAAAAGCCATGGTTTCTGAGGCTTTGCTCTTGATAACAGGGAATGCCAGACAGGCCCGATAAGTTAGTCTTAGATAGATAAGCCACCAGAAAGGGGTCAAAATGACTCAAACTCTAGAAAATGGAGTAGTCCTAACCCAGCAGGCGCAGAGCAAGGTTCGCACTTTGATTGCGGCCGAAGGCAGAGATGACCTTCGACTGCGTGTAGCTGTTCAGCCTGGTGGCTGCTCAGGTCTTATCTACCAGCTGTACTTTGATGAGCAACTGACTGAAGACGACGTAGTCAAAGAGTTTGACGGCGTTGAGGTAGTAGTAGACAAAATGAGTGTGCCTTACCTTGATGGGGCCTCAATTGACTTTGAAGACACCATTCAAAAGCAGGGGTTCACAATCGACAACCCAAATGCCGCCGGTTCTTGTGCTTGCGGAGACTCGTTCAGTTAAATAAGAAGATTTTTCTAGTAAGACCCGGTTTGGAGCTATCCAACCGGGTCTTTTCTTTAGAAAAACCCCTAAATTACGGTGTTTTAGGCACATTCAACCAGTTTCGGCGCGTAGGATAGAAATGTAACGAGTTCGTCTCTGAAGGGTCGATTGTGCTGAAAAAGCTTGGATCTAAGTGGGCAGTCTTGCCTGCTGCGGCATCACTGATGTTGCTTTTGTCTGGTTGTTCACAAGAGGAGTTTTCGCGAGGCTTCCTGCCTGGTGTTCCTGGCGTAACCAACCACACAGACCGCATTACCGGCCTATGGACCACATCATGGATCGTCCTGTGGGGCGTTGGCATTATTGCCTGGGCACTTATGTTCTATGCGGTCATTGTCTACCGTCGCCGCAAGGGTGAGACCGGCCTACCTTCACAGCTTCGCTACAACAACCCAATTGAGGTCATGTTTACAGTGGTTCCACTGATCATCACCATTGGATTCTTTGCCTTCACTGCACGCGACATGGCTGCAATTGAACAGCCAACAGCAAACCCAGACGTCGAAATCCAGGTAATCGCAAAGCAGTGGAGCTGGGACTTCAACTACGTAGACGAGAACGTTTACGAATCTGGAATCCAGTCACAGTTTGATGGCGAAACAGGCTCAGAGGCGGCGCTGCCAACACTTTATCTTCCGGTAGGAAAGAGTGTAAAAGTTGATCTTTCCGCTCGCGATGTAATCCACTCTTTCTGGGTAATTGATTTCCTTTACAAGAAAGACATGTTCCCTGGTCGCACCAACCACATGTACTTCACCCCTCAGGTTGAAGGCACATATAAGGGCAAGTGTGCTGAGCTTTGTGGTGAGTACCACTCGATGATGCTATTCAACGTAAAGGTCGTTTCGCAGGCTGAATACGATGCTCAGATGCAGAAACTTGCAGCTGCGGGCAACGTTGGTCAGCTTGACACCAAGTACGACCGCAATCAAAACCTTCCGGGTGACAACCCAGAGATTAGAGGCTAAGCAAAATGGCAACTGCTACTGCAAGCAAATCAACCTACGGTTCTGCAAAGAAGACTAAAGGCCAGATTCTCGTTGATTGGGTTACTA
Source organism: Actinomycetota bacterium (assembly GCA_046046665.1). GTDB lineage: Bacteria > Actinomycetota > Actinomycetes > Actinomycetales > Microbacteriaceae > Rhodoluna. The sequence goes on from JBJOJI010000038.1 coordinate 2,593, forward strand.
CAACTGACCACAAGAAGATCGGCTACCTTTACCTGATTACTTCTTTCCTTTACTTCCTCATCGGTGGTGTTATGGCGCTGGTTATTCGCGCCCAGCTGACTGCACCTGGTCTTGAAATCGTTCAGACCAAAGAGCAGTACAACCAGCTGTTCACCATGCACGGAACCATAATGCTTTTGATGTTTGCAACTCCTTTGTTTGCAGCGTTCGCCAACATTTTGATGCCTGTGCAAATTGGTGCACCAGATGTTGCCTTCCCGCGTCTGAACGCAATTGCATACTGGTTCTACTTCTTTGGCTCATTCGTTGCAGTAGCTGGTTTCTTTACTCCACAGGGTGCCGCAAGCTTTGGTTGGTTCGCCTATGCGCCGCTTTCAAACACCACATTCTCACCAGGCCTTGGTGGAGACCTGTGGGTATTTGGCTTGGCCCTTGGTGGTTTCGGAACCATCATGGGTGGTGTTAACTTCATCACCACCATCCTCACAATGCGTGCTCCTGGTATGACCATGTTCCGTCTGCCAATCTTCACTTGGAACACTTTGGTTACTTCAATCTTGGTAATCATGTGTTTCCCACCTCTTGCGGCTGCTCTGTTCGCTCTTGGCGCCGACCGCAGATTCGATGCGCACATCTTTGATCCAGCCAATGGTGGCCCTATGCTTTGGCAGCACCTGTTCTGGTTCTTCGGTCACCCAGAGGTTTATATTTTGGCTTTGCCTTTCTTCGGAATTGTGTCAGAGATTTTTCCGGTATTTAGCCGTAAGCCAATCTTTGGTTACAAGACTCTGGTCTACGCAACCATTGCAATTGCTGCGCTTTCAATGACCGTATGGGCACACCACATGTACGTGACCGGTTCTGTGTTGCTTCCGTTCTTTGCGTTCACCACTATGTTGATTGCAATTCCAACCGGTGTGAAGGTTTTCAACTGGATCGGAACCCTGTGGAAGGGTTCGGTAACTTTTGAGACACCAATGCTTTACTCATTAGGCTTCTTGACCACCTTTATCTTTGGTGGTCTAACCGGTGTAATTCTTGCTTCACCAGCACTTGACTTCCACCTATCAGACAGCTACTTCGTTGTTGCGCACTTCCACTATGTTGTTTTTGGAACCGTGGTGTTCGCCATGTTTGCGGGAATCTATTTCTGGTACCCAAAGATGACCGGCAAGATGCTGAACGAACGCCTAGGCAAAATTCAGTTCTGGTTGCTATTCATTGGTTTCCACACCACCTTCCTAATTCAGCACTGGCTAGGCGTAATTGGCATGCCACGTCGCTACGCGACTTACTTGCCTGAAGATGGCTTCACTTGGATGAACCAGGTTTCAACAGTTGGTTCAGCTTTGCTTGCGCTGTCAATGATTCCATTCCTATGGAACGTCTACATCACCGCTCGCAAGGGTGAAAAGACAACTCTTAACGACCCATGGGGTTATGGCCGTTCACTTGAGTGGGCAACCGGAACTCCGTTCCCACGTCACAACTTCACTTCAATTCCGCGTGTGCGTTCCGAGTCTCCAGCATTTGACTTGAACCACCCAGAGTTTGCAGCCGCAGAAGCTAAAGCTGCCGTAAAGAAGAAGGGCTAACCCAAATGAAGTTCAACGGTAATCTCTTTTACTTTCTAACAGTTTTCTACTTTGTAGATTCTGCTGGTTACGCCGTGTGGTGGTATAACACCAATGGTGGTTACGAGCCAATTGGTACTGCAGCAATCGCGATGCTTGGTTTCATGTCACTGTTTCTTGCCTTCTACATCAAGAACACAGATAAGCGTCAGGGCGTTGTTCCTGAAGATCGCCTAGATGGAAACATCGAAGATGGAGAATCAGAGATTGGCTACTTTGCTCCTTGGAGTTGGTGGCCATTCTTCCTAGGTCTTTTCGGAGCAATTTGTTTCGCATCTCTGGCTGTCGGTTGGTGGTTGTTCTTCATCGGGTTCCCACTTGCGTTGGTAGCGCTAATCGGATTCGTGTTTGAGCGCAGCCGCGGACTAAACGCCCACTAAAAGTTCGAAAGAAAAATCCCACCAGGAATGGTGGGATTTTTTATTTCTAGACTTTCCATATTGCTGGCAAAGTGCCATCGCCCCAGGTTCCGGTTATATCGGCTATCTCAACCCGGTAACCGTCGTACCATTCCGCATAACGACTTTTGGCTTCTCGATGAACATCATCTTTAGAGAACTCGGCCAACGATTCTTTGGTTTCAAAATAATAGATCACCCGGATCTGTGTGCCATCAGGGGAGTGCCATTTCTCTTTTCCTTTGAAGCCCGGGTTAGTTTCGGCCCGAGCCATAATTTCATCGTCGAGCTTTTTGAAATCACCATTTGAATTATTGTGCTTAAAAATAAATGTTGCGCTGAGCATCAAGCTTCCATTTCTTCAACCAGGTTTTTATCGGCCCAAATGTTTATGGCCTTTTGAATGAATGATGCCAGATCTGCCTCATAGGCCTCGTAGGTAGCTTTGAACGCTGGATCCATTGTGTAGGTGAGTGCAAGTGATTTATAGGCAAGGCGGTTTGGGGTCCAAAACTGGCAAACGAATTCGTAGTGCTTAGCGATCCAGTGTTGAACTTCAGCAGAATCGATGCTGTGGCCACCCACCATAAGCGAAGCTATGTTTTTTGCTATGTGGTCATGGCCGGCTGAGTATTCGTTGAACTTAGTCTCACTAACGCCAGCGTGCACCGAACTATGGCTCGACACATTGCTGGAAGAGAAGGGATCCATGAGAAAAGCCTATCTACGCAGAGGTACGTATAGAGAAGAAAATGGGCCCAGCTTTCGCCAGGCCCAATTCTTGATCTAACTCCGTGAAGAGTTGGTCTTATTTAGATTCGATTTCAGCGTGGTCACCGTGGTGGTGTGCTTCCTCGATCTGGGTCTGAGTTACGGGAGCAATGCGGTCTTCGAAGTAGAAACGAGATAGACCGGCTCGCAGACGTGCACGTAGTGTGATCTTTCCTGCTGCGTTTGGACGAGCCAGTGTCGGCTGGTAGTCCTTAAAGTCAACAAGCTTCCACTGTTCAAACTCGTCTAGCGGCTCGTGGACTTCAATGTACTCACCGTGCGGCAGGCGCACGATGCGACCAGTTTCACGACCGTGAAGTGCAATCGAGCGGTCCTTGCGCTGCAACGATAAACAGGTTCGCTTGGCAATTATGAACGCCAAGATTGGACCCACAATTAGCAGAATCTGGATTGAGGTAAGTACTTGATTCAACGACATCTTGAAGTTGGTTGCAATCAAGTCTGTTGCTGCACCAGCCCATAGAACCGCGTAGAAGGTGACACCAGCTGCACCAATAGCAGTGCGTGTTGGTGCGTTACGCGGGCGATCAAGTACGTGGTGTTCACGCTTGTCACCAGTTACCCAAGCTTCGATGAATGGGTACAGGGCAACAATAATCAAGAAACCAATACCCACAATCATCGGAAGCAGAATGTTCCAAGACCATGTGACGCCACCAGCTGTAACCTCTAGGTTTGTTGGTGCTAGACGCAATGCGCCGTCAAGCCACCCAATGTACCAGTCAGGCTGCGTACCCGCAGAAACTGGGGATGGGTCGTAGCCGCCGTAGTTCCATACCGGGTTGATGGTGAAAGTAGCTGCAATCAGCATGATTACACCAAACACAATGAAGAAGAATCCACCGGCTTTAGCTACGTATACAGGCATTAGTGGGTAACCAACTACGTTGGTGTCTTTGCGACCAGGGCCTGAGTAGTGGGTGTGCTTGTGAATTACCACCATGAAAAGGTGAATAACGATGAACACCAAAATCAGTGCCGGTACCAGCAAAATGTGCAGGCCGTAAAGGCGAGCAACAATTGTTTCACCTGGGAATTCTCCACCAAATAGCAATGAGGAACCGTAGGCACCAATGACAGGCAATCCCTTGATCATTCCATCGATAATGCGAAGACCGTTTCCAGATAGAAGGTCATCAGGCAGAGAGTATCCGGTGAATCCACCAGCCATGCCCAATACGAATAGAACGAAACCTACTAGCCAGTTGATTTCACGAGGCTTGCGGAATGCACCGGTGAAGAAAACACGAAGCATGTGTAGACCAGCTGCTGCCACGAATAGCAAAGCTGACCAGTGGTGTACCTGGCGCATCAACAGACCACCGCGAACCTCGAACGAAATGTCCAAGGTTGAGGCGTAGGCGATTGACATCTCGGCACCCTTTAGCGGACCGTAAACACCCTCGTAAATTACTGGCTCCATTGAAGGCTGGAAGAAAAAGGTTAGGAAGGTACCTGAAAGCAGGATTACCAGGAAGCTGTAAAGTGCTACTTCTCCAAGCATGAAAGACCAGTGGTCTGGGAATACCTTGCGACCAAATTCTTTCAGAATGCCGGCTACACCAACACGCTCGTCTAGATAGTTTGCGGTTCCAGCTAGGAAACCACTCTTCTTTGGGGTTGCTACTGCATTACTCATTTTTTAACGCTCCCAGAAGCTAGGGCCAACAGGCTCAGTGAAGTCACTCTGCGCAATCAGGTAACCCTCTGCGTCTACTGCGATAGGCAGCTGAGGCAGTGGGCGAGTGGCAGGGCCAAAAACAACCTTGCAGGCTTCAGTTACATCAAATGTTGACTGGTGGCAAGGGCAAAGCAGGTGATGTGTCTGCTGCTCATATAGAGCAACCGGGCAACCAACGTGGGTGCAAATTTTAGAGTAGGCAACGATTCCGTCGTAAGACCAATCTTTACGCTCCGCTGATTCCTTTAGGTCTTCTGGATTAAGGCGAACCAGCAGCACGGCCGCCTTTGCCTTCTCTTCAAGCTTGTGGTGTTCAAGTTCTGCAAGACCCTCTGGAATTACGTGGAAAACAGAACCAAGAGTTACATCGGCAGCCTTAATTGGGGTTCCGGTCGGATCTAGCGCTAGACGGGTTCCCTTCTTCCACATTGTGTGACGAAGGGTGTCGCCTGGGTTTGGGCCAAGGTCACCAAAAAGGGCAATCGCCGGCAACGGGAACAATGCAAGTGCCCCATAGAGGGAGCGGCGAATTAACTTGCGGCGTGAGAATCCTGATTCGGAATCGGCAAGTTTAATGATCTCAATCGCACGAGCGCGAACTTCTTCTGATCCACGGGTCTGGTGGCGCTCTTCAGAAACTTCGGCATCTGGCATAAGGGTTTTGGCCCAGTGCACAGCACCGATACCAATTCCCAAGAGGCCAAGTGTAATTCCCAGACCTAATAGGAGAGTGTTGTTTCGAACAGTACCCAGGTCTTCGGTAATTGGAAAAGCAAAGTAAGCGTAAATTGCAAAAGCGCTGCCAAGAACTGAAGCCAAGAACATGGCAGCAACTTGGCGCGCAGCCGCCTTCTCGTGCTTGACGCTCTTGTCTGTCATACGAGTGCGGTGCGGTTCAAGACCAGGATCTTTAACTGCATCTGGTGCAATTACCGCTAAGCCACCGTTGTACTCGTGTTCTGAGTTCTTTGAACTAGCTTTTGCCAGTTTCTTTTCGCTCAATCTAGATGCTCCCTTTGTTTTTCAGTTCTAAAACTTATTTTGAAAATTAGTTTGACTTAGCGCCAAGCCAGATGGTGATGGCAATAATGAAGCCCAAGATGAATACCCATGTAAACAGACCCTCAACTACAGGACCAAGATTCGCTAATTCATAACCACCTGCTGAAGGGTTTTCTTCCACAAACTTTAGGTATGTGATGATGTCCTTCTTGTCTTGTGGTGTCAGGTTTGCATCGTTGAATACAGGCATATTCTGAGGGCCGGTAACCATTGCTTCGTAGATGTGACGCTCGGTAACGCCCTTTAGAGCCGGGGCATACTTACCCTCAGTTAGTGCACCACCTGCACCAACTGCGTTGTGACACATTGCGCAGTTGATTCGGAAAAGTTCGCCACCGCGAGTTGAATCTCCGTTTGCCGCAACCATTTCATCGGTTGGGATTGCCGGACCTTCGCCAAGCGTTGCTACGTAGGCAGCAAGCTGATCAATTTGTTCCGGTGTGAATTGAACACTCTTTTTCTCAAGCTGTGGGCCAGAAGCCTGGCCAGGCATACGACCGGTAGCAACTTGGAACTCTACAGATGCGGCACCGACACCAATTAGCGATGGGGCAGCCTTTGAACCTTCAGCGTTCTTTCCGTGACAGCTGGCACAGTTAGCTAGGAACAGCTTCTTGCCCTCTGTTACCTGCTCTGCCGTTGCTACCGCTGAAGCAGGCTTTACTGCATCAACGGCAGCAGTGGCGGCGGCGTAGCCACCACCGGTTAGGGCTAGGCCGGCAGCCATCACGATGATTGCAGCCAGTGGGCTACGACGATTTTTCTTGAATGCCATTAGAAATTGGTCTTTCAGATTATTTAAGTACGTAAACGATTAGGAAAAGGCCGATCCACACCACATCAACGAAGTGCCAGTAGTAAGACACAACGATGGCACTAGTTGCCTCGTAGTGACCGTACTTCTTAGCAGCAAAGGTGCGGCCGATAACGAATAGGAACGCAATAAGACCACCGGTTACGTGTAGAGCGTGGAAACCTGTGGTGATGTAAAACGCTGAACCATAAGAGTTTGAATTGAGTGCAACACCCTCAGAAATTAGGGTTGCGTATTCCCAGCACTGGCCGGCAACGAAGATTGCACCAAGCAGGTAGCTAAGGAAGAACCACTCAACAACGCCCCATTTGACAGGAGATAGGCCGGTTGCTCGCGGCTGAAGGCGCTCTGCGGCAAACACACCAAACTGCGCTGTGAACGAGGATGCAACCAGAATCAGGGTGTTGACCAAGGCAAAAGGAACATTCAGAATTTCAGTGTCGTTCGCCCAAATCTCAGGAGAATTGGCTCGAAGGCTGAAGTACATAGCGAAAAGGCCGGCAAAGAACATCACCTCGCTTCCAAGCCAAACGATAGTGCCAACCGAGGTTGCACTAGGGCGATTAATGACAGGTGCGCTGATGGTCGTCCCCGATGCCCTTGTAAATTGGGCATTTTTCCCGCGTCGAGCCAGAGAATTTAAAGTTTTTTCCAAAAAATTTTCTAGTTAATTCGCCGATAAACTTTTACTTATGACTGCGCCTCTAAATTGGACCTACGTATTGGGCAAACTGGCCCTAGGTCAAGATTTGGATCGCGCGGAGGCCCTGTGGTCACTTGATGAAATCATGGCCGGCCAGACCCCAGAAGGCATCGTTGCGGCCTTCATGATTGCCCTTCGTCACAAAGGCGAATCGGTTAGCGAGATATCGGGCCTGGTTGATGCAATGCTGGCAAATAGCCTCAAATTAGAAACTGGCAATGATGCGGTTGACATAGTCGGCACCGGCGGAGATCTGATTGGCACGGTCAACATCTCCAGCATGGCATCTGTACTTACTGCGGCTTCTGGGATACCTGTCTTGAAGCACGGCAGCCGCTCGGCATCGGGCAAGACGGGGTCATCTGAGATGCTCGAAGCATTAGGAATTCGCCTAGACCTAGATCCAAACCAGGTGTCAGCGGTGTTCAAAAAGACCGGAATCACCTTCTTTTTTGCCCCTGTCTTTCACCCAGCTATGAAATTTGTGGCTCCAGTGCGCAAATTGCTGGCAGTACCCACAACATTCAACTTTTTAGGCCCATTGGCTAATCCTGCTCAGCCAATCGCTACATCCTTGGGTGTTTCAAATCTCAAAATGGCACCGCTACTAGCCCAGGAAATGGCCAACAGGGGCCGTTCAGCCCTTGTTTTTAGAGCAGATGATGGCCTCGACGAGCTTTCCACCACTGGAAACAGCCAAATTTGGCAGGTTTCTGGGGGAGCGGTCACTCAGTTTGACTTAAATCCACTTAAATTGGGCCTGGCTAAGGTCAGCACCAGTCAGCTCTTGGGTGGCGATGCTGAATTCAACGCCCAGGTGGCAAGAGATTTGTTTGCCGGCAAGACTCTGGGCAACTTGGGTGCAATTCGCGATATCGTAATTTTGAATGCCGCCGGAGGAGTGTTGAGCTACCAGATGGCCAAAGACCCTTCACGAGCCGATGTGAATCTTGATCTTAGATTCGCTGACGCAATCCACGCGGTCACCAGCGCATTAGATTCTGGAGCGGGCGAAAACAAACTGAACGAGTGGGTGGCGGCAACCGCCAATTAGCAATACCTAGGGAATAGCTGGCTGGAATCCCAAATAAATGCTACTTGACATAATGTTCATTATCGGCGAAGGGGCTTTAGCTCAGAAGGTGGCTGATGAGAAATTCCACCAGACCTGGCGGGCTCACCTGCTCACCAGATTCATTTAGTTCGTGAAGGTTCCACCATCGGTGTTCTTCAACATCTCGGCGTTCTTCGTCTGTCCAGCCGGAATCATCAAGTTCAAACTCGTCAACTTGCAGCAAATAAAAATGATCCACAAAAGTGTGATGATTGATGCCGTCAGCCCAGTTCCAGCGACCCACGGTTTTTAAAATAACTTCACCAAGGGCTTCCTGTGGCACCTTCAGTCCGGTTTCCTCGTTGAGCTCCCGGAGGGCTGCATCTAGGACGCTTTCTGTGCCATCAATACCTCCGCCGGGGGTAATCCAGCGAGGCGGCAGACCAACTTCTGGGTCAAAATGCGT
>JBJOJI010000039.1:0-9239 GCA_046046665.1 Actinomycetota bacterium
TGCTGCCAGCTCCAGTTTCTTTCGTAGACATCGCCGGTATTGTGCGTGGCGCATCGGTGGGTGAAGGGCTTGGTAACAAGTTCCTAGCTAACATCCGCGAAGCTGACGCCATTGCTCAGGTAGTTCGCGGTTTCGTAGATGGTGACGTAGTTCACGTAGATGGCAAAGTAGATGCTGCCAGCGATATTGAGACCATCAACACCGAGCTGATTCTGGCCGACATGGAAACTCTAGATAAGGCGCGCCCTCGCATTGAAAAAGAAGTAAAGGGCAAAAAGATGGAGCCGGCCGCTCTTGAAGCTATCGACGCCGCGCTCGCCGTATTAAATGACGGCAAGCCAATTTCATCTTCTGATGTAGACCTAACTCCAATTAGGGAACTTGGTCTTCTCACGGCAAAGCCAATCATTTACGTTTTCAACGTTGATGAGTCAATCCTGACTGACGCCGCAAAGAAGAAGGCGTTAGCCGACCTTGTGGCACCAGCCGAAGCCGTGTTCCTTGATGCCAAGGTCGAATCTGAGTTGATTGATCTATCGGTTGAAGAGGCCAATGAACTACTTGCATCACTTGGCCAAGAAGAATCAGGTTTAGATCAGCTAGCTCGAATTGGTTTTGACACTCTTGGTCTGCAGACCTATCTAACCGTTGGCCCTAAAGAGGCACGTGCCTGGACCATCCACAAGGGCTGGACCGCACCTCAGGCAGCTGGTGTAATCCACACCGATTTCCAGCGCGGATTCATCAAGGCCGAAATCGTTTCTTATGAAGACCTCATGTCTGCAGGTTCAATGGCAGATGCCAAGGCCGCCGGCAAGGTGCGCATGGAAGGCAAGGACTACGTCATGAAAGATGGCGACGTGGTTGAGTTCCGTTTCAACGTCTAGGAATCAAATGAACAGCACTGAACTTTATTTTGTTGAGCGCGAATACGATGCCAACATTGATGAACTTTGGAACGCGTGGACATCTGCCGAAGCATTAGGGCAGTGGTACAGCCCAACTGAATTGTCAGTCGTGCCTGGATCGGTTGTAACAGAAAACTATATTGGCGGCCGCTGGGCCGTGGCCGTAGATGTTTCGGCTCATGGCTTCAACGCTTATTTCTGGGGTCGCTACAGCGAGTTTGAAACCAATAAGAAGTTAGTGCACACCCTTTGCTACAGCCAAGATGAAAAAGAATTTCTAGCGCAAGACGACAATGCGCCTGCGCACACTATCGTGATTGATTTTGAAGAGCGCGATAGAAAATCTTGGTGCAAGTTCACTCAAATTGGGGAGATGCCCGCCGAGCAAGCAGAAATGTCAAGGCAGGGAATGCTCAGCTACTTTGATAATTTAGAAAGGTTTCTAAGCAAATGAAAACCTCAAAGGTTTTTGAGTGGCTGGGCGTAGTCACAGCAATTCTTTATTCACTTTTGGTTGCCTCAAATACCGGGCTTGAGTTTTTAGGTTTTGCACTGCTACTTACTTCTTCGGCTCTTATTGGCATCTGGGCCTTTCGTGGAAAGCACAAAGGTATTTTGCTTCTCCAGTTCTTCTATGCAACAGCAGGAATCATTGGAATGGTTCGTTGGCAGTAAATCATGACAGTAATTGACGACTACCTAAATAAGGTTCCAGCTGATCAGCGCAAGTTACTTGAAGAGCTTCACAAAGAGATGCGCAAGCTCCTGCCCAATGCCGAAGAGGCAATCAGCTACGGTCTACCTTGTTTCAAAGTTGATGGAAAGGTGGTTGGCGGTTTTGCTGCCAATAAAAACTTTTGCAGCTACTACCCATTTGCCGGCGCAACGCTTGGTCTTCTGAAGAATGAACTAGCCAATTATTCGCAGACCATGAGCGCGCTGCACTTCACCGCTGAAAAACCGCTGACTAAGAAAATCATCAAATTGCTTGTAGATACCAAATTGAAGCAAATACAAGAGGGATATCACGAAAAGAAGACCAAATAGGTCTTTAACAGCCATTCCACAGGGTTATTTGCATTTCGGGGCATAGGCTTCAGGTATGACCGTATTAGTCGGCCGACAGACGGTCTCCCAATTCACCGAGATTTTGCACCGCGTAAAAAACGCAGGTCTTCTCGCTAAGAAACCAAGTTTTTATGTAGTTCGCCTAGCAGTCATCTCGGCAATCGCATCTGGTCTTTGGGTTGCTGGCGGTTTTATTGGCGCACTTGTCACTCAGCACTGGGCCTGGATCTTTCTGGCTTTTCTAGTTGTTGGCCTATTGGGTGTTATGGCAGCGCAGTACGGCTTCATTGCGCATGAAGCGGCACATCGCCAAATTTTTAGAAGCAACAAACTAAACGATTGGTCAGGGTTAGTTCTCGCGAATCTTTTTGCCGGCCTAAGTTATGGTTTCTGGCTTCGCAAGCACAACAAGCACCACCAAAAGCCGAATCAAATCGGTGAAGACCCTGACATTGCAATTCGCGTCTTAGCTTTTACTCCTGAGGCCCGCGATGAGAAAAAAGGCGTTGAGCGTTGGTTCACAAATCGTCAGGGTTATCTGTTTCCGCTTTTGCTATTGTTCACAGGTTTTGACTTACTGCTAGACAGCTTGGCAAGTTTGAAACGCAAAGATCGAAAAATCGGAACTCGTGCGGTTGAGTTTGGTTTGATGATGGTTCGTCAAACTGCACCGTATGTGATTTTGACTCTTATGTTTGGCTGGGCCTGGGCAATAGCTCTATGGCTCTTCATGATGCTAATGTTTGGTTTTTTTATGGGTGCAGCATTTGCCCCAAACCACAAAGGCATGCCTCTGGTGCCAAAAGACTCAAAGATAGATTTTTTTCAGCGCCAGGTTCTAACCAGTCGTAACATTCGAGGCAGCTGGCTAACAGACAACCTTATGGGTGGTTTGAATTATCAGGTTGAGCACCACTTATTCCCTTCGATGGCTAGACCAAACTTGGCAAAGGCGCACAAAATTGTTGTTGAATACTGTAAAGAAAATTCAATACCGCTAGTAGAGATGAACCTACTTTCGAGCTACATGGTTGTCATGCGTTACCTAAACGATGTTGGTCTCAGTAAGAATTCAGATCCTTTTGTTTGCCCAATGGTGGCAACTTTGAGACCAAGAAATTAATTTTTTATCACAACATAGTGAAGTAAGAAACCCCCTGGGCCAGTGGCCAGGGGGTTTCTTTTAATCCTTATTGCGGTTGGTTTTTAGTGACTACTTCTTGCACTGGCAAGAGCCACCGCAGCAACCGTCTGTCATTGAAATCTCTGTCATTTTTATCTCCTTCTGGGCCAGTGGTTATCTGGCTTCAACTTCAGATTACGCCTACTTATACTGTTGTCAAGACAGTTCAACAGCCTGTCAGAAACCTCGCAGAAAGCGGACCCTTTGGACTTCTCAAACATCAACTGGCTAGCGGTATTCGTGGCATCTATTAGTTCATTCGTGATTGGGGCCATCTGGTTTGGCCCAAAGACCTTTTACCCAATCTGGATCAAGGCTCAGGGCAGGGATGTGCCAGTTTCAGAAGGCAAATCCTCGGGTGCCGAGATGGCCCTAATGTTTGGTGGAACATATGTTGGCGCATTGGTTCAGGTGGCAACCCTGGCCGTAATTCTTGAGCTTGCTCGCTTGGCTAATCCAGCTCTTGGGGCAGCCGAGGGGGCGTTTCTGGGTCTTGTCTTTGGGCTTGGGCTTGGTGCCTTTGCATCGCTTTCGCACAGATTTTTTGGTCAAGCAAACGGCAACCCTTACGGTGCACTAAAAGTATGGCTTATTGAAGTTGGGCAAGATGTAGTCTGCCTAACCATTGCTGGTTTGATTCTTGGCGCCTGGGCTTTATAAGTCTTACTTGAGAATTAATTAATAATTGTGGCCTGTGGGCCAACAATAATTGCGCCGGCAGGAATGCTCTTGGTTACCACTGCGTTGGCACCAACCTGAGCACCATCGCCAATTTCAATATCTCCAATTACCTTTGCGCCAGCCCCAAGCATCACGTTGTTGCCAATGGTTGGGTGACGCTTTACTGTGTCATTAATTTTTGCGCCCAAGGTAACACCGTGATAAATCAAAACATCATCACCAATGATTGCGGTCTCGCCAATAACTACGCCCATGCCGTGATCGATGACCACTCGGCGCCCAATGGTTGCACCAGGGTGAATTTCAATGCCGGTCCAGAATCTAGTCCACTGAGAGTGCAAACGAGCCGGAATTCGCCAGCCCCAGCTCCAAAGCATGTGAGCTACTTGGTGTGACCAAAGCGCGTGCAGCCCGGGGCTGGTTAGGAATAACTCAAAGCCGGTGCGGGTGGCTGGGTCGCGCTGAACGCCGGCGACTAGGTCTTCTCGAATTCTTATCAAAGTAGGTCAAGTCTACCTAGAACCATTTAAATCACTAAGACCCCTTTGCCGCAGGAGCATTGGGGTCTTGAGTGTGATTCTTTAGCTGTTAGTCAAGTTCCTGAAGGTCCTTGTATAGAACAGTTGAAAGGTATCGCTCACCGAACGATGGAATAATCACAACAATTTTCTTTCCAGCAAACTCTGGCCTGGCGGCAATTTGGCTGGCTCCCCAGATGGCTGCGCCAGAAGAAATACCACCCAAGATGCCTTCTTCAGCACCCAATCGGCGAGACCACCTAATGGCTTCCTCGGTAGGTGCATCTAGCACCTCGTCGTAAACGGTGGTATCTAGAACTTCAGGAATAAAGTTTGCGCCAATACCCTGAATTGGGTGACCAGCTGGGGTACCGCCGTTAAGAATTGGCGAAGCCTCAGGCTCCACCGCAAAAACTTTAATGTCTGGGTTTAGGGCCTTCAGGGCCTGGCCAACACCGGTGATGGTTCCACCGGTACCGATGCCTGCAACGATTGCCGCAACTTCACCATTTGTGTCTGCCCAAATTTCTTTGGCAGTGGTGTTGCGGTGAATTTCTGGGTTCGCTGGATTGGCAAACTGGCGAACCTGAACTGCGCCCTGGGTTTCACCAATTTCTTCGGCCTTGGAAACAGCGCCACGCATTCCCTCGGCGGCTGGAGTTAGAACCAGTTCTGCACCATAGGCGCGAAGCAATGTGCGACGCTCTTTTGACATTGAGTCAGGCATAGTCAAAATCACTTTGTAACCTCGTGCGGCACCAACCATGGCCAATGCAATACCGGTGTTTCCAGAGGTGGCTTCAACAATTGATCCGCCAGGTTTTAGAGCCCCAGACTTCTCAGCGGCGTCAACCATGGCGATACCAATTCGGTCTTTTACCGTTGCGCTTGGGTTATAAAACTCAAGCTTTGCCAGCACCTCTGCCTCGCCAGGAATAATGCGGTTGATTCGCACTAGGGGAGTGTTGCCCACTACCTGGGTGATGTTGTCGTAAATCGCCATGTTAACTTCCTTTATTCGAGGTATTTATGCCAGTTTGCCCTATTTGCGGTGGTAGGCGCAGGCTTGTTTCACACTGTTACGCCAGCAGATTAGCCTTATTACGTGAAAAGACTGCTAAAAGGCATCAACCCCTGGCTTCCTGTGTTTGCCTTTGTCACTGCATTTCACCTAAACCGGGGTTCCTTTGTGGATGCGTTAATTTTTGGGTTAGGTTCATTGATACTTATTGCCGACTGGAAGAAGTTGATTCCCTGGGCGATGCCGGAAAAACCAAAAATTAGTGGTTGGGTACTTGGGTCAATCATTCTGATTAGTTGCAGCGTGCTTTTCTTTTCAGAACGCAACGGTTGGCAAGATAAGGTTTTGCTATTAGCTCTGGCGCCTATTGCAATTTTTATGGTTTACTACCGAGACCACGGCCCAAAGCCTGGAGCCACAAGGGCTATGGCTAGAACCAAATGGCTGTGGATGGTCCTTGCCTTGTTTATGGCGGTGTCTGAACTTTTTGCGTACATCTTTGCGACTGTATTTAAAGACGATCGCGCGTATCCAACCATTTCGATTCTGGTAAATCCTGTTTTGGAATCCCCTTATGGCAGGGCGGTCTTCTTAACGCTTTGGATGCTGATTGGCTTTGGATTGCTTCAGGTTCGAAGAAAGCGAGTTTCAAAGTGATTCCAATAATTGAATATTCCGCTGTAATCATTTTGGGATTTGCGGCCTGGATTCTTGGCAGAATAATGCCCAACCTTTTGGCCCCACTCGGGGACCTGATATCCAGACTGATGCACCATCGCAACACAAGAATTGCCCTCATGGTGATTTGGTGGTGGCTTGGTTGGCACTTTTTTACTGAATAGAAGTGGGTTTGATGCTGCTTTCAGCGGCTAGAGTTTTTGAAGAAAGGTAGAAGATGAGCGAATTACCGATAATTGGGCACTGGATCTCAGGTAGCGAGGTTAATTATTCTCAGGATCGCCTTGGGGATGTATTTGACCCAGCACTGGGCATTGTCACAAAGAAGGTTTCACTCGCCTCGGAACAATCGGCGCGGGAGGCTATACAGTCAGCGGCCGCTGCCTTTCCAGCTTGGCGAGATCTTTCGTTGGCCAGGCGCCAAGAGATCATGTTCAACTTTCGTGAGCTTCTGAATCGAAAAAAAGAAGAGCTTGCCGAAATTATTACCGAAGAGCACGGCAAAGTGCTTTCAGATGCCCTTGGTGAAATTACTCGCGGTCAAGAGGTTGTGGAATTCGCAACCGGCATGCCACACCTTCTTAAGGGTTTCTACAGTGAAAATGTATCAACCGGGGTAGATGTTTACTCAACCAGACAAGCGTTGGGTGTTGTTGGAATTATTAGTCCATTCAATTTTCCGGCGATGGTGCCAATGTGGTTCTTTCCAATTGCAATCGCCGCCGGTAACACCGTGGTGTTGAAACCTTCAGAGAAAGACCCAAGCGCAGCCATCTGGCTAGGCAAGCTCTTAAAGGAAGCCGGATTACCTGATGGCGTATTCAATGTTCTAAATGGCGATAAAGAATCAGTAGACGCTCTTTTGCACGCACCCCAAGTAAAGGCAATTTCCTTTGTTGGCTCAACTCCGATTGCCCAATATGTTTACGAAACCGGAACTAAAAATGGCAAACGAGTTCAGGCTCTTGGTGGGGCAAAGAACCACATGCTGGTTCTTCCAGATGCAGACCTAGACCTGGTAGCCGACTCAGCAATCAATGCAGGTTTTGGTTCTGCAGGAGAGCGTTGCATGGCTATATCAGTAGTAGTTGCCGTTGAACCTGTTGCCGACAAGCTGATTCCTAAAATCGTTGAGCGAATGAACAAGCTAACTGTCGGCGATGGCCGCCAGGCCTGCGACATGGGCCCGCTAATAACCAAGGTTCACCGAGACAAAGTTGCTTCATATATCGATACCGCCAAAGCAGACGGTGCCAGTGTTGTTGTTGATGGCCGCGAAACAAAAATTCACGGTGATGCAAATGGTTTCTGGCTAGGTCCAACTCTGATTGATAACGTGCCGACTAGCTCTTCTGTCTATAAAGACGAAATCTTTGGGCCGGTACTTTCAGTTGTTCGAGTTGACTCATACGAAGCCGGGGTGAACCTAATTAATAGCGGTGCGTTCGGCAACGGAACTGCAATCTTTACAAACGATGGTGGAGCTGCTCGAAAATTTCAAAATGAAATTCAAGTTGGCATGATCGGCATTAACGTGCCAATTCCTGTTCCGGTTGCCTACTACTCATTTGGCGGCTGGAAGGGTTCACTATTCGGTGATACCAAGGCTCACGGGGTAGAAGGCGTGCATTTCTTCACTCAAGGGAAAGCAATTACCAGCCGATGGATTGATCCAAGCCATGGCGGAATTAACTTGGGATTTCCGCAGAACTAATTTAGGGCGGCGGTTACTGCAGCATGCAGTTTGCCGTTTGTTGCTAATACCGATGACGTCTCGCTGGTAAGTGGACCATTAATTGCAGTGAAAGTTCCGCCGGCATTTTCAACAATTGGCACAAGTGCGGCGATGTCGTAAATTTTTAGGTCGTGTTCAGCAACTATGTCTACCGAACCTTCGGCTAGAAGCATGTAGCTCCAGAAGTCTCCATACGCGCGAGTTCGCCAAATTTTGCGTGATAATTCAGTAAGTTCAGAGAGCATTCCCGCTTGATCCCACAGCTGCAAGTTGTTGTAACTTAGTGATGCGTTTTCAAGATCAGAAATTGCCGAAACTCTAAGCTCTCGAACGTTGCTATCAATATCAGAGGTGAATGAACCAATTTCTGGAGCTGCCCACCAGCGGCGGCCAAGTGCAGGAGCAGAAACTACGCTCACGGTAGGTTTGCCGTCAATCGCTAGAGCAATCAGCGTTGCCCAAACTGGAACGCCGCGCAGGTAGTTTGCGGTGCCATCAATTGGGTCAATGATCCAGGTTCTAGATGCCGAACCTGAATTGCCGTACTCTTCACCAATCAAGGCATCTTCAGGCGCTCGATCAGCCAAAATCTTTTTAATCGCCTGCTCAACAGACTTATCGGCATCGGTAACCGGTGAGCGGTCTGGCTTTGATTCAATGTGCAGATCTAGAGAGCGAAATCTGGCCAACGAAATCGCATCGGCGATATCGGCTAGCTCATGCGCCAGCTCTAAGTCTGCTTGGTAAGTCATTTGCTCAGTTTATTCGCCAGGTTCTATTCGGCGATGTTATTAGCAATAGATTGCACCAGTCTGCGCAGCGAATCTACTCGAGCAGCTCCACTGGCACCAAGAGTTCCACCTTCAATTGCCTCGTCAAGCGCGCAATCCGGTGCTCCAGTGAAGTGCGAGCAATCTCTAGGGCAGGTCTCAATAACTTGCCAAAGGTCTTCGAAAGATTTCAAAAGGTTCTGTGGCTTAACGTGGCCCAGGCCAAACGAACGAACCCCGGGGGTGTCAATAATCCAGCCCCCCTCGAAAGTTTCATCGAGCTTGATGGCACGAACTGAAGAAGATGTGTGGCGACCGCGACCGGTAACTACGTTTACGCCACCGGTTGCTCGCATGGCATGGGGCGCAAGTGAGTTCACAAGTGTTGATTTTCCAACTCCGGAATGGCCAACAAATACCGACGTCTGGCCGGTTAACAATTCTTTGAGCTGAGGAAGTGCAGGCTTGTCTGATCTGTTAAGCACCACCGGAATACTCAACCCTGCAAAGTTGGCCAGAAATTCATCGGGGTTAGCAAGATCAGTCTTAGTGATCACCAGAATTGGTTTTAGTCCTGCGTCGTATGCGGCGGCAAGGTAGCGATCAATCAGTCGGGTGCGCGGTTCAGGGTTAGCAATTGCAACCACAATCACCATTTGGGTGGCGTTCGCAACAAT
>JBJOJI010000040.1:0-8930 GCA_046046665.1 Actinomycetota bacterium
ATTTCATTGATTGTAGATATCACTAACTACGTGATGCTGGAGCTTGGTCAACCGCTGCACGCCTATGATGCTGACAAGCTTCAAGGTGGCATTACCGTGCGCAGAGCCCACGCGGGTGAAACAATAAAGACCCTTGATGGCCAAGAGCGAAAGCTTCACAGCGAAGATCTAGTTATCGCCGATGAAGCGGGTGCAATCGGCATCGCCGGCGTAATGGGTGGTGAGCGCACCGAGGTTTCTGCGACAACGGTAAATGTTTTGATTGAAGCGGCAAACTTTGACCCAATTTCAATTGCAAGGTCAGCCCGTCGTCACAAGCTTCCATCCGAGGCCTCAAAGCGCTATGAACGCGGAGTAGACAACAATGTTGCCGAGTTTGCGGCCGCCCGAGTAGTCCAGTTGCTTGAGGTTCAAGCGCTTGGCACTTCGGAATCATTCGGTGCCGACTTCCGCGAGCACTCAGAACCTGCCCCTATCTGGTTGCCGGAAAATTTCGCTACCGAATTGGTAGGCGTTGAATACTCTGCAGAAGAAATTGTTTCAATTTTGAATCAGATTGGTTGTGTGGTTGCAACTGTTGATGGCGGTTACGAAGTAATCGCACCAAGCTGGAGACCAGACCTAACTCACAAAACAGATTTAGTGGAAGAAATTGCACGTATAAGCGGCTACGAGCGAATCCCTTCGCGATTGCCAGTGGCGCCCCCTGGTCGTGGCTTAACTTCAAAACAAAAGAACCGTCGTGCAGTCGTAAATGCACTAGCTGGTTCTGGTCATGTAGAGGTACTTACTTACCCATTTGTTTCTCAACTTCAGAATCAAATGTTTGCTTCAGAAAAGATTGCAACAGTCAAATTGGCCAACCCGCTTCAAGGTGACGCAGACGAAATGCGTGTCTCAATCTTGCCAGGCCTAATTGATGCAGCTAAACGAAATCTTTCACGTGGGCTAACAGACCTCGCAATTTTCGAAGAGGGCTCTGTATTTCTTCCTGCCGCATCGGTCGTCGCGAATGCAGAACTTCCCGTTGGTAATGAGCGCCCCAGTGAAGATCAGCTGAAAATTCTGAACAGCACCGTTCCAGCGCAACCTCACCATGTTGCCGGGCTGTTCACTGGCAACCGAATCTCACAGCAGGTAGCAACTAGATCGTTGGAAGCTGGCTACTCCGATGCTATTCACGCTGCTCGCGTTTTGGCAAAAGCTGTTGGAGTTGTCATCGAACTTCGTCAGGCAACTCCAGCCGGTTTTCACCCAGGTAGAACTGCCGAAATAATTGCCAATCTGAATGGCCAGCAAATTGTTGTTGGTGTAGCCGGGGAGTTAGACCCAACACTTACTGCAAGCCAAGATCTTCCTCGCAGGGTAGGTGCGTTTGAAGTAAATCTTGAGCTACTTTTTTCTGCTGCACCTGCGGTCATCCAAGCCAGCTTGTTACTTACTATGCCAGCTGCAACTCAAGATCTATCGCTTGTTGTTGCATCGACTGTTCCAGCCGCGAGTCTTCTTGAAGCAATTCGAGAGGGGGCCGGAGAGCTTCTTGAGCGCGTGGTATTAGTAGACGATTACCGGGGTTCAAATGTCGCAGAGGGCCACAAGTCCTTGACATTCGCTCTGCGATTCCGAGCAGCCGATAGGACACTCACCCAGTTAGAAGCTTCTGAGGCAAGAGACAAAGCGGTCGAGTTGGCTCACCAAAGATTCGGTGCAACGATCAGGGCCTAATGGCTTCTGAAATTAAAGATAGGAACGCAATGACATTTTCAGTTGCCGTAGCCGGCGCAAGCGGCAACGTCGGCGGGGAACTTCTGCGACTAATTGCCCAGCACCCAGAGCTTGAACTCAAGACTGTAACTGCCAGCAGTATGGTGGGGCAAAAGGTTTCAACCCTGCACCCGCAGGTTCCAGAATTTGCTGACGTGGTTTTTCAAGAGAACAACGCTCAGACGCTTGCCGGTCACGAAATTGTTTTTCTGGCACTTCCGCACTCAAAATCTGCTGAAGTAGCAAAGTGGTTAAGCAATGACTCGCTCGTAATTGATTGTGGTGCCGATTTTCGTCTTGAATCTGAATCTGATTGGAAGAAGTTCTATGGCGGCGAGCATGCCGGCACCTGGACTTACGGAATGCCAGAACTTCTAATTGGTGGTCAAAATAAGCAGCGCGAATTACTAAAGGGAACAAAAAGAATTGCCGTTCCCGGTTGCAATGTAACTGCAATAACCATTGGCCTGGCTCCGGCGTTAGCCGCCGGTCTTGTTGAAAACACCGATATCGTTAGTGTGCTTACAGTGGGCACTTCGGGCGCCGGTCGCGGCGCGACCGAAAAACTATTTGAGATTGAGCCAACTGGTTCTGCTGATGCGTATCAAGTTGGCGGCATACATCGCCACACTCCAGAAATTGAGCAGAATCTATCCAAGTCCGCAGGTGCTCAAGTTCAGGTTAATTTCACTCCGGTCCTAGCTTCGGTTGAACGAGGAATTCTTGCGGTGAATACAGCAAAGTTAGCCCACGGAGTAGATATCGAAATGGTTAACGCCGTTTATGCCAGTGCTTATAGACACGAAGAATTTGTGAAAATTTCAACACCTGGCACCTTTCCAAGCACGGCAGAAACTATCGGTGACAACTTCGCACTAATCGGACTTGCCGTCGACACTCACGCAAACAGGCTCATCTCTGTTTGCGCAATTGACAACCTAGTCAAAGGCACTGGCGGCGCAGCCATCCAATCTATGAATATCGCGCTTGGTCTTCCTGAGAACACTGGGTTGACAAACATAAGCCTTGCAAAGAAAGTCTCAAAATAATGACAGTCACAGTTGCAAAGGGTTTTGTTGCCGGTGCAGTGCACGCGGGCCTCAAAAAATCTGGAAATCTAGATCTAGCCTTGGTTGTAAATCAAGGTCCATTAAATTCAGCGGCTGTTGTTTTTACAACCAATCGTTGCCAGGCAAATCCAATTATTTGGTCAAAAGAAGTAATCAAGGATGGTCAGGTTTCTGCAATCATTTTGAACTCCGGTGGCGCTAATTGCTATACCGGCCCCGAGGGGTTTCAAACCACCCACGCCACCGCAGAAAAGGTCGCTGAAGAGCTGGGCATCAGTGCCGGTGATGTCCTAGTTTGCTCCACCGGATTAATTGGTGATCAGCTTGATCGTGAAAAACTTCTTGCCGGAACTTCCGCGGCTGCTGCAAACCTAAACTCTACAAACGGTGCGATCGCCGCTCAGGCGATCATGACAACAGACTCTAGGCCAAAAACTGCCGAACTCATCCACCCAGATGGCTGGATTATTGGCGCAATGGCAAAGGGTGCTGGAATGTTGGCGCCGGGTCTGGCAACAATGCTTGTGGTAATAACTACCGATGCCGAGCTCGACAGCCAAGCACTTGATCAAGCTTTGCGCGCAGCCACACGCGTATCTTTTGACAGGCTTGATTCAGACGGTTGCATGTCGACCAATGACCAAGTGACGTTAATGGCATCAGGTGCTAGTTCCATCTCGCCAACTCAAGACGATTTCACGGTGGCCCTAACTCAAATTTGCATCTCTCTTGCTACCCAGCTTCAGCAAGATGCCGAAGGCTCATCTCATGACATTACAATTTCGGTTTCTGGTGCTGCCTCTGAAGAAGATGCCGAAGAGGTTGGCCGATCTGTTGCTAGAAACAACCTTTTCAAAGCTGCTATCTACGGAAATGACCCTAACTGGGGTCGAATTCTTGCTGCCGTAGGTGTTACAAATGCTGTGTTTGACCCTTACAACATCGATGTCTCAATTAACGGCATCAGCGTTTCGAAAAAAGGGCAACCAGATCAACCTCGAGATTTGGTTGACTTGAAACCACGTGCTGTCGATATTCAAATCAACTTAAATTCGGGCAGTCATTCGGCTGCCATCTACACCAACGACCTGACACACGAATACGTAACAGAGAACAGCGAATACTCAAGTTAATGATTCCTAAAGAACAGCAAGATCAAGCAATTGCCGCTATCAAGGCGGGCACGCTCATTGAGTCATTGCCGTGGCTGCAAAAGTTTCACGGCAAAGTTGTTGTGGTCAAGTTCGGTGGCAATGCAATGGTGGATGCTGAATTACAAAAGGCATTTGCCGAAGACATGGCTTATCTACGCTGGGTGGGAATCAGGCCTGTGGTTGTCCACGGCGGCGGCCCTCAAATCTCAGCACGCCTAGCCGAACTTGGAATCGAATCTGAATTCCGCGGTGGATTCCGAGTCACGACAAGTGAAACAATTTCTGTAGTGCGCGATGTGCTACGCGAGCAAATTTCTGCCCAACTAGCAGACTTAATCCAAACTGCCGGTGCAGAAACGTCAATCATGTCTGGTGAAGATGCGAATTTGTTCCGCGCAGAAAAAACAATTCTTGAAGCAGAAGATGGGCCAGTAGATATTGGTCTTGTTGGCGAAGTAAACCAAGTAAATCCGCGCATTGTTTTGGAGGCGCTAGAAGCGGGCCGCATTCCCGTGGTTTCTACGGTTGCTCCAACCACGTCAGGCGAGTTGCTAAACGTAAATGCCGACCTTGCCGCTGCCGCTCTGGCGGTTGCGCTTGGTGCAGAAAAATTGATGGTGCTTACCGATGTTCCAGGCCTTTACAGCGATTGGCCAAATCGTGATTCGTTGGTTTCCGAGATCACAACTTCAGAGCTCGAGAATCTAATTCCAAGTCTTGAATCCGGCATGATTCCAAAGATGCAATCTTGTTTGAAAGCGGTTCAGGGTGGTGTTCCAACCGCCCACGTAATTGACGGCAGAACACCACATAGCATCCTGCTTGAAATTTTCACAGTTACCGGTGTCGGTACCATCGTGCTTCCATAAAGAATATTCATCAAAAGAAACGGGTAAATAATGGTTCGCCACTTTTTGAAAGACGACGACATCACACCTGCAGAGCAGGCACAGATAATTAGTCGCGCCATTGCCCTAAAGCAAGCGCCATACTCCCAGCGCCCTTTTGCCGGACCCAAAACAGTCGCTTTGATTTTTGACAAGACTTCAACACGCACCAGAGTTTCATTTGCCGTAGGCGTGTCCGACCTTGGCGGCGCACCATTAATTATTGACAGCCAAACAAGCCAAATGGGTGGCAAAGAATCAGTAGCTGATACTGCTCGTGTTCTTGGTCGTCAGGTTGCTCAAATAGTTTGGCGCACATATTCTCACCAGGGCCTTGAAGAGATGGCGCAGTTTGCTGGTGTGCCGGTAATCAATTCACTAAGTGATGATTACCACCCATGTCAGATCCTTGCCGATCTAATGACCATTCAAGAGCACAAGGGCAAGCTTGCTGGCTTGAAATTGGCTTACGTTGGAGACGCCAGTAACAACATGGCTAACAGTTATCTAATTGGGGGAGCCACGGCTGGAATGCACGTTGCGGTTGCAGGTCCGGCTAACTACCTTCCAGATTCACGTATCGTTGCACGTGCCGAATTAATTTCAAGCACTACCGGAGGATCAATTTCAGTTCACGGTGATCCTGCTGCTGCAATCGCTGGTGCAGATGTGGTTGTAACCGATACCTGGATATCTATGGGTCAAGAAGCCGAGAAAGAGCAGCGCCTTCGTGACTTTGCCGGATACACAATTAATGAAGAGCTCTTCGCGCACGCAAAGCCGGATGCAATTTTTATGCATTGCCTTCCCGCGTACCGAGGATATGAAGTATCCGAGCAAGTCTTAGATGGCCCTCGCTCCGTGATTTGGGATGAGGCTGAAAACCGTCTGCATGCCCAGAAGGCACTTATGTCCTGGCTTGCCGAGCAGCACTAAGGAACTCCCATCAGAAAATAAGCCTCTAACTAAGATTGACAACATGAACGCATCAACAAATTCCGGCTCAAATGCACTCTGGGGCAGCCGTTTCGAAGGCGGACCATCAGACGCATTGGTGGCGCTTAGCCGATCGGTGCATTTTGACTGGCGCCTAGCCAGCTACGACATCGCTGGAACTCGGGCTCACATCAAGGCTTTGCAGTCCGCTGGTTACCTAACCGTGGCCGAGCTTGAAAAGCTAGACCGCAGCTTGATTGAGCTACTTGATCGTGTTCAACAGGGCAGCTTTCAGCCAAAACCCACCGATGAAGACGTCCACTCGGCGCTAGAACGTGGACTTATTGAAATCGCCGGTGCCGAACTTGGCGGAAAAGTCCGTGCCGGCCGAAGCCGCAACGACCAAATCGCAACTTTGATTCGCACATACTTGCTTGATCAGGCGGCTGTCATCCATGGCCAAGTCTTAGAACTTATCGAGGTCTTAGTTACAAGAGCTGAGGAGCACCTCGGCGTTGCAATGCCTGGCCGCACTCATTTTCAGCATGCCCAGCCGGTCGCGCTCTCACATCACCTGCTAGCGCACGCTTGGCCATTGGTTCGCGATCTTGAGCGCCTGCACGATTGGCGCAAACGAGCCAATCTTTCGCCTTATGGCGCTGGCGCACTGGCCGGTAACACCCTGGGCCTAGACCCAAACTTGGTAGCTCAAGAGCTTGGCTTAGCCGGGCCAACTCCAAATTCAATAGACGCCACGGCCAGCCGCGATGTTGTAGCCGAATTTGCGTTCATCGCAAGCTTGATTGGTATCAATTTGTCGCGCTTCTCAGAAGAAATCATCATCTGGGCCAGCGCTGAGTTCAATTACATCAAGTTGCACGATGCCTACTCAACCGGGTCGTCCATCATGCCGCAAAAGAAGAACCCCGATATCGCCGAGCTTGCTCGTGGCAAGGCTGGGCGCCTAATTGGTGATCTAACCGGGCTGTTGACCACTCTAAAAGGCTTGCCTTTGGCATACAACCGTGACCTACAAGAAGACAAAGAGCCGGTTTTTGACGCAGTAGATACTTTGACAGTGCTGCTACCAGCATTCACCGGCATGGTGGCAACCCTGCAGTTCAACCGTGATCGTCTGGAGCTGCTCGCTCCAGCGGGCTTCTCCCTGGCAACTGATGTCGCCGAGTGGTTGGTCAAGCAAAAGGTTGCATTCCGCGATGCCCACGAAATCACAGGAAAGTTGGTTTCTTACTGCGAGGCGCACAACCTAGAACTACATGAGGTTCCAGATGCCGAGATGGCAGCTATTTCGCCTTCACTTACTCCAGACGTTCGTGATGTTCTTACCGTAGGTGGTTCAATTAAGGCTCGAGCCGGTGCCGGTGGTACTGCTTTGCCTAGAGTCTTAGATCAAATTGCCATTCTTCGTAAAATAGCACCAAAGCGTGAGGCATAAGCATGTCACTCAAAAACCAAGCGAATGACTCCACATTCAAAGACTTGCTCGATGAGTTGCAGTGGCGTGGTCTAATTGCCCTCTCTACCGAAGAAGAAGCTCTGCGCAAAGCGTTAAATGAAACCAAAATCACCTACTACATAGGATTTGACCCAACCGCACCAAGTTTGCACCTCGGAAATCTTGTACAACTATTGTTCATGCGCCGATTGCAACTAGCGGGGCACAAGCCGCTTGCGCTCATTGGCGGATCCACAGGTTTAGTCGGGGATCCACGCCCAACTGCAGAGCGAACCCTAAACACCAAAGAAACCGTGGCAGAGTGGGTGGAAAAGCTTGGCAAGCAGGCCTCTAGGTTCTTATCCTTCGAAGGGGAAAACCCAGCACGCTTGGTAAATAACCTCGACTGGACTGCGCCGCTAAGTGCTATCGACTTCTTGCGTGACATTGGAAAATACTTCCGTGTGGGCACAATGCTCAGCAAAGACGCGGTGTCTGCTCGCTTGAATTCTGAACATGGCATTAGCTATACCGAGTTCAGCTACCAAATTCTTCAAGGCTATGACTTCTTGGAGTTGTACCGCCGCTACGATTGCACGCTTCAAATGGGTGGCAGCGATCAGTGGGGCAACCTCACCTCAGGCACAGACCTCATTCGTAAGGCCGAGGGTAAATCTGTACACATTATGGCAACCCCTTTAATCACCAGCAGTGATGGCAAAAAGTTTGGTAAATCCGAGGGAAACGCCATTTGGCTCGATGAAGAACTCACCAGCCCTTACGCCTTCTACCAGTATTGGCTAAACGTCACCGATGAAGACCTGGAAGATCGCCTGAAGGTATTCACCTTTCTTAGCAAGGCCCAAGTTGAAGATGTGGTGGCAGCGCACAAGCAGGCTCCGCACCTGCGCGGTGGCCAAAAACGCCTGGCGCTTGAAGTTACAACATTGGTCCACTCGGCGGCAGCAGCCCAAGCGGCTATAGACGCTTCGGCAGCACTTTTCGGCCAAGGTGATCTTGCAGCCCTAGATATTGCTACATTGCACTCGGCGCTGGGGGAGTTGCCAAACACAACTGCCACAATTGGCACCCCTATAACCCAACTTCTTATTGACACAGGACTGGTGGAAAGCATTTCGGCTGGGCGCCGTGCGATAAAAGAAGGCGGCGTATACGTGAACAATCTAAAAATTGATGACGAAATGGCCGTTTTAACCCAGCTTTTGCACTCTAAATACGCTGTTCTGCGCCGCGGAAAAAAGACCCTGGCGGGCGTATTCACCTTATAAACGTTGGTATTCATCGCAGACTTCAAGCATCTAAAAAAATATTTAAAGTTTTTTTGAAAAAAAGCCCATTTCGATTTGACTTCATCGTTATATGAACGTAATGTAATACCTCGTTGCCCAAAGTTTGGAACCTTCTGATTAGAAGTCCGGCTCAAGAGCAACAAAACCCTTAGATTCAGGCAAAAAAGCCTTGCGGCTTTCTATTGCTGTGTCTAAGATTTTAAATCTCTTACCACGATTTATTCAAAGCTTGTATTTGACACGCTGAGAATATGTGGTAAGTTTGTGAAGTTGCTCTGTAGACCATCGCGAGAGAAATCCGCAGACGCATCCGATCCTTGAGAACTCAACAGTGTGCACTATGTCGATACCAA
>JBJOJI010000041.1:0-9950 GCA_046046665.1 Actinomycetota bacterium
ACGACCCAGACCGTATCGTTTTGAAGAAGTACGACCCAGTTGTACGTCAGCACGTTGAATTCCGCGAGGAGCGCTAAAAATGGCTAAGAAGAGCAAGATCGCTAAGAACGAGCAGCGCAAAGTTATTGTTGAGCGCTACGCAGAGAAGCGCCTAGCGCTAAAGAAGGCTCTAGTTGACCCTCAGTCAACCGACGCACAGCGCGAAGAGGCCCGTCTAGGCCTACAAAAGCTTCCGACCGCGATGCAATCGATGGCCGCCCACGTGGTGTTTTGGCTAAGTTCGGTGTATCTCGTGTTCGCTTCCGCGACATGGCTCACAAAGGTGAGTTGCCAGGTATCACCAAGTCTTCTTGGTAAGCCTTAGCAAATAACAAGTTTTAATGAAAACCCCCTGAATTTCAGGGGGTTTTTGCTTTAACCAAACACCGATACCCTCAAAATCCGCTTCAGATCAAGGGAAAATCAAAAAATCCGCTTGGCAACACGCCGAGCGGGGTGAATGACAAGTTTTTACTGGGCAGTAGCGTGGTTCCTGACAGTACGTCAAAACGTCTAAATGTCCAGGAGGACCAAATGTCTCTAAACAAGAGCGAACTAGTAGCAGCTATTGCTGCAGAAACCGGCGAGTCTCAGGCAGCGGTCAACAGTCTCAGGCAGCGGTCAACCGCGTTGTTGACTCATTCTTCGAGATCATCTCAAAGACAATCGTTAAGGGTGGCAAAGTAACCATTCCTGGTTGGTTGTCAGTAGAGAAGGGTCACCGTGCTGCACGTCAGGGCCGTAACCCACAGACTGGTGAGACCATCCAGATCAAGGCTGCTAACACCGTTAAGGTTTCAGCTGGTTCACTGCTAACACCGTTAAGGTTTCAGCTGGTTCAAAGCTAAAGGCTGCAGTTAAGTAAGTCTTAGTAAAAGAATTAGGAAAGGCGTCCACGAGAGTGGACGTCTTTTCTTTTGCTCTGAATTCACACGTACTCTAAGAGCATGAGCAATAAAACAAAAGGCAACATCCTTGTGGTTCTGCAGTTCGCCCTAATTGCAGCGATTTTGCTAATGGCTATTGACGAGGTTAACGAACCGTGGATTTACATTGGCGGTGTTCTATTTATTGCACCGGGCCTAATCATTTTGTATCTGGGCGTTAAACAACTTGGTGGCTCGCTAACCGCACACCCCGCACCAAAGGCCAAGGCTCAGTTGGTAGAGAGCGGCATCTATAAATTTGTGCGTCACCCCATCTACACCGGCCTGCTACTTGCCACATTTGGCAGCGTTGTTCAGTCAATGGCGGTCGTGAAATTATTCGTGTGGTTAATTCTGGTTCTGCTCATCAATTACAAGGCACGCTGGGAAGAGAAACTTTTATCGGTGACTTATGCCAATTACACCGATTACATGGCTCGCACCGGAAGGTTTGTGCCTAGGCTTAAGTAATGGCCCAAACCCTTAACTCAACTAAGCGCGCTTCTTTAGCTTTTGCGTTGAGCCTAGGCGCAGCATTAATTGCGCTACTGCTTGGGCTGGTTATCGGCGGGGGAGCAGCCGCTAGCGAGTTAGCCGACCCTGGTGCTGTGGTTCGCTACGGTCAACCAATTGCAAAGCTCGTAATGAATTTTGCCACCGCTGTTTCGGTGGGTTCACTAATTTTTGCCGCGTTCGCACTGCAAGATAAAACACGTTTACTTGGCAAGGCACTAGACCTTGCATCTTTCGCTGCAGTCATCTGGGCAATTGCTGGCGCACTAAATTTCTTACTCACTTACCTTTACGTTTCTGGCTCGGGCATCTCATTTGAAAATTCATTTGGTGAAAGTCTTTGGATGTTTGCCACCACCATCGAGATGGGCACATCGCTTGCGCTAAATGTTTTGGTGGCGGTAATGGTATCGGTGTTGGCAATTGCTGCACGCTCGCTTACTTCTACCGCGCTTCTTGCTGCACTTGGTTTAGCCGGGCTCGTGCCACTGGCGCTGATTGGTCACGCTGCCGGAACCGCCGGGCACGCAATGGCTGTGAACTCAATTGGTATTCACCTGGTTGCAGTGGTGATTTGGGTTGGTGGTTTGGTTGCGCTCTTTGTGGTGCGCGGTGAAACCTATCAAGAGTCTGCGCTGCTTACTAGCCGCTACTCAACCTTGGCGCTGGTGGCTTTTGGTTTGGTTGCCATTAGCGGTGTATCTTCTGCGCTTATCAGAATCACAAGGTTTGAAGATATTTTCAGCTCCTACGGCGTACTACTAATACTCAAAGTTTCAGCCCTGGTCTTGCTTGGTGTGCTTGGTGCAATTTATCGAACCCGATTGATTTCAAAATTGCAAGATGGCGCAGCAGTTGCAAAATCTTTCTTTGGTTTGGTGGCCGTTGAATTTGTAATCATGGGCACGGCAATTGGCTTTGCCACCGCATTGGCCAAGACTGCACCGCCAACTGAAAGCAACGGCATTATTGATGTGACCCCGGCGCAGTTGCTAACCGGCGAGCCACTGCCGCCAGAGCTAACCCCAATTCGTTGGCTAACCGTGTGGAAGCTTGATTTGGTTTGGGCCATCATTTGCGTGGCCGCAGTAGCCGCGTATCTGGTTGGCGTTCGCCGGCTTGCCAAGCGCGGCGATAAGTGGCCAATGCTGCGAACTGTTTCTTGGGTCACCGGAATGGCGGTGCTGTTCTACACAACATCGGGTGCATTGAACGCCTACCAAGAGTACCTATTTAGCGCCCACATGATTGGCCACATGATTTTGGCCATGGGAATTCCGGTGCTGTTGGTTCCTGGCGCACCTGTAACGCTTTTGATGCGCGCTGTTGAAAAACGCACCGATGCCTCGCGCGGTGTTCGCGAGTGGGTGCTTTGGGCGGTGCACACCAGGTACGCGCGTTTTGTTGCCAACCCACTTGTTGCGGCGGTGTTGTTCGCTAGTTCGCTGGTGACGTTTTACTACACACCATTATTCAGTTGGGCTACTCAAGAGCACATTGGACACCAGTGGATGGTGGTGCACTTTTTAATCACCGGTTACCTATTCGCTCAAGCCTTGATCGGCATTGACCCGGGCCCGGTTAGGTTGCCTTATGCGGCCCGATTGTTGCTGCTGATTGCCACAATGGCGTTTCACGCTTTCTTTGGTTTGAGCCTGATGGATGGCGATGGCCTACTGCTTGCCGATTGGTATGGAGCAATGGGTAGAACCTGGGGCGAGAGCCCACTTGCCGATCAGCACACCGGTGGTGCTATTGCTTGGGGCATTGGCGAGCTGCCAACGGCAGCACTTACCATCATTGTTTCCATTCAGTGGTTCAAATCAGATGCACGCGATGCAAAACGCCTTGATCGCCAAAGCGACAGAACCGGAAATAAAGACATTGAAGATTACAACTCAATGCTCGAGAAGCTAGCGGCTCGCGATAGCGCCATTGATGCTCGCCGCAATAGGGCAGGCGAATAATGGAAATCGTAGAACTTTCGCCAGAGCAGCAAAATCTTTTTGATTACATCGAAAACTCGGAAAACAATATTTTTGTTACCGGTCGTGCCGGCACCGGCAAGTCAACCCTGCTTACCTACTTCATTGAGAACACAGAGAAAAATGTTGCGGTTTGTGCGCCAACCGGTGTCGCAGCTCTAAATGTTGGCGGTCAAACCATTCATTCGCTGTTTGGTTTTCCGTTTGGCCTGCTTGGTAACGAAGATCTTGGTCGTCACATGCATCGCCGAACCCGCGAAGTCTTGAAGACCCTTGACGTTTTAGTAATCGATGAAATATCAATGGTGAATGCCGACATGATGGATGCAATCTCACGTGCCATGGGAATTGCGCGCGGAAAACGCAAGCTGCCATTTGGTGGTGCGCAGGTTGTGATGTTTGGTGACCCGTATCAACTTGCCCCGGTGCCAGGCAATAACGAAGAACGTGCCTACATGGCCGAGAACTACGAGAGCCCTTGGTTCTTTGATGCGCATGTGTGGCGAGAAGACTCTTTAGAGCGCTACGAACTAAACGAGATTTTTAGACAACACGATGAGCACTTTAAAACTATTTTGAACGCAATTCGCGATGGCTCTTGCACGCAAGACATGTTGGATTTTATAAACCAGGCCGGTAATCGTTTTCCAAAAAACGAAGAAGTAATTCGCTTGGCAACTATCAATGAATCGGTGAACGCGGTGAATCGTACGCGCATGGCGAAGCTAACCACCGAGGTCAAAAAGTTTGATGCCATCTACAGTGCGGCCGATCAACAAGCATTTGGTCGAAACCTACCTGCCGAGCCGGTACTTGAACTAAAAGTTGGCGCACAGGTGATGTTCATCAAGAACGATGATGGTGGTAAAAAGGGCAGCGATGGTGGGGCTATTCGCCGCTGGGTAAACGGCACCATTGGCCACGTGATTGATTTTCCAAAGTCTGGCGCCGTGACCGTTGAGGTAGACGGTGAAACCTTTGATGTTGGCCGCAGCACCTGGGAAAAGGTGCGCTACGAGGTTGAAGAGGTCTTTGACGAGGCCACCCAGCAAATCAAAGAAGTGTTGATTGCCGTGCCGCTGGCCGAGTTCCAGCAAATTCCGCTTCGCCTGGCCTGGGCCGTGACCATCCACAAGTCGCAGGGGCAAACCTACGATGAAGTTGTCATTGATATGGGTCGCGGGGCGTTTAGCCCTGGCCAGACCTATGTGGCCCTCAGCCGAGTGCGCTCACTTGAGGGTCTCTACCTAACCCGCGCCATTCGCATGAGCGACATCATGGTAGACCCCGATGTGCTGAGGTTTATGGGTGGCCACCGCCAGGCACCTATCGAGAAGCTGTTTTAACCAGCTTTAGCTCGCGCATCGCCAAGAAGAACGGAAAGGTTGCGGCCATGGCTGTGACGCCGGAAAGCAAAAGGTAGAGCCAGACCCGCTTCATGCCCAGGCGCTTGGCCTCAAAAATCATGAATGCCGAGCCGGCAATGGCCACAATGGTTAGATCCAGAGACAGCACCAAGTCAACCTCAGTGCCAAACCAGGCGGCCAAGTAGTCTTGGGCCTTCATTACGGCAATGCCGTTGTAATACCAAGCGGTAATCAGGCCAATGGCTGATAACACAAAGAAGAAGAGCGCTCGCTTATTAGTCATGAGCCAATCATGCCTCTTTGCCGCAAGGTAACCTAGAGGCATGCTTATGTCAGACCGCGATATCCGCGCATCAATTGAAGCCGGCCAGATTGGCCTTGAGCCACTGGATATGAACCTGCTGCAGCCATCATCTTTTGATGTGCGCATCGACCGCTTCTTTAGACTCTTCGATAATCACAAATACGCCTACATTGACCCAGCCGAAGACCAAGCTGAGCTAACCCGCTTTATTGAATGCGCACCAGATGAGCCATTCATTCTTCACCCAGGTGAATTCGTACTTGGTTCAACCTATGAGTTTGTAAAACTTCCAGACAACATCGCGGCCCGCTTAGAGGGCAAGAGCTCACTTGGCCGCCTTGGTTTGGTTACTCACTCAACCGCTGGATTTGTTGACCCGGGATTCAATGGTCACGTGACTCTTGAACTTTCAAACATGGCAACCCTGCCAATCAAGTTGTGGCCGGGCATGAAGATTGGTCAGCTTTGCTTCTTCCAACTTTCATCACCTTCAGAGACACCTTACGGTTCAGAGAAATATTTGAACCGATACCAAGGACAGCGTGGCCCGACTGCTTCACGTTCGTTTATGAACTTTCACCGCACCGATGTAGGCAACGAGCCACTCGAGCAGTAACTAGTTTTCGAAAAGAGAGCGCGCCAACTTTAGAGTTGGTGCGTTTACTTTTTTAAGCGCAAAGTTATCGGCCGATATTTCGCAGAGAAGTTCAATCTCGCTCAGTAGTGCGCGCGATGCGGCCAACTTAGGTGAAAGTACACGAATAAATCTGGCAAGGCGCTTGATTGCAAAATGCTTTTGCTTTACGTGACCTAGTTCGTGCCAAAGCACGGCATCGAGCTCATCTTGTGAAAGGTGATCTTTTACAAAACTTGAGATCAAAATATCGCGGTTGCTAGCAAGCGCAAAAGCAAACGGTAGCTCAACCTGGTAAACACGAGTGCCCATGAAGTGCATGAGAGGTTGCTTGGTCATGGCTAAAAGGGGTGCAATTTCTTTAGAACTTGAAACCAGGGGCTCAATGCGCATGTTTATAAGTGCCAGTGAAATGCCGCCAACGGCCAGAGCAACCCAGGGTGCAAAAGAAACCATGAGTGCAGTAAACCAACTTGTGCTGCCAACTGCATCAGAGTTCAATGTGGTGAGTGTTTCAAGATAGGCCCAAATAGAAATCGCCACCGATGCGAAAGCTGCAACACCAGCAGAAAGAAATGCCGAAAACCAAACCACTATTCCAAGTTGCGGTGATCTTCTGAATTTGCCCGGCAGAAATATTGGGGCCAAGGTTGTGACCACAATTACCCACTCGATAGCCAGCGGAATTACTAGAAGGGGTGCGTTCACGTAAACAGGCTAGTCGTTTTAGAAAGACGCTTAGCTAACCGCTGACCTTAGTTATCTAGGGTCTTGCGTAGCGCTTTTAGCTGTGCGGCAGTGAGACCCTTGGCAAAAGCCGAGAACGCAAGTGCCGGGTTTGATTGCTCAGCAACTAACTTAAGCATTAGATCTGCAGTGTGCTGTTCTCTTGATTGTGAGGCACTGAAAAGAAACGATCGCCCCTCGCCGGGCTCTCTAACCACAAGGTTTTTATCGGTGAGTCTGGAAAGCACAGTGAGAATAGTGGTGATGGCAAGCTCACCTTCGCCCACGCGCTCAAGAATCTCTTGCGAGCTCAAAGGCTTTCTTGCGCTCCACAAGATGTTAAGAATTGATGATTCCAGTTCACCCTGTTGGCGTGCGCGCTTTGTCATGCTTTCATTCTACGATACGTAGAACTAGGGCACACAAGGTTCAAAAAGGAATTCTGATTTATAAAACTTCAACGACTTTTGGCTTTGGGTCAACACGCAGAAGAAGAACCAGGCCAACTGCAAGAATCACAATGATTCCCCAGATTCCCCAGACAGTGTTCTGCGTTGTGACGCCAACCAAGGCTGAAAAGGCAATGCTCAAACTCCACATTGAGCCAGACAAGAAACTAACCGCACGACCGGTGAATTGGTAAAGACCAAAGACTTCACCTTCGCGACCCTTGGGTGCAAAGCGCGAAACGAAAGTACGTGACGAAGCTTGTGCTGGGCCAACAAAAAGACAAAGCGCTAGACCAAAGATCCAGTAGGCGCTCGCTCCATTGCCGGCGAATACAAAAACGCAAGTGCCAGAAATTATCAAACCAATTAGTGAGGCTACGATAATTGCGCGTGAACCCACCACGTCATCTAGCCGCCCACCAATGGCAGCACCAATTCCCGCAACAACGTTTGCGGCAATGCCAAAGAAAATGATTGAGGTTTGATCAAAACCAAACGCAAGCGTTCCAAGCACTGCCCCAAAAGTGAATACACCAGCAAGACCGTCACGATAAATGGCAGAAGAGATTAGGAACTTAAATGTTTCTGGTGCTTGCTTGCGCAGTGTGCCGATTTCGCGAATGGTTTGCTTATAAGCAGCCAGCAAACTCATTTTTTGATAAGTAGTTTTGCGTTGTGTTTCTGGAACGCGAATCATTAGTGGAATAGAGAACACGGCTATCCAAATTGCTGCGAACAAAAATACTGCGCGAACCGCGAAGGCGTTATCGGTTGGAAGTCCAAACCATGGGACATCGGGAAGAATAAACCCAACTAGCGAAACCAACAGCAAAATAATTCCACCGGCATAACCAAAGCCCCAGGCGTAGCCAGAAATGCGGCCAATAGTTTTTGGTGTTGAAACCTGCGAGAGCATTGCGTAGTAATTAATGAATGCGGTTTCTTGCACGATGCTTCCGGCACCGTAAAGAATCAAACCAAAAATAAAGAACTCAGGCCTTGGCTCAACAAAGAAGCTGAGCGCCGAGATGATTACCAAACCATAGGTGTTGATCATCAGCCATAGTTTGCGACGACCGGCCTCGTCTGAGCGACGACCAATAACCGGAGCGGTAAGAGCTAGAAGCACACCGGCGATGGCGGTTGCCCAACCCAGGGCCACATCGGGGTTTTGATCAACGGTAGCTACGGTGCCCGCTAGGTAGACCGGAAAAATGAAAGTCTGCATCAGGGTTGGATACGGCTGCTGCGCCCAGTCCCATAGGGCCCAAGCGAATGTGCCACGCATCTTTACCCGGGGAGTTTTAGCTTCTTTGCTCATGGGTAAACATTACATTCCCAAGACAAGTCTGAGAGTTTGCTCAAAGTTGAGCCAAGTTGACTCAACTCTCTTGACAAGGCACCCAGGGCGTGTGAAACTTGAGTCAAATCGGCTCAAGTTCGAGCCAAATTTGGATAAGAAGGCCCCAAAAGGGCCTATTAGAAGGAGAAATACAAATGGCACGTGCAGTAGGTATTGACCTAGGTACCACCAACAGCGCAGTTTCAGTGCTCGAAGGTGGCGAACCAACCGTTATTGCAAACGCAGAGGGTTTCCGCACCACTCCATCTATCGTGGCTTTCACAAAAGATGGCGAAGTTCTAGTGGGCGAGACCGCAAAGCGCCAGGCAGTTACCAACGTTGACCGCACCATCGCATCGGTGAAGCGTCACATGGGAACCGATTGGACTTTTGCAGTAGACGACAAGAAGTACACCCCGCAGGAAATCTCGGCTCGTATTTTGGCAAAACTAAAGCGCGATGCAGAGACCTACCTTGGCGAGGCAGTAACCGATGCGGTTATCACCGTTCCGGCCTACTTCAACGATGCTGAGCGTCAGGCAACTAAGGATGCAGGTGAGATCGCCGGTCTAAACGTTCTTCGTATTATCAACGAGCCAACGGCTGCAGCACTTGCATACGGTTTGGACAAAGGTAAAGAAGACGAACTAATTCTTGTATTCGACCTTGGTGGTGGAACATTCGACGTTTCACTTCTTGAAGTTGGAAAAGACGAAGGTTTCTCAACTATTCAGGTTCGTTCAACCTCCGGTGACAACCGCCTTGGTGGAGACGACTGGGACCAGCGTGTAGTTGATCACCTAGTAAAGAAGTTCAAAGAAACTTCTGGCGTAGATGTATCAAAAGACAAGATTGCTCTTCAGCGTTTGAAAGAAGCAGCTGAGCAGGCTAAGAAAGAACTTTCACAGTCAATGTCTGCAAACATTCAGTTGCCTTACCTATCTCTAACTGAGAACGGTCCGGCAAACTTGGATGAGACTTTGACTCGCGCACAGTTTGAGCAGATGACTAACGATTTGCTTGAGCGCACACGCAAGCCATTCAACGATGTAATTAAAGAAGCCGGCGTAAAAGTTGGCGACATTGCACACGTTGTTCTTGTTGGTGGTTCAACACGTATGCCTGCAGTAAGCGACCTTGTTAAGTCACTAACCGGTGGCCGCGAACCAAACAAGGGTGTAAACCCTGATGAGGTTGTAGCTGTTGGTGCCTCACTACAGGCTGGTGTTCTAAAGGGTGAGCGCAAAGACGTTCTTCTAATTGACGTGACTCCACTATCACTTGGTATCGAAACCAAGGGTGGCATCATGACTAAGTTGATCGAGCGCAACACTGCCTGAAACTTTCACAACTGCTGATGACAACCAGCCATCGGTGTCTATTCAGGTTTACCAAGGTGAGCGTGAATTCGTTCGCGACAACAAGTCACTCGGAAACTTTGACCTAAGCGGCATCGCACCAGCACCACGCGGTGTGCCACAGATTGAAGTTACTTTTGACATCGATGCAAACGGTATCGTGCACGTTTCTGCGAAAGACAAGGGAACCGGTAAGGAAGCATCTGTAACCATCACCGGTGGATCTTCACTTTCAAAGGAAGACATCGAGCGCATGGTTCGCGAAGGTGAAGAGCACGCTGCTGAAGACAAGAAGCGTCGCGAAGAA
>JBJOJI010000005.1:0-67461 GCA_046046665.1 Actinomycetota bacterium
GTTTGGCCTTAACTGAAATTGGTTTAGTTCTTCTGGGATTAGGAATCGCAGCCTTTATCGCAGTGCGAATCAAGCTATCTGTGGTTCCTTTTTATTTGGCTATTGGGCTTGCTTTAGGTAAGGGTGGCCTTGTGCCTCTTGACCTAAGCGAGTCTTTTCTAAATACCGGCGCACAGCTAGGTGCAATTCTTTTATTGCTCATGCTTGGGCTAGAGCATTCGGGCCCAAACCTTGCCTCGGCTTTCTTGGAAAGAAAATCAATTGGTGCCATTGATTTTGCTCTGAACGCAATTCCAGGAGCCTTGATTGGTCTTATCTTGGGGTGGGGCATTTTGGGCGCCGTGGTCCTTGGCGGAATCACGTATGTCAGTTCTTCGGGCATTGCCTCGCAAATGATGAAAGAGACAGGTTGGCAGCGATCCGAAGTATCTAGGCGAGTGACAACAGTTCTTGTGGTTGAAGACCTAACGCTGGCTCCCTACCTTCCTTTGCTTACCACTCTGGTGGCCGGTGCTGGCGCAATTGCTGGGTTCCTCTCAGTCACCGTTGCGATTTTGGTTACCGCGGTAGCTCTACTTATTTCTTTTCGGGGCGAAGACGCCCTAGGTAAAGTACTAAACACGCAGGCTCAGGGTGGGTTGCTTTTGACCGTATTTGGTGCGGCGCTTTTCGCAGCCGGATCAGCCGAGCTAATTGGGTTCTCTTCTGCGGTGGCAGCGTTTTTGGTTGGGTTAGCCCTTACCGGAGAGGTAGCTTATGCGGTAAGGCTGAGGCTCTCTCCGCTTCGAGATTTATTCGCCGCTGTCTTTTTCTTATTTTTTGGATTAAGCGTGGCCCCTGGCGACATGCTGGCAGTTCTTCCGTTGGCGCTTTTGCTAACTGCCCTCGGGGTTGCTGGCAAAATGTTTGTGGGTTGGAACATTGCTAAAGACATGTCAGACGGTGCGGCTTGGAAACGAGCCGGTGCGTTTTTGATTCCAAGGGGAGAGTTCTCAATTGTGATTGCCGGCCTGGCCGCCTCGACATCGTTCGGGGGGCAACTACAAGCTCTTACCATCACCTACGTTCTGCTTACTTCTTTAGCCGCATCGTTGGCCCTAAGAACATTTAGGAGCAGCTTCGAAAAAGCTAGGGCAAGGAAGAAGCCCTAAACTTCAAGCATGCGCATTCACATAGCTACCGATCACGCTGGCCTAGAACTAAGTCACTTTCTAATTAGAGAGTTGACAAAGCAAGGTAATGAAGTTTTTGACCACGGCCCATCATCGTATGACCCGCTAGATGATTACCCAAGTTTTTGCATTAATGCAGCTTTGGCCGTTGTTGCCGATGAAAAAGCTGGGGAACAGGCATTAGGTATTGTGCTTGGGGGATCAGGCAACGGAGAACAGATAGCTGCAAATAAAGTCAAGGGAATTCGTGCCGCACTAGCCTGGAATGAATCAACAGCAAAGTTGGCCCGGGAGCATAACGATGCAAATGTGATTGCGGTTGGAGCAAGGCAGCACAGTCAAGAGGAAGTGCTACACATCATTGAGCTATTCATCGCAGAGCCGTTTAGCAACGATGAGCGTCACATACGTCGAATTGGCAAAATTGCAACATACGAACAGACCGGCGAAATTCTCTAATTCATTTAGAAAGCGATAGATGCCCGAGGGACATACCGTTCATCGAACGGCGAATGAGTTCAACAAACTATTTGCTGGTGAAAAAATTAGTGTTTCTTCACCTCAAGGGCGATTCGCAGCAGCTTCAAAGCTTATCTCTGGGCAAAAATTAGTTAGAGCTAGGGCTATTGGTAAGCAATTGTTCTTGAAATTCGAAAACGATTTGACCCTTCGAATTCATTTGGGAATATATGGAAAATGGAATTTCTCAACATTTGAAAATGAGCCGCCAACTCCGGTTGGGCAGGTTAGGGCGCGTTTTATAGCCGCAAATAAAATTGCCGATCTACGCGGACCTACTGTTTGTGAAGTGATCACCAAGGCAGAGGTTCTAAAAGTACAGAAGCGGCTTGGCCCTGATCCTTTGAACCCAGACTCAAAAGGTACCGAGGAGTTTAGGTTCATTCAACGCGTGCAAAAATCAAGTTCGCCAATTGGTCAACTTCTTATGAATCAAGAAATTATCAGCGGAATTGGCAATGTTTACCGTGCAGAGATTTTATTTCGCGCGAGAATTAGCCCACACCGTTTGGGCAACACTCTTAGTGAAGAACAGCTGAAAGAAATTTGGCGTGACTCAGTTGACTTGCTCAAGGTTGGCGTGAAGACCGGTTTCATGATTACCCGCGATGAACTTAGGAACAAAAACCCAAACAAAGCTGATAGAAATTTCGTCTATAAGCGCGAGGGGCTGCCTTGCAGAGTGTGCAGCACCAACCTGACCATAGAAATAATGGCAACGCGCAAGTTGTATTGGTGCGTAACATGTCAGAACTAGAAAAGACCCCTCTGGAAAGAGGAGTCTTTTGTTATTGGAGCGGGCGACGGGAATCGAACCCGCACCATCAGTTTGGAAGACTGAGGCTCTACCATTGAGCTACGCCCGCGGGTATTGAGTGGTTTTTTCGCAAAAACCGACGCAACCACTCCATTCTATGGGATAGACTCTCAAAGGTTGTTCAATCAACCGGGGTGTAGCGTAGTGGCTAGCGCGCCTGCTTTGGGAGCAGGATATCGCAGGTTCGAGTCCTGTCACCCCGACCAATTTATGAAATAAAAACCGGCTCGTCTTCCTTGTGGAGGCGGGCCCTTTTCAGAGGAAGAGCCCTTGAAAACTGCAGTAGATCGCATAAAGCCAACTCGTGCCAAGCTAACCATTGAGGTAACTCCAGAAGAGTTCCGTCCAAGCATTGATCACGCATACGAGCACATTGCTGAAACCGTAAACATTCCTGGTTTTCGCAAGGGCAAGATTCCTGCAGCCATTCTTGACCAGCGTGTAGGTCGCCCGGCAATTCTTGCTCACGCAATCAACGACGGTCTAGACACCGTCTATCGTCAAGCGCTAGAAGAGTCAAAGCTTCGCCCACTTGGCCAACCAGCCGCTGACATCAAGCAAAGCCCAGACGAGAAAACTTTTGAAGGCAATCTAATTGTTGAAATTGAGGTTGAGGTTCGTCCAGAGTTGAACCTCAAAGAGTACAAAGGCCTGAAGGTTAAAGTTGACGACATCAAGGTTGAGGCCAAAGAGCTTGAGGCAGAGTTAGACGCACTGCGTGCGCGTTTCGGAAGCCTGAAGTCTGTAGAGCGCCCTGCTAAGAAGGGTGACTTCACCACAATTGACCTAACCGCTGTAGTTGATGGCAAGACCATTGATTCAGCCGAAAACATTTCATACGAAATTGGTTCCGGAAACTTGCTAGATGGAATCGACGAAGCGCTTGACACGCTTACCGCTGGCGAAGAGACCACATTTAAGTCAAAGCTGGTCGGCGGCGACAAGGCAGGCCAGGAAGCTGAGATATCGGTTAAGTTGACTGCAGTTAAAGAACGTGAGCTTCCAGCAGCTGATGACAAGTTTGCCCAGTTGGCTTCAGAGTTTGACACCTTGAAGGAATTGAAAGAAGACCTAGAGAAGCAGATCGAACGCTCAAAGAGCTACGGTCAGGGAATTCAGGCTCGCGATCTAGCAACTGACCAGCTGCTTGAACTAATTGATGTGCCAGTTTCTGACGAGCTTGTAGAAGCAGATGTAAACCGCCACCTTGAGGGTGAAGGTCGTCTAGAAGATGAAAAGCACCGTGCCGAGGTTCTTGAGCAGAGCACACGCTCTTTCAAGGTTCAGATGTTACTAGATGCAATTGCTGAAAAAGAAGACATCAAGGTAGATGAGCAGGAGCTAATTCAGTACCTTGTGCAGAGCTCACAGCAGTACGGCATGGCACCTAACGACTTCATTAAGCTAATCAGCGAGCAAGGTCAGGTTCCAATGTTTGTTGCCGAGGTTTCTCGCCGCAAGGCGTTGGCATTGGTTGTTGAGGCAGCCGAAGTTACCGACTCAAAGGGCAAAAAAGTTGACCTTTCTGAATTCACCAAGCTTGATGCTGGCAGTGTTGCCGATGACCACGCGGGTCACGACCACGACTAAGCAATAAAGTTAATGAAAACCCCGTCAATTTGGCGGGGTTTTCGCTTTAGCCACGGGCGAACACATCGGTGTTTTAGTGGTTCTTGCAGTTATCTTTGACAGGCAACCTCAAGAAATAGGAGTACTTCAATGGCTGACTCACCAAAGGGCCCAAGCAGCACATTTGATCGCCTGCTAAAAGATCGAATCATCTGGCTTGGCACTGAAGTTAGAGACGACATGGCAAACGAAATCTGTGCAAAGATTCTGCTGCTTGCCGCTGAAGACTCTCAGAAGGACATCTACCTTTACATCAACTCACCAGGTGGATCAATCACCGCCGGCATGGCCATTTACGACACCATGCAATACGTGCCAAACGACATAGTCACAGTTGGTATTGGAATGTGTGCCTCTATGGGCCAGTTCTTGCTTTCATCGGGCACCAAGGGCAAGCGATATGCCACCCCAAACACACGTGTTCTACTTCACCAGCCACACGGCGGATTCGGTGGCACCGCGTCAGACATACAGACTCAGGCGGAGTTGATTATGTCTATGAAGCGTCAGTTGGCCTCCATCACCGCAGAGCAGACTGGAAAGTCTCTTGAGCAGATCATGCAAGATGGAGACCGCGATCGCTGGTTTAGCGCTGAAGAAGCACTTGAGTATGGCTTTATAGACCACATCCAAAAGTACGCGGCAAGCGCCACCGGCGTTGGAAGTAAATAAGGAAGACACTCATGACAAACCCAAATCACAACGTTTTCCAGAGCCCAGATGCCAGGTACATTCTTCCTACCTTTGAAGAGCGCACCTCATACGGTTTCAAGCGCCAAGACCCGTATAACAAGCTTTTCGAAGACCGCATTGTATTTCTTGGTGTTCAGGTAGATGATGCATCAGCTGACGACATCATGGCGCAGTTGTTGGTTCTTGAGTCACAAGACCCAGACCGTGACATCACCATGTACATCAACTCTCCAGGCGGGTCATTTACTGCCATGACTGCCATCTATGACACCATGCAGTACATTCGGCCACAGATTCAAACAGTGTGCCTCGGCCAGGCAGCATCAGCTGCGGCAGTATTGCTGGCCGCCGGCACACCTGGAAAGCGCTTGGCTTTGCCAAACGCCCGTGTTTTGATTCACCAGCCATCATCGGGCGATTCTGGTAGAGGTCAGGCATCAGATATTGAGATTCAAGCCAAAGAAATAATGCGCTTACGCGAGTGGCTAGAGGCAACTTTGTCGAAGCACAGCAAGCGC
This sequence comes from Actinomycetota bacterium, assembly GCA_046046665.1. Classification (GTDB taxonomy): domain Bacteria; phylum Actinomycetota; class Actinomycetes; order Actinomycetales; family Microbacteriaceae; genus Rhodoluna. The sequence continues at coordinate 5,349 of JBJOJI010000005.1, forward strand.
TCGGTGGCCGAGGTCAATAAAGACATCGACCGCGACAAGATTCTTACCGCCCCAGAGGCTCTGGAATACGGACTAATTGACCAGGTTCTGACCTCACGAAAAAACGCATAAGGAAAAACTACTAAAAAGCGGATGGGCGAGGCTCATCCGCTTTTTTGGCTTCTGCGCATAGGGTTTTTACATGACTAAGCTCGGCGAATCAGGTGACCTACTTAAGTGTTCTTTCTGCGGAAAGAGCCAAAAGCAGGTGCGCAAGCTAATTGCCGGCCCAGGTGTCTATATTTGTGATGAATGCATAGAGCTTTGCAACGAGATCATCGAAGAAGAGCTTGGTGAGGTTACCAAGACGGTCGAAGATATTGACTTACCTAAACCCCGCGAAATCAAGGGATTTCTTGACGAATACGTAATTGGCCAAGATCAGGCCAAGAAGGCACTTTCTGTCGCGGTTTATAACCACTACAAGCGCCTGCGCTCGCGTGGCACTTTAACTTCAGCAGGTAAAGATCACGATTCAATTGAAATCGCAAAGTCAAATATTTTGATGATGGGCCCAACCGGTTGCGGTAAGACCTACCTGGCTCAAACTTTGGCGAAGCGTCTCAATGTTCCTTTTGCAGTTGCAGATGCCACCGCACTTACCGAGGCCGGTTATGTGGGTGAAGACGTGGAAAACATTTTGCTTAAGCTTCTGCAGGCTGCTGATTTTGACGTTAAGCGTGCCGAAACCGGAATCATCTACATAGATGAAATTGACAAGATCTCACGCAAAGCTGAAAACCCGTCAATCACTCGAGATGTTTCGGGCGAGGGAGTACAGCAAGCATTGCTAAAGATACTTGAAGGAACAGTTGCTTCTGTGCCGCCACAGGGTGGGCGCAAACACCCACAACAGGAATTCATTCAGATAGACACAACCAACGTTTTGTTTATTGTTGCAGGCGCTTTCGCTGGACTTGAGGAAATTATTTCCCAGCGTGCTGGAAAGAAAGGTATTGGCTTTGGCGCGCCAATATCTGGCAAAAACGATGACATTGAAATATTCAACGAGGTTCAGCCAGAAGATCTTCGCAAATTTGGTTTGATTCCAGAGTTCATTGGCCGTCTTCCAGTTATTGCAACGGTTACGCCGCTAGACCGCCCAGCACTTATGCAGATTCTTACCGAACCAAAAAATGCTTTGGTGAAGCAGTATCAGCGCATGTTTGAGCTTGATGGCTTTGAGCTCGAGTTCGATAAGGCTGCACTTGAGGCGATAGCCGACAAGGCAATTGAGCGCGAAACCGGAGCACGCGGTCTTCGAGCAATTATGGAAGAGATTCTTGGTCCGGTTATGTTTGACATTCCGGGTAGTGAAGAGCAGGGGATTGTAAAAATCACCAAGGCTGTTGTTCTTGATGGAGCAGAACCTCAAACCGTTCCTTTCAAGAATTCTCGTCGAGAAAAGTCTGCCTAGTTTAAATGTCTAAAAGCGGCAGCTTTGCTGATCATCGTGCACCACTTCTTGCCGGCACTGTTGCCTCTATCACCGGCACTGCCGCCAGCGCCGGATTAGTGCTTGCGGCACTCACTTCGCTAGGTGCAACAAAATCACAAACAACCTCGGCCATTGTTGTGCTGATTGCCTTCTATGGAATTCTTTCAATTTTGCTTAGCACCAAGTACAAGATGCCAATCAGTATTGTTTGGAGCACACCGGGGGCCGCACTGCTTATTTCTTCTGGTTCAATTGGCTTACCTTTTTCTAGCGCAGTGGGCGCCTTTATTGTTACTGGGGCGCTCTTGCTTCTTACCGGACTGTGGCCAGCCCTTGGACGTTTAGTTTCTTCCATTCCCAAACCAATTGCATCTGCCATGCTGGCCGGAGTTATTTTCAACTTTTGCATTGCACCATTCAAATCTGCTACAGATTTTCCTTGGTTGGTATTGCCAGGGCTAGTGGTTTGGCTTGTGCTTTATAAGTACGCAACAATATGGGCTACCCCGGTGGCTATGGTAATTATCTTTGCCTCAACCGCTATTTCTTTAGGTATCTCAGTAGACCCGACAGAAATTTTGCCCACTGTTGAATTAGTGGTGCCAACCTTTGATGCTGCAGCTATTTTTGGTATTGCAATTCCGTTGTATCTGGTAACTATGGCAAGTCAGAACATTCCTGGCATTGCAATCATGAAGAGTTTTGGTTACGAAGTGCCATTTAAGCCGGTAATGGCCAGCACAGGAATTGCCGCGATCGTGGCCGGATTCTTTGGTGGGTTTTCAATGAACCTTGCTGCAATTACCGCAGCTCTAAACGCAAATGACCACGCACACAAAGACCCGAAGAGACGTTGGTTGTCTTCTGTTTACGGTGGCTATGTTTACATCTTGATTGCGCTGCTTGCCGGCATTACCGTTGCCTTTGTTTTGCAGGCGCCTCGCGAATTAGTTTTGGCAGCAGCAGGTATTGCTCTAATTGGCACCATCATTAGTTCGCTCAGCTCTGCAGTTGAGGTTGTTGAACTTAGACTGCCAGCCATGGTGACTTTCTTAGTCACTGCTTCCGGCTTATCTGCGTTTTCAATCGGATCAGCGTTTTGGGCGCTAATTGCAGGCTTGCTAGTTTGGGGTTGGTTAAGTCTAAAAAGAATTAACCTTCGGTAACCTCTACCAAAATAATTTGCGTCATTGCAACTTCTTCACCCTCGGCATAGCTTAGGTTTTGAATTTTTCCAACTGACTTCAAGTCGGTCTCCAGAAGTCGCAAGCTGGTCAATACAGCAGCGGGTGCCTCAATAACGGCTGATTCGACAGCAGCCTTCATTGAAGCCTTTGCGTCAGACTTTGCCTTTCTAACTCCGCCAACTGAAATAGAAGCAAGTTCAAGTAGACCGGCGTTACCCTCGTCTAGTCCTGAAGTTAGTTCTTCAGTCACTGGCCAAGCTGCACGGTGAATTGAACCGGTGCTCTTTTGCCACCAACCCCAAACTTCTTCAGTTGCAAAAGGCAAGAACGGTGCAAACAGGCGCAGCATTACGTGCAAGGCTTTGCGAAGGGCGATCGCCGCCGAGGCCTGCTGAGCAGCCGTTGCTGTTCCCTCTGCGTTATAGGCGCGCTCTTTGACTAGTTCCAAGTAGTCGTCGGTGAATGTCCAGAAGAACTTCTCGGCCAGCTCAAGAGCTTTGGTGTGGTCATAGTTTTCGAATGCAACAGTGGCGTCGCGAACCACATCGGCAAGCGCCAAAAGCATTGCCTGATCCAGTGGCTCAGTTACTTCAGTTGCTCCAGTTGGAACTTCAAAAGAAAGAGCAAACTTGGCAGCATTCAAAAGTTTGATTGCAAGACGGCGACCAACCTTCATCTGACCTTCATCAAAAGCAGCATCGGTGCCTAGACGTGCAGAAGCGGCCCAGTATCGCACTGCGTCAGCTCCGTGGTTGTCAATTGGTTCAGCCGGAACAACTACGTTTCCCTTTGATTTAGACATCTTCTTGCGGTCTGGATCAAGAATCCAACCCGATATAGCCGCGTTCTTCCAAGGCAATTGGCCATGTTCCTGTTCGCCGCGAAGAAGAGACGAGAAAAGCCAGGTTCGAATGATGTCTTGGCCCTGTGGGCGCAAGTCGTAAGGGAATACCTTGGCAAACTTCTCTGGGTCTTCGATCCAGCCACCGGCAAGTTGTGGGGTAAGTGAAGATGTGGCCCAGGTGTCCATGATGTCCATCTCGCCGATGAAGCCGCCGGCTACACCTCGCTGTGACTCTGTGAATCCAGCTGGAACATCTGATGAAGGATCAACCGGCAGAGACTCAATCGCAGGCACCAAAGGTGCCTCATAGTTTGCATCACCATTTGCATCCAGTTGATACCAAACAGGAATCGGCACACCAAAGAATCGCTGGCGTGAAATAAGCCAGTCACCGGTTAGGCCGTTTACCCAGTTTTCAAAACGAACTCGCATGAAGTCTGGAACAAAGTTCAGATCTTTACCCATTGCGATAAGGCGATCACGAAGTTCGGCATCGCGGCCTCCGTTTCGGATGTACCACTGGCGGGTGGAAACGATCTCAAGTGGCTTATCGCCTTTTTCAAAGAATTTCACATCGTGGCTGATAGGTCTTGGTTCACCAATCATGTCGCCGGACTCTTGAAGAAGTTCAACAATGCGCTGCTTCGCCGAGAAAATGGTTTTGCCAACAAGATCTGCGTAAATTTCTTTACCGCGTGCAGAGACAATTGCGTCTGGCATTTCTTCGATGATTCTGCCATCCCAGCCGATGATCGCTCGGTTAGGAAGATCAAGTTCGCGCCACCAGATGATGTCAGTCACATCACCAAAAGTACAAATCATTGCGATTCCAGAGCCTTTGTCGATTTGAGCAAGGCGGTGAGCAACCACAGGTACCTCTACATCAAAGAGGGGAGTCTTGACGGTCTTGCCAAACAGGTGCTTATAGCGGTCATCTTCTGGATTTGCCACTAGTGCAACACATGCGGGCAGTAGCTCTGGTCGAGTGGTTTCGATGAAAACTTTTCCATCGGGGCCGTCAAAACCAACCTTGTGGTAGGCGCCTGGTTGTTCGCGATCCTCTAGCTCTGCCTGAGCCACCGCGGTGCGGAAAGTTACATCCCACAGTGTTGGTGCCATTGATTGGTATGCCTCACCGCGAGCCAGGTTATTCAAGAATGCTTTTTGAGAAACTGCAATCGCTGCAGGTGAAATGGTTTGGTAGGTCTGAGTCCAGTCAACTGAAAGACCTAATTTACGCCACAGGTTTTCAAACTGCTTCTCGTCTTCTACCGTCAAAACATCGCACAACTCAATGAAGTTGCGACGCGAAATAGGCACCTGATCGGCGGCTTTTGAAGACTTGTTATCGCCACCTTCAAATGGGGGTTTGAATCCTTCGACATAAGGAAGTGTTGGGTCGCAGCGAACACCGTAGTAGTTCTGCACGCGTCGCTCGGTAGGTAGACCATTGTCGTCCCAGCCCATTGGGTAATAAACCTCAAAGCCACTCATGCGTTTGAAGCGAGCAACAACATCGGTGTGGGTGTAGCTAAAAACGTGACCTACGTGCAATGAGCCTGAAGCGGTTGGCGGCGGGGTATCGATCGAGTAGATATCTTCACGATTTGCCTCGCGACGGAAGCGGTAAACGCCATCGTTCTCCCAGACCAGACCCCATTTTTGCTCTAGCCCTTCTACCGAAACCTTCTCGGGTGCGTCGGCGGGTGCCAGGATGTGGCTTGAGAAGCTGGATTGGGCAGTATTCACGCTAAAAGTCTCCAAGAAAGGGGTTTGTAACAGGTTAACATTAGATACGGAAACCCTTTTGCCTGACTGCCCAGAAAGCCGTGCATGTACCCCAAGAATCAAGCCTCAACCAAGCCTGCCAGCGAGGGTGTAAACCCAAGCCCTAGTTTTCCGGCCGTTGAAGAGCAAATTTTGGACTTTTGGGCCAAGGATGACACCTTTCAGGCCTCAATTGACCAGCGCAGCGCAGCAAATGCCGAGGAATTCGTATTTTATGACGGCCCGCCGTTTGCCAATGGCTTGCCGCACTACGGCCACCTACTTACCGGCTACGCCAAAGACATGGTTCCGCGCTTCAAGACCATGCAGGGATACCGCGTTGAGCGTCGTTTTGGTTGGGATACCCACGGGCTTCCAGCCGAAGTAGAGGCAGAGCGTCAGCTGGGTATCTCGGGTCGCCCAGAAATTGAAAAATACGGTATCGATAAGTTCAACGCTTACTGCAAGACATCGGTATTGAAGTACACCGAAGAGTGGCGCTCATATGTGACCCGCCAAGCTCGCTGGGTTGATTTTGATAACGACTACAAGACTTTAGACACCAACTACACCGAGAGCGTGCTTTGGGCTTTCAGTGAGCTGTATAAGAAGGGCCTAATTTACGAGGGCTTCAAAGTTTTGGCCTACTGCTGGCGCTGTGAAACTCCGCTTTCGAACCACGAGCTGCGCATGGACGACGATGTTTATAAGAATCGTCAAGACCAAACCCTTACTGTCACTTTTCCTGTCTCAGCAGGCCAGAAGCTCGAAGGCGTTCGTTTGCTTGCGTGGACAACAACTCCTTGGACATTGCCAACAAATTTTGCTTTGGCAGTTGGACCAAAGATTGATTACGCGGTAGTCGTTGCCGGATCGGCTGGCGCAGGCGATGGAGGAGAAGCGGGCACGAGGTACTTGCTTGCTAAGTCTTTGGTTGCCAATTTCGCAAAGGACCTTGGTTATGAATCTGCTGAAGACGTCACAGCTGCAATAGTCGAAACTCTGCCGGGTAGCGCGCTAGCCGGAATTAAATACGATCGCCTTTTTGATTACTACGTTGATTCCGAAAAATTCAACACCGATAACGCTTGGCAGATTTTGGTCGACGACTACGTTGGTGAAGGCGATGGCACAGGAATTGTGCACCAAGCTCCTGCATATGGTGAAGATGACCAAAGGGTTTGTAACGAAGCTGGAATTCCTACCTATGTCTCAATTAACGAACGCGGTGAATTCAATTCGATAGTGACCGACTTTGAAGGTCAGCACGTATTCGAGGCAAATAAGCCAATTTCGCAGCACCTAAAAACTGCAGGGCGAGTCTTGCGTCAGGCTTCATATGAGCACTCGTACCCACATTGCTATCGCTGTAAAAACCCGCTGATCTATAAAGCGGTTTCATCTTGGTTTGTTGAAACCACAAAACTGCGCGATCGCATGCTGGAGCTAAATCAGCAAATTGATTGGACTCCAGATCACACCAAAGACGGTTCTTTTGGTAAGTGGCTAGAAAACGTTCAGATGACCCTAACTACCCGCGCATTGACGTGTACGGATCAATGGAGGAGCTGGAGCGTGACTTTGGAGTGCGCCCATCAGACTTCCACCGCCCAGTAATTGACGAACTAACCAGGCCAAACCCCGATGACCCAACCGGTAAGTCAACTATGCGCCGAGTGCCCGAAGTTCTTGACTGCTGGTTTGAATCAGGTTCAATGCCATTTGCGCAGTCGCACTATCCGTTTGAAAACCGTGAATGGTTTGAAACTCACAATCCGGGCGACTACATCGTTGAATACGTTGGTCAGACCCGTGGTTGGTTTTACACACTGCACGTTTTATCAACCGCATTATTTGATCGCCCGGCATTTAAAGCTGCAATTTCTCATGGAATTATTCTGGGAAACGACGGACAAAAAATGTCAAAGTCGTTGCGCAACTATCCAGACGTTAATGAAGTTTTTGATCGCGATGGTGCTGATGCCATGCGTTGGTTCTTACTGTCTAGCCCAATTCTTCGCGGCGGAAACTTGATTGTTACAGAGCAGGGAATTCGCGAAGGTGTGCGTCAGGTTCTTCTGCCACTCTGGAACACTTGGTATTTCTTCTCGCTATATGCAAATGCTTCCGGATACGAAGCAAAGTGGTCTACCCAAAGCCAAGACCTTCTTGATCGATATCTCCTTTCAAAGACTCATGACCTGGTTACTGATGTTGAATCTCACCTAAATAAGTTTGATTCTTACTCAGCCGCTGCCAGCCTGAGAGACTTTGCTGATGTTCTAACCAATTGGTATGTGCGACGTTCACGTGATCGCTTCTGGGACGGCTCAGCTGAAGCGTTCGACACCTTGTACACAGTGCTCGAGATAGTTTCGCGCGTTGCAGCACCTTTGCTTCCTATGGTCACTGAAGAAATTTGGCGTGGCCTTACCGGTGGGCGCAGCGTGCACTTAGAGTCTTGGCCAAATGCCAGTGAGTTGCCGCATGACGCTGCTCTAGTTGAGGCTATGGATCAGGTGCGTACCGTAAGTTCTGTTGCTTCAAGTCTTCGCAAGGCATCGGGGCTCCGGGTGCGTTTGCCGCTAGCTAAATTGACGGTGGTCACTAAGAACGCTTCTGCGCTTAAGCAGTTTGCCGACATCATTGCTGAGGAACTAAATGTTAAGGCAGTTGAACTTGTTGAACTCTCACTAGATTCAACAACCGAGTTTGGTGTCATTAAACGTCTCACCGTTAATTCCAGGGCAGCTGGTCCACGAATTGGTAAGAGCGTCCAGACTGTAATTCAGTCTGCAAAGGCGGGCGACTGGTCTGAGGTTGATGGATTGGTAGTTGTTGGCGGAATTGCTCTCGTTGAGGGCGAATACGAAATTGATTTGGTGGCTGACACTTCTACTTCTGCCGATGAAACTGAAGTTACAGATCACATTGGAATTCTTCCTTCTGGCGGGTTCTTGATTCTAGATGGCCGCGTCTCTGCTGAACTTGCCGCCGAGGGCCTTGCCCGCGATGTTATTCGTGCTGTTCAGTCGGCACGCAAAGACGCCAACTTTGACGTCAGTGATCGTATCAAGTTGACTTTGAAAGCCACCGATGACGTGCTTGCAGCCGTTGCAGAGCATTCAGAGTTAGTCAAGAGTGAAACTTTAACTTTGGAGCTAGAAACCGTTAGTTCGGGTGCACTCACAAACGCAGTTGCTGTGGGCGAGGGGCAGCAGGTTGAGGTTCACGTGGCTGTAGTGGCGGCGAAGTGATCGAAAACCTAAGCGAAGAGCACTACTGGGCACTAAAAGCTAAAGAGGTTGAAGATGCACTTCTGGCTCGCGTGCCAGAAAATAAAATTCGCCCTCGATTAGAGCCAACAGCACGGTTGGCTACATTGCTCGGAGATCCACAAAAGGCTTATCGTGTTATTCACGTCACTGGAACCAACGGCAAGACCAGCACCAGCCGTTTCATTGAAAGACTTCTTCGTGAACACGGGCTGCGCACCGGAAGATTTACTAGCCCACACCTAGTCAAGTTGAACGAAAGAATGTCGCTTGATGGCGAGCCGGTATCTGACGAACGTCTCTCTAACGTATGGACAGAAATTGAACCCATAGTTGGTTTGGTTGATGCCGAACTTGAGGCCGCAGGTGATGATGCTCTAACTTTCTTTGAAGTTCTTGCAGTCTTAGGTTTTGCAATTTTTGCAGACGCACCGGTTGATGTTCTGGTTCTTGAAGTAGGAATGGGCGGAGAGTGGGATTCCACAAATGTTGCCGATGGTGATGTTGCCGTGTTCACGCCAATTGCACTTGATCACATGGACCGCCTTGGTACCACCGTTGAAGAGATCGCAACTACGAAAGCTGGAATTATCAAACCTGGCGCAATCGTGCTCAGTGCCTCACAGCCAGCAGATGCGTTGAAGATTCTTTCGACCAAGTCCGCTCAAATTGCGGAAAAGTTTCTTACCTACGGAACAGATTTTGCTGTTACCGAAGCCCAGCCAAATAAATTGGGTCAAACTGTTTCCATTCGAAGTGCCGTTGGTGAATATTCCGATTTGAATCTTCCGGTTCACGGCGGGTATCAAGCAGAAAACGCAGCTTTGGCAGTTGCTGCGGTTGAGGCTTTTATTGGTGGTGCGGCTCAAAGAATTATGGACGACGTGGTTCGAGCATCTTTTGCTGATTTTTCTTCACCTGGGCGTTTGCAGGTAGTAAGCCGTGATCCGCTAACTATTCTTGATGCCGCACACAACCCAGAAGGTGCTAGATCGTTGACTAAGGCACTCAAAGAGTCATTTGGCGCTCCTTATTCCGTGGGCATAATTTCGATCCTGGCCGAGAAAGACGCTCGTGCCTTGCTTGAGATTCTGGATGACTCTTTTGTTGAATTCATCATCACCCAGTCAGAGTCTGCACGCGCTATTCCAGCCCAAGAGCTTGCCGAATTAGCCATAGAAATATTCGGAAGCGATCGCGTTAAAGTTCAGGCAAACCCGCAGTGGGCATTGGCAGAGGCTGCAAAGTTACTTCCGCCGTCGCAGGCATCGGCAATTGTGGTAACCGGATCAATTACTTTGGTTGGCCAAGTTCTAAAATTAAAGCAAATAGAGGCGGAACAAGATGCGTAATCGTTCAACAAAGCGCGCACTCAGCTCAATGCTGATGGTATTTGAATCAGGCGTTGTTTTCTTTGCCATGTTGGTTGCGTTTGGCCTAAAGGTTGCCGATGGTCCAACCGTTTGGGCAGTTGGGCTTAGTCTCACATTTTTATTAATGGTGACACCCGCGGTCTTGGGAAAAAAGTTTTCGTATGCCTGGGGCTGGCTTCTTCAGTTGGTGGTAGTTTCACTGGGAATCTGGGTTCCCCTAATGTACGTTCTTGGCGGAGTCTTCTTATGTCTTTGGGCTTGGGCTATGTTTGCCGGTGGCACAATTGATAAAGCAAGAGCGGTACTTGACTCAAAAGCAGCAACAGAGGAGAAATAAATGACTTTTAGTTCTACCCAGCAGACTTTGGTTCTATTGAAGCCAGACGCAGTAAAGCGCAATTTAATTGGCCAGATCATTTCTCGTTTAGAGGCTAAAGGGTACGAAGTAGCCGATCTAAAGAAGTTCACTCCATCCAAAGAATTACTGCATGCCCACTACGCAGAGCACGAGGGCAAGCCATTTTTCGAGCCTCTTGTTGAATTTATGTCTTCGGGTGATGTGGTGGCTATCAAGCTTGAGGGAAATAGAGTGATTGAAGGCTTTAGATCACTGGCTGGTGCAACTGATCCAACTGTTGCCGCGCCTGGCACTATTCGTGGAGACCTTGGCCGCGATTGGGGTCTAAAAGTTCAACAGAATCTTGTGCACGGTTCCGATTCTGAAGAATCAGCTGCTCGAGAGCTCGGGCTCTGGTTTTAACCGCAGTTGATGAATCAACTGCTCTGGTTCTAGCTCCAGAGAGCTGGCCACATAGGCCAGAAGCGCACAATAATCACGGCAATAACAATTGCTTCGGTGACCAGCGTGAAAACCCATGACTTGTCATATGCGCGATCAAAGAAATCCACAAATTTAAGTGGGGTATCGATGAAGCCGTCTTTTGTTCCAAATAAAATGACTTTCCAAAACAGTGGAACCATTGCCGCCCAGGCAACCATGCAATAAGGGCAAAGCACCCCAATCACGAAAGTGCTTTGAACCCAAAGCCAAAGCACGAACAAGAATCCGCCGGTGATTCCAAAAGAAAAAATTCTCCAGAACCAAGCAGCAAATTTTGCACCAGCAAGAATTGCAACTCCAACAGCTATAGGCGCGACAAAGGCCGCCAAACCTATCAGTGGATTTGGGAATCCAAATAGGGAGGCCTGCGGAGTCAACATAACTGATTTACAAGAAATAAAAGGATTTAGATCGCAGCTCAAAGTTGCGTTGGGGTTGGTTGCAACGTGAATTCGTTCCAAAACAAGTGAAAATGCTGCAAACCAGCCCAGTAGGCCAGTCCAAATCAAGGTAATGGCAAACCCGCGGGTTGGCTCCAAAGTGATGCCTTCTGGCTGCTTTAGTGCACTCATAAATCCAGTATGACACGCCAAATTGATGACTTTTCAGTGGTCGAGTGTCATACTTAGAGCAGTTGAGGCCGCCACACCGGAATCGACTAAAGATTTAGCGAGAACCAAGCGCTTAGAACGCATAAGACCGGATCATCATTGATCTCAAGGCAGCGATAGCCGCAAAAGATGTTGCTCGCAGATAGTTTTGGTTGTTCACAAACGTGATCAGCAAGGATTCAAGCCTCAGGGCCTAGTGAGTGTGGCCTAGGTGAGGCAGCTTGGAGTGCACCAGAAATGGTGAAAAACGAAGATTCAAACGTACCCGCAGAGAAGAAACCAACTCGTGCCCGTGCAACCAAAAAAGTTGTAGCCGAAGCAGAAGTTGCCGACAAAAAACCTGTAGCCAAGAAAGCCCCCGCTAAAAAACCAGCAAAGGCACCTGTTTCAGTTGATGAAGTTTTAGAGAAGGCCACAAAGAAGGCTCCGGCTAAGCGCGGAGCAAAGGCTAAAGCAGAAAAAGATACCGCAGACAAAACCTCAGAGTCAAAAACTAGCCCCCAAGCCGGATTGGCTCCGGTAGCTGCACCGCTTTCGGCAACCTCGCTAATGTTTATGGCACCAGATTTGCCAACACCCAAGGTTTCGGCAAAGGGAATTGCCAACGACAAGTCTTCTGATGATTCACACCTGCGCAGACGTTCACGTCGCCGCGCAGGCGAGTCTGTAGATGTAGATCCAAACGCTGCGCCAAATGTTGTGGTCAAGGTTCGCACACCTCGCGAACCAAAAGCGCCAAGCAATGAGCCAACCCGCGTAAAAGGTTCAACTCGTCTTGAAGCTAAAAAGCAACGTCGCCGCGATGGTCGCGATGCTGGTCGTCGCCGCACAACCATTACTGAGTCTGAGTTTTTAGCTCGCCGCGAGGCAGTGGATCGCACCATGGTTGTTCGTTCAAAAGACGGAAAAATCCAAATTGGTGTACTTGAAGACGGAATCCTTGTTGAGCACTATGTGGCGAAAGCTTCAGAAGCTTCGCTGATTGGCAATGTTTACCTGGGCAAGATTCAGAATGTTCTTCCATCTATGGAGGCCGCGTTCGTTGATGTTGGTCGCGGTCGCAATGCAGTTCTTTACTCTGGTGAGGTTGACTGGGAGCTTGCAGAAACCGGCAACCAGCCTCGTCGCATCGAGTTGGCACTGAAATCCGGCGACACCGTCTTGGTGCAGGTAACCAAAGACCCAGTAGGTCAAAAGGGAGCCCGCCTAACCAGCCAGGTTTCACTGCCTGGTCGTTACCTGGTGTACGTTCCAAACGGATCGATGAACGGAATCTCACGCAAGCTGCCTGATTCTGAGCGTGCCCGACTGAAGAAAATTTTGAAAGAGATTCTTCCTGAAGATGCCGGTGTGATTGTTAGAACCGCAGCCGAGGGTGCCACTGAAGAACAGCTAACGCTAGATGTTCAACGACTTCAGCAGCAGTGGGAAGCAATCAGCAAGAAGGTTGAAAAGGGCCAGGCACCGGTGCTACTGCACAGCGAGCCTGATCTTTTGGTAAAGATTGTTCGTGATGTATTCAACGAAGATTTCCAAAAAATGGTTATCTCTGGTGAAGATGCTCGTGAAGTTATCGAGGAGTACCTAGCCTCTGTTGCGCCAGATTTGCTTGAAAGAGTTGTTAAGCACGAAGGCCACAAAGACGTTTTTGATGAATACCGAGTTGGCGAGCAAATTGCTAAGGCACTTGAGCGCAAGGTTTATCTACCATCCGGTGGTTCATTGGTTATTGACCGCACCGAGGCAATGACTGTGGTTGACGTGAACACTGGAAAGTTTGTTGGTTCCGGTGGAAACCTTGAAGAAACTGTGACCAAGAACAACTTGGAAGCGGCCGAAGAAATCGTTCGCCAGCTTCGTCTTCGCGATATCGGTGGAATTATCGTCGTTGACTTTATTGACATGGTTCTAGAGTCAAACCGCGATTTGGTTCAGCGCCGCCTAATGGAATGCCTAAGCCGCGATCGCACCAAACACCAGGTGGCCGAGGTTACTTCTCTTGGTTTAGTGCAGATGACTCGCAAAAAGTTGGGCATTGGGCTACTTGAGGCCTTCAGCGAGCCTTGCGAAGCTTGTGCTAGTCGAGGGGTTGTGGTGCACCATGAACCAATCATGCGCTCTAAGCACCAAAACGCCGATGACCAAAAGTCTGGAAGTAACCAGGGGCAGCAGGGCCAGGGCAAAAAGAAAAACCGTGATCGCAATCAGAAGCAGGAAACCGTAAAGGTTGTAACTGCCGAGCGAGCCGTGGAAATAAATAGTGTTATGACTCAGATTGCCGCTTCCACCGTTGCAGCTCACGAAGCGGCCGGCGAAAGCTCACCAATTACGTTGCCACCGGTGAAATCAGTGGGGGAGCCAGAAGCCGCCGAGGGCACAGAAAAGCTTCTTGAAGCCGTACTTGACGCGCTTCCTGAGCCGAAGGCCCCGGGTCAAGGCCGTCGCAAGCCTCGCCGTGCAACCAGCGGCGGAAATGTGTCTGTCGGCTAGCAAATTACTGGCCAAAAGGGTTTGACCCCAGCAAATTCGCAATGTAGACTAAATCCTTGTTGCCTGCTGGGTTTCCGCTAGAGCATCAAAAATAAGACTTTCGAACAAAGGGTAGATCTGTGGTTTACGCAGTAGTCCGCGCAGGCGGCCGTCAAGAGAAGGTGTCAGTAGGCACCATCGTGACTCTTCAGTAGGCACCATCGTGACTCTTGACCGTATTAAGGCTGACGCTAACGGAAAGATTGAGCTTCCGGCTCTTCTTCTAGTTGACGGCGATAAGGTCACAACTGATGCAGCAGCGCTTGCAAAGGTAAAAGTCACAGCTGAGGTTCTAAACGACCTTCGTGGCCCAAAGATCATCATCCAGAAGTACAAGAACAAGACCGGTTACAAGAAACGCCAGGGTTTCCGTGCGGAACTAACTCGCGTTCAGGTCAAAGAGATTAAGTAAAGGACTGACTCAAAATGGCTTCCAAAAAAGGTGTTAGTTCCACCCCAAACGCACAGCGCCTAGGCGTTAAGCGTTACGCAGGTCAAGAAGTAAACGCAGGCGAGATCATCGTGCGTCAGCGCGGCACTCACTTCCACCCCGGTGCAAACATTGGCAAGGGCAAGGATGACACCTTGTTCGCGCTTGCAGCTGGCAAAGTTGAGTTCGGCACCAAGGGTGGCCGTCGCGTTGTAAACATCGTTGAGGCCGCTTAAGGGCCAACACAATTTTCTAGGGAGGCGAGCCTTTGGCTCGCCTTTCCTGTTTCTTAGACACAATCCATAAATCTCAAACGAAACTAAGGAGGGCACCATGATTCAATTCGTTGATCAGGTCACTCTGCACGTTCGCGCGGGCGACGGGGGCGATGGTTGTGTGTCAGTTCACCGTGAAAAATTTAAGCCCCTTGGCGGACCAGATGGTGCCGATGGTGGCAAAGGCGGAAGCATATCGCTGATCTCAGATCCAAACGTCACCACACTTTTAGATTTTCACTTTCACCCACATCGTCAAGGTGGTGACGGCGGCGACGGTGCCGGCGATTACCGAAACGGTTTTCACGGTGAAAGCTTGCAGCTTTCGGTACCGGTTGGAACCGTTGTAAAAGATTCTCGCGGTAAGTTCATTGCCGATCTCGACGAACCAGGAATGGAACTGGTAATCGCCGAGGGTGGCATGGGCGGTTTAGGTAACGCTGCACTGGCAAGCACCAAACGTAAGGCTCCAGGTTTTGCACTATTCGGAGTACCCGGGTGGCGTGGCGACATTATTCTGGAGCTCAAGACTGTTGCAGATATTGCCTTGGTTGGTTACCCAAGTGCCGGAAAGTCTTCTTTGATTGCCGCACTTAGTGCCGCGCGACCAAAAATTGCTGACTATCCATTTACAACCTTGCACCCAAACTTAGGAGTGGTTCAAGCAGGTGATTCTAGATTCACCATTGCCGATGTTCCAGGGCTAATTGAGGGTGCCAGTGAAGGCAAGGGGCTTGGTCTTGAATTCTTGCGCCACGTAGAACGCTGTGCGGCCCTGCTTCACGTAATTGACTGCGCAACCCTTGAACCAAATCGTGACCCGCTTACAGATCTAGATAAGATCCTGAAAGAACTTGATGCTTACGAGGTACCTGAAGGTCAGACTCCTCTAACTAAGCGACCACAATTGATTGCCTTGAATAAGGCTGATGTGCCTGATGCCCTTGAACTTGCAGAATTTGTAAAGCCAGATCTTGAGGCTCGCGGCTATCGTGTGTTCATTATTTCGGCAGTTAGTCACGCCGGTCTTCGCGAATTAAATTTTGCCCTCGCTCAATTAGTTGAAGATGCCCGTCGCGAAAAAGGCCAAGAGCCAGTAAAGCCGCGCATTCAGTTGATGCAGCAAAAGCGTGACGAAAACAAGTTTGAAATTTTCAAAGAGCACGTTGGCGACGAGGATATCTTCCGGGTACTTGGCGTAAAGCCTGAGCGTTGGGTTCAGCAAACCAACTTTGCCAACGAAGAAGCTGTTGGTTACTTGGCTGACCGTCTTGCCAAAATTGGTCTCGAAGATCAGTTGTTCAAGTCTGGTGCCCAAGCTGGTTCGACTGTTGTTATTGGACCGGGTCAGGGAATCATCTTTGACTGGGAACCAACCATTGCATCAGCTGGTGAGCTAATTGCTGGCCCGCGTGGAACAGACGCACGCATGGATCAACGTGAGCGACGCACCACAAAAGAACGTCGCGCAACGTACAAGGAACGCATGGACGCTAAAGCGGCACTGCGTGATGAAATGGCAAAAGAGGGCAAGGCTGGGCTCTGGTCTGCACCTGAGGATTTCGAAAAGGAACAGTAAGTGGCTCTTAGAGACAGAAGCGAATTGGCCAAAGCCAAGCGAGTCGTCGTTAAGGTTGGCTCGTCGTCTATCAGTGGCGCAAATGAAAGCAAGATTGATCTGCTTGTTGATGCGCTTGCTAAATCTCACGCTCGCGGCACCGAAGTAATTTTGGTTACTTCAGGTGCAATTGCCACAGCACTTCCTTTATTCAATTTGGATTCAAGACCAGATGATTTGGCGACGGTGCAGGCGTTAGCCTCTGTTGGTCAAAGCAAATTAATAGCCCGATATCAAGACTCGCTAGACAAGCACAGCATTATTGCCGGGCAAGTATTGCTTACCGCCGGCGATTTCGAGGCTCAAGAAACCCGTGCAAACGCTAAGGCAACCTTGGATCGTCTTGTAAAGCTGCGGGCATTGCCAATTGTTAATGAAAACGACACCGTGGCAACGCACGAAATTAAATTCGGCGATAACGACAGATTGGCCGCACTGGTTGCGGTGCTTGTAGAAGCAGATGCACTTGTTTTGCTTAGTGATGTTGACGCCCTTTATGACATGCCTCCATCAAAACCTGGTGCAAAGAGGATCGACAAAGTGGAATTTGGCTCAGATCTTGCTGAAGTAGAAATTGGTGGCAGCAGCACACAGGTTGGTACCGGTGGGGCAGTAACCAAGGTATCGGCTGCCAGAGTTGCCACTGAGCAGGGTATTGCGGTTCTGCTAACCAACACTGATCAAGTTTCGCTAGCTCTTGATGGGGCCGAAGTCGGAACTTGGTTTGAAGCAAAATCAAGTAATTAAGAGGGAACGCGCATGATTTCAGCAATCGACAAAATTCGTCTAGCAAAAAACGCTGCTAGTTCGCTTGCTCAGGCACCAACCGCTGCTAAAAACGAAGCATTGAGACAAGTATCACTATTGCTAATCGCACGCGCAGAAGAAATAATTGCCGCCAATAATGTTGACATCCAGAATGCCCAAGCCGAAATCATGACGGAGAGCCTTCAGGATCGTCTGCGTTTGAATCATGAACGCATTCAGGCAATTTCTGAAGCAGTGGCAAAAATCATTAGCTTGCCAGATCCTATTGGTGACGTCATTCGTGGCATGTCTTTGCCGAATGCCCTAAAGCTCACACAGATTCGAGTTCCACTTGGTGTTATCGGTGTGATTTATGAAGCCAGACCAAACGTAACAATTGACATCGCGGCATTGGCTATTAAGAGCGGCAACGCAACAGTACTTCGAGGCGGTCGCGCCGCCGAAAACACTAACCGCGTTTTGGTGCAGCTTCTTCAAGACTCGCTTGCCTTGGCTGGAATTGATTCAGCAGCAATTCAAACCGTTGATGAGTTTGGTCGTGAAGGCGGTGCGGTAATGATGCAGGCCGTTGGGCTAATTGACGTATTGATTCCACGTGGTGGAGCCGGTTTAATTCAGCAAGTTGTGCAAGAAGCTAAAGTTCCGGTAATTCAAACCGGTGATGGTGTTGTTCACATCTACATTGACGAATCAGCGCGTCTTGACTGGTCTATAGAAATTGTGCACAATGCAAAAGTTCAACGACCAAGCGTTTGCAACGCGGCCGAGACTCTTTTGGTTCACGCGGCTGCGGTAGAAAAGATTCTTCCTGCGGTTCTAGATAAACTTGCCGCCTCTGGGGTCACAATTCATGGTGATCAAATTACCCAAGATAATTTCTTTGCGGCCGTGCCAGCCACTGAAGCGGATTGGGCCGCTGAATACCACGACCTAGATCTGGCGGTAAAGGTTGTTGAAAACCTAGATGAGGCACTTGCTCACATTGCCAAGTACTCAACTAAGCACACCGAATCAATCATCACGGAAAACGTAGAAAATGCTGAAAGATTCTTAGCCGAGGTGGATGCCTCAACAGTTATGGTAAACGCCTCAACTAGGTTCACCGATGGCGGAGAGTTTGGCTTTGGTGCCGAAGTTGGTATTTCTACCCAAAAATTGCACGCTCGTGGGCCAATGGGCTTGCCCGAACTGACCACAACCAAGTGGCTGGTACGTGGCTCGGGGCAGGTTCGCGCCTAATTTGCCCAAATCTAGGCTTTGCCTAGGTTATTCTGGAGATAGTTCTTAGGAGAAAAATGAACGCGATTCTTGCAGCAGCAGCTGAGGGTGAGCACGAAGCCTTCGTGACACTACCTTTTCCATCAGTTTATTTTGGCGTAATCGCCATTGGTGTTTTCATCCTTTTGGGTCTAGTTACCTGGTCCTACCGCGATGTGGCTAACCGCCACGAGCACAAGGTAGACGACTCAAAGGCTCACCACTAGGAGTAAACCTAGTTATCTCGCATGGGCAATCTTCGTCTCGGCGTGATGGGTGGAACCTTCGACCCGATTCACTTTGGACATCTTGTAGCCGCCGAGGCTGTGGCAAAGTCTTATGAACTGGATTCCGTAATCTTTGTGCCCACCGGAAACCCGTGGCAAAAAGATGCATTCTCTTCGGCCAATCACCGTTTAGCAATGACCCAACTTGCGGTCAGCTATTTTCCCGATTTTATGGTCAGCACCGTTGATATCGATCGCGGTGGCGACACCTACACGGTTGACACTCTAAATGATTTGAAAAAGTTACATCCAGAAGCCAGTTTTTTCTTTATTACCGGAGCCGATTCGTTAGCCGGAATAAACACTTGGAAAGATTCTGAGCTTTTGTGGGATTTAGCCCATTTCGTAGGGGTTACTCGCCCTGGCCATGATCTTCAGGTGCCGCGATCACCTGCTGGGGCGGTCACGTTGCTAGAGATTCCGGCTTTGGCTGTTTCTTCTAGTGAAATTCGTGCCAAAGTTATCTCTGGGGATTCTCTTGAGGGGCTAGTGCCGCTAAAGGTAATTAACTACATTGAAAAGCACAATCTATACAAAGGGAGCAATGACTGATACGCCATTTGTCTCGCGCCGTGACGCGCGTGAGGCTGAGCGCACCGGGCGAGTGTCTCCACCTGTTGCAGCTGTTGAGGTTCCGGCGTCAGATATAGAAGTCTTGAAAGAACCTGAAACATCTTCGTCTCCGGCTGAATCTAGCTTCAATTTTCCCCCGCTTACAAACAGTCAATTGGTTCAAATGGGCCGAATTGCCGAGAATGAAGATTCGTCTGAGGTATCAAAAGAGGTCACTTCGGTTCAGGTGGCACCAACATCTGTAATTCAAATTTCAACTACGGGAATTGTAAATCCTTACGCACCCAAAGTTGCAACCCCTCCCGCAGCGGATGCCAAGACTAAAAGCCCTGCACAAGAGAATATTCAAAGCGCACCGGCGCAACCTTATGAAGCGGTTTTGGCAGAAGCTGAGGAGCCAATAACTTCGCAGTTACCATTATTTGCTGTTTCGCCAAATCTAAACATTGAGCCACAAACTGCATCAATCATCATCGACAACTTTGAACCATTGGACAACATCTCAATTGCTATTTCAGAGACGGGCGAAATGTTGAAGACAGGTTCAATAGAACTGCCAAATCTTTCAACCAATACCGGAGAAATAGCTACCATTCTTGATGCCGCAGAAGTGGATGAAGCCATAGCCCAAGACAGCGTTGCCGGCTACGTTTCTACCATTGCTCCGCTGAGGGCTAGTGGTGTTGTGAATACCGCAGGAAAAATCGGAATCATGCCAAGTCGAAAAGCCCGCGGTGAAGGTGGCGGATTCGTAGCACTAACCCTCTCAATTTTGATGGTCACGATAGGTGGCCTTGTCCTTGCAGCGTTTATGCTTGGAATCTTGAAGTAAGCCAAAGGAAAAAGTGACCGCAACCACACAAGCAATTCAGATCGCAAATATTGCAGCTTCAGCAGCCGCTGATAAGTTGGCCGAGAACCTAGTGGCAATTGATGTCACTGAACCAATGCCCCTCACTGACATCTTCCTTTTGGCCTCAGGCAGAAACGAGCGCCAGGTAGCGTCAATTGCCGATGAGATTGAGTTCAAGCTGCTTGAGGCTGGGGTCAAGTATCTTCGCCGAGAAGGAAAAGAGACAGGACGTTGGATTCTGCTTGATTTTGGTGATGTTGTCTGCCACATAATGCACGAGGAAGACCGCATGTATTACTCACTGGAGCGCCTCTGGAAGGATTGTCCGGTGGTAAAGCTGGATGCCGTAACAGCTGCCTAAATTGTTGTAAACTTGGGATACTACTTAGGTAGTAATCACGGGCCTATGGCGCAGCTGGTAGCGCACCTGCATGGCATGCAGGGGGTCAGGGGTTCAAATCCCCTTAGGTCCACCAATTGAAACACCCTCCCAAATTGGGAGGGTGTTTTTTATATGGCTCGATATTTTGAATCTATCGAGATAACTTTTTGTACCCTTCGGGAGTATTTCGGTTCCGCGTCCCCAAGCCACTGGGTATTCATCCAGACACGAACAATCTCTAGCGCGATGGCTGAGCCTATGAGTTTCCCCCCAAGGCAGAGCACGTTTGTATCAGAGTGTGATCTGGCTAGCTCAGCGCAAAAGGAATCTTGGCAGACCGCAGCGTAAACACCATGAATTTTGTTTGCAATCATCGCGCTGCCGTACCCAACTCCATCAACGAAGATTCCACGATCGGCTTTTCCAGAGGAAACGGCTAGCGCAGCCGGAAGAACGTGGTCTGGCAAGTCTGCTGGGTCATCTGAATCTGTGCCGAAGTCTTCAACGGTGTGGCCAGATGCAATTAACGCTGCCTTGATCTCTTCTTTTAGTTGGCGACCGGCGTGGTCGCTAGCCATTGCAATATGCATGATGATCCTTAGTGATTTTCGATTGATACTCGTTTAATTCTTGAGGTGAATCCTGATTCTATGGTGACCTTCGATTTTGAAACCTTGTAGTGCTTAGCTAAAAGAGCTATTAATCCTTCGTTCGCGGCGCCATCAATAGCGCGTTGCAACAGGTAGACGGTCAGTGAGCCATCGGGTGCGGCTTCAATTAGTGGTCCTTTTTTAGAACCCGGCTTTACCGTAACTACAACTCGCATAAAACAAACTTAGACTGGATACATGAGTAAGACATACCGCGGATACACGCTTGAGCAAGTTGCCAAAACCATTGATCATTCAATTTTAAAGCCAGAATTCACCTATGCCGATGTTGCTGCCGGTGCTGAATTGGCCCTAAAGTTCAATACTGCTTCCTATTGCATTCGCCCAATGGACGTAGCCGTTGCTGCAAAAGCGTTATCTGGCAGCACCGTGAATGTCTGCACTGTAATTGGTTTCCCACATGGCTCAACTACATCTGCAACCAAGGTCTTCGAGACCCAAGATGCCATTAAGAACGGAGCAAGCGAGATAGACATGGTTTTAAATGTTTCGGCCTTGCTATCGGGTGATTTTGATTATGTGGAGAGCGACATTCGCGGGGTAGTTGAGGCTGCGCATTCCGGCGGGGCATCGGTCAAGGTTATTTTCGAAACCGCCTTTCTCAATGACGAGCAAATTATCAAAGCTTGTGAGCTATCTGAAAGCGCAGGAGCAGACTACGTAAAGACTTCAACAGGATTTGCCAACGAGGGTGCCACCGCCCACAACGTTGCTCTGATGAAAAAGACCGTTGGCGATCGCCTGAAAGTTAAGTCATCTGGTGGCGTTCGCACCCTGGACCAACTAATTGACTACATGGACTTAGGGGTAACCCGTTCGGGCTGTTCGGCAACCGCTCAAGTGCTAGAAGAGTTCGTCAGTAAGGCTAAGTAATTTGAATCCTCGCGATCTATCTCGCCCACATGTCTGGGAGCCTAGCCAAGATATTTCCGGCAATAAGACATTTTTGCTCTTGCATGGTTCTGGTGCTGATGAATTTGATCTTCTTCCTTTAGGTAGGGCCCTAGACCCAAACGCGAATTTGCTATCTCCGAGAGGGCTTAGAAAGAGCGATGGAGCCAATCGTTTTTTTAAACTCATTGAGCAAGATACCTATGATGAAAAAGAGGTAATCGATAATTCTGCTGAACTTGCTGACTTTCTTTGGGCGGCTTCGGGCGAGTACGGATTTAATCCAGACAATGTTTATGCAGTTGGATTCTCAAACGGCGCCAATGCTGCTACATCGCTTTTACTCCTGGAGCCTGACTCAGTTCAAGGGGTAGTTGCGCTCGGCAACAACAAAGTCTTTGAGGACACTCCATTTAAGAAGGGGCCCCCAGACCTTAGTAATAAGCGAGTTTGGATAGCAAATGGAGCTGCCGACGCCTATTCGCCACAGTTTCGAGTTGATGCGCTAATCAAGGAATTTCAAAATTTAGGCGCCAAGGTTGAGTTCATGTTGCATCCTGGCGGTCACACGATTTCCAAGGACCACATTCAGCAAATTCGCAGAGAACTTTCTTAACATTCCAATAGATATTCACCAATCGAAAGGTATTAAGTGGCTATTTCGCACAACCCAATCTTCAATCAGGCTATGTCTACCGGTGTTGAGGTTGCTCGCATCGATCAGTCTGCTGTTGACGCAGAGTTTGCAAAAATCACTTCTACTCCAAAGATGACCGTCGAAGGCACCGCCGGCAAGGTGTTTGGTATGTTTCTGGTCTTGCTGGCTACCGCCGGTGTCACTTGGTTCTTTGGCTTAACGGCCCTAATGTTCCCGGCAATGCTGGTTGGTCTAGGCCTTGGTCTTTGGGCAACCTTTGGTAAAAAGGTGCGCCCTGGCGTGATTATTGCCTATGCCGCTGCCGAGGGCGTTTTCCTTGGTGGAATCACTTTGCTTTTTGAAACCATGTACCCAGGTATCGCTCAGCAGGCTGTGCTGGCAACCCTGTGCACCGCCGGTGCCATGTTTGCGGCTTACCGTTTTGGCTGGATCAAGGTAAATGCTCGTTTTACGCGAGTAATGACCTTCGCGTTAATTGGCTACATGGCTTTTGGTCTTATTAACCTTGCGGTTGGATTATTCACAAACTCGGCTGGTGCCTATGGCAGCAGCTTTGGTTGGTTGATCGCGCTGGTTGGCGTTGGCCTTGCGGCTTTCACCTTGAATCTAGATTTCGAGGCAATTGTGGTTGGTTCTCGCGATGGCCTGCCGGTAGAAAACGAATGGCGTGCAGCCTTTGGTTTAGTTTCGTCGCTGATTTGGCTATACGTAGAGATCTTGCGTTTGCTTGCGATCTTCAACCGCGATTAACCACTGATTCCAAAGCTCCTTAAGGTCCCAGGCGTTCTCGGCCATTATTGAGACTCCTCGTACTCCGGTGCGCCTGGTCTTACCTGAAATAATCACCAGCTTGGTGTTGAACAGTATGTGACTACATCTACTTTGAGCTTCGTCAAAGAAAGTGGCGTCACTGCAACCGGTGCCATCGTCAAGGGTGATGAAAACTACTCGCTTACCTGAGCGCATCGGTGGTGTCTGTGTTGCAACACGAACTCCGGCCACTAAGACATCTGACTTATTTCTTAAACCAACCAGCTCATTGCTATTGATAACACCCATTTCGTCTAACATTGGGCGGTACTGTTCGAGCACATGCTGACTTACATCAAGGTGCAAGATATCTAGTTCGTACTGAACCCTTTCGGTAATGCTCATCTCAGCATGGCCGGTAGGCAGTTGCTCTAAGTTGCCAAAATTCAACATTGAGAAATCTAGAGTGGGCTGATCTTCTCTTGGCGTTGGTCGTTTCTTGATGGCATTTAGCTGACGCACGCGAGCCATCACATCGCCTCTGGTAAACACTTCACCCGCACTTATTCCTGCAACGGCATCAAGCGCGCCAATTAGCGCAAGCCGCTCCATGGTTCTTCTTGACGGCTTGGCTCTTAGGTAGAAATCCGAAACATCTGTGAACGGTTGCTCGGCGACGATGCGTTCTATTTCTGCTTCGCTGATTCCTTGAACTTCAGTAAGAGACATTCTGACGCCAAGATTTTCATTAGCGTCTTTTTCAACACGGTATTCATTAGTTGAGCAGTTGATGTCAATCGGCAACAGTTTCACGCCTAGCCGGCGCGCTTCACTTAGTAGCAGTCTGCGCGGATACATGCCCGGATCATGAGTGAATAGCCCGGCCATAAATTGGGTGGGGTAGTGAGTCTTTAACCAGGCACTTTGATATGTGGGTAGTGCAAAAGCGGCACCGTGTGCCTTGCAAAAGCCAAAGCTGCTAAAGCCTTCAAGAATTGACCACACTCGATCAATCACTGCTTGTGGGTAATTTCTGGCGGCAGCTTCTTTTCTAAAGAATTTTTGCACTAAATGATTAGCGCGCGGATCCTCTAGAGACCTGCGCATTTCGTCTGCTTTGGCTAAGCCGCAGCCGGTCATAACGTTAAGAATGCGAATCACATGCTCGTGAAAAATAACCACACCCCAGGTTTCTCTCAGTATGGGCTCTAGGTCTTTATGAATGAAATCTGGTTTAGCAAAACCGTGACGACCATCAAGGTATGGGGCAATCATGTTGCCCTTCATTGGCCCCGGACGAAATAGAGAAATCTGAATGGTTAGGTCGTTGAACTGGGTTGGTTGATGCTTGCCGGTTAGTTCGCGCTGACCGGGGCTTTCAATCTGAAAAATACCCAGCGTGTTGGTTGTGCGAATTGCTTTGAAGGTCTCAGCGTCATCACGGGGTACCGCATCTAGATCAATTGATCTTCCTGTGGTGTGCTCTATCTCGCGAACCGCATAAGCCATAGCGCTTTGCATTCGCACACCAAGCACATCAAGTTTCAGCATGCCCATTGGGTCCATGTCATCTTTATCAAACTGACTCATTGGTAGGCCAGCACCCGATGGCTCAACTGGAGTGAGATTCAACAAACTGGAATCACCAAGAATCACACCGCACGGATGCATTGAGATGTATCGGGGTAGCCGGTCTAGGCGTTCGGTGATATCCACCAATAGGTTCATGCGCCGGTCTTCTTCTACTGCCGCCGCAAATTCGGCTAGCTCTGGCTTGCTGCCCAGCGCTCCGCGAAAATTGCGGGCACTGAAGCGCCACATATTCTTAGCTATTTGATCAATCTGGTCATCGTCTAGACCAAGTGCCATTCCGGAATCGCGCATCGCCCCGCGGCCTTGATACTTGCTTTGCATTGAAAGCAGGGTTACCCTTTGGCTACCGTATCGCTTGAAAATAGCCCGATAGATATCGTGGCGTCTGGCAGATTCAACATCGATGTCGATATCGGGCAAGCTGGATCTTTCTGTGCTGAGGAATCTCTCAAATAAAAGATCGTGCTCAATTGGGTCAACACCGCTGATGCCAAGCAGATAATTCACCAGTGAACCCGCACCGGAGCCGCG
This sequence comes from Actinomycetota bacterium, assembly GCA_046046665.1. Lineage (GTDB taxonomy): Bacteria > Actinomycetota > Actinomycetes > Actinomycetales > Microbacteriaceae > Rhodoluna. The sequence goes on from JBJOJI010000005.1 coordinate 30,790, forward strand.
AGCCTGACTGCGAATTTTCATATCGCGAATCATTTGTGCAACATCGGCAACAGTTAGAAAGTAAGTTGCAAAGCCAAGTTTGTTGATGGTGATTAGCTCTTGACCAAGCCGGTGTTGAACTTGCAGTAGCAGCTTGCCATTTGCGTTGGGGTAGTAGTGCTCTATTCCTGCGTGTGCTTTTTGCCACAGCACTTCAAATGGGTTTCCGTCAATGCCAAGTGCAGATTGCTCAGGTGTCTTTGGTTTTCCCCAGCCGCAATCATTTGGTGGGTCTAGTCGGCATCGTTCGGCAAGCTTGGCGGTTATTTCAAAAAGCTCTAAAGCTCTACCGCGATCCTCGGTTATTTCAATTGCCAGCGCTAACATTTTTTGAGTAGGTTTCATCCATGCTTGTGCGTTTGGCTGTGATTCAAAAAGACCAAGTGCTTCGAGATTTCTTGCCGCATCAAGAACATCGGCGGTTAGTGCATCGTCTGGTTCTAGGTAGCGAACCGCATTGGTTAGAACAGCAGGAATATTATTTGCATCGGCAAGTTCAACCATTCGCCTTGCCTGCAGGCTAGAAAAAACCGTTCCCGGCTGGGTGAGGTGACTTACGATTTCTATTCCAAAGCTGCCTGGATACTTAAACAGCCCGTGCCAGTTTTCTAGTAGTGCACTAGCCATTGTGCGATTACCCGCAACCACCTGGCGGCCAACATCGCTGTCTGGCCCTATTAGCAAAGTGCAATTTCCGTTAGCCATTAGCTCAGAAAGCATTCGGCGCCCAATGCCAATATCTTTCTTGCTGCCAGAACTTGAGTTTGAACTAGCCGATTTTCTTCTTTCGTGAGCAACAGAAACTATTTTGCAAAGCGTTGCCCAACCGGCGCCTTGGTTGTTTCCGTGCGCCAAGATTACGCAGCGCCCAAGGCTTGAGCCATCATCATCAAAAATATTTAGATCAACACCAATAATCGGTGCCAAACCAAGCTGCAGACAGGCACCGATGTGCTTGACCGCGCCATAGAGACCATCGCGATCGGTGATGGCCAAGGCGCTGAACCCTGAGGCAACCGCTGCCTCTGCCATTTGTTCTGGCCGGGTTACTCCGTAGTGACCAGAAAATGCCGAGGCAACATGTAGGTGAGTGAAGTCATTCATGGTTTCACTCAGTGGTAGGTGCGCACCAGGCGCCACTCGTTTGGGGCAGGGTGCATAAGTTCAACAAAGCCAGCATTGGTTTGCAGGCGCCACATTTCAACCTCAAGAACCTCTTTGCCGATGCCGCGCTGAACCCTAGGGGCTTCGGCCCACCACTGCCTACGGCTGAACCAGCGCACCGGTTTTTCTACAACCCGGTAGCTGGCGCCCTGCCACTTGAATTCCACCGGTTCTCCGGTTTGGTTGAGCGAAACCACGATATTGCCGCCCATTGGACCCCTCCAACTGATTATTTACAGTTATACACAGATTCGAACACTTGTTCGAATGTTACGAGTGTATGGGGTAATGCCGACAAAGCAAATTCGAGTGAATTATGAGGGCGAAAATCAGCCCTAGAGAGGCAAAATTAGGCTGGCTGAGTTATTGCTTACCTTGCCAACCTCGGCGCCAACCTTAAAGAACTCAGCCTCGCCAGCGACTATATCTGAGTCAATACTGACCGCCTCTAATAACTCCTGATCACCTTCGATGTGCGGGTCTAGCCAGGCCTCAAAAGTGTCAGGAGACAGCAGCACGGGGTTCCGGTCGTGAATGTGTGCCAGTTCGGGTGCGGTGTGCTTAGTCAGCGTGGTTGCCGACAGCAGCCAGCGGGAAGGGTCTTTGGCATCTTTAGCAGGATCAGCCCACCACTCGTAAAGGCCAGCCAAAGCAAACATGCCATCGGTGCCGGCAGTTATGTAAAACGGTTGCTTAGTGCCATCGGCCGCCACATGCCACTCGTAATAGCCAGAGGCGGGAATAACACAGCGTCTGCGAACCACCGAATCTTTGAAAGATGGCTTCTCTAAGATGCTTTCGATGCGCCCATTGATCAAAGGTGCATGCTCCGTAGGGCTCTTGGCCCACCTAGGTACCAGGCCCCACCTAGCCGAGTGAATCTCTCTACTTAGCTCGCCAAGCGGGGAGCCATCAGGTGCCTTTTCAAAAGCGCGATCCACAATGATTGCAATTGGCTGGGTAGGGGCAACGTTATAACTAATGCCAGGTAAGTCACCAATAATCTCATCGGCCTCAAAGATGGTCTGAATCTCACCTACGGCGCGAGCAACAACGAAACGTCCGCACATGACTAACCCTCTAGATCCTTGAACTGAGACGCTTTATCTTCTTCAACCATCTTCACCGCGGTCTTTTCAAGACGCTTCTTAGCAAAATGAACAATAGTCACGAAAACCAAAATAATTGCAACGAATATCAGGCCGCCGAATTTGAGGCTGCTACCAATTTGCTCATAGCTAGATTTGGCCAGGTAGCCAACACCTACGTAAGCAGAGGCCCAAACGGCGCAGGCCGCGAAAGTCCAGCGAATAAAGACCCGATAACGCATCTTGGTGGCGCCCGATACCACCGGTACCAAAGAATGCAGAACGGGTAAGAACCTAGAGATTGCCACCGCTAGACCGCCGCGAGATTCAATAAAAGCATCGGCCATGCGCCAATTTTTCTCACCAATTTTCTGACCAAGTTTGCTGGCCCTAATGCGCTCGCCGAAGAGACGGCCAATCCAAAACCCAAAAGACTCACCAAGCAAAGAGCCAAGCAGCACGCTGCCAAGCAGCCAGAAAAAATCGGAAAGTTCTGTGACGCCGGTGGAAGCAACCAGAACAACGGTGTCACCCGGCATGACCAAACCAACAAAAAGAGATGTCTCGAGCATGATGGCCAAACCGGCAAGAATATTGCGGGTTGCCGGGTCAACACTTTGGACAGTGGTCAGTAGCCAGTCGAGGATGTCATTCACGCCTCAATCTTCGCATCACTTGCCCTGTTTGGACTGAGAATTCAGAGGTCAATGCTGGTGGAAAGCATGCGCATTCTTTTATTGAATGCATCTAGGTGCCTTGCAGCGCCAACCGGCCCGCCGAGATCAACCCATTCATCAACTGCGCGAATTCCGTGCAACGAGCTAAGAGCCCAAATTTCCAGATCAACCAGATCTGCCGGCTTCACTTTCTCGTATCTAGTTTGCATTCCCATGGATTCTGCAATTGCAAAAACCTCCTGGCGGGTAATGCTTGGAATCCAGTCGAAATCATCTCCTGGGGCGCAAAGAACATCATCTCGGAACCACACAATTGAACTTAAGGCGCCTTCAATAATGAATCCTTCTGCCGATAGTAAAACTGCCTCGTCAGCGCCGTGCATTTGCGCCGCTCTGCGCATTTGTAGACCAAGGCTCAGGTCAGGGCCTTTTACAAGTGGAGAAACTCGTGGGTCGGCTTCGTTGAAGCTCCAGAGTGAGATAGTGCCTTCGAGTTCAGGTGCCTTTCGCATTTTTAGCAACAGCTGACTCTGGCTTAGACCTTCGTGAACGATGAACTCAATTCTTGGAAACCACGAGCCCTCGCGAGGTATAAGAGCGGTTACCAATTTGAAAAAATCCCCAAACTCTACGCTTGGGTCTAAATCCCCAAACTCTACGCTTGGGTCTCTTTCAATTACCCACCTTGCAAACCTGGAATAGTGCTCCTGCAGGTGCCTGACTCGGCCATCTTGCACTAACCAGCTGTCGGCAACTTCAAGTTTGCCCGGAAGCACTTCATCGTCGGTTATTTCGCTCATGGTGGAGCCAAAGAACTCGAAGAGCTTCTCGTCTTCTATCATTCGGCACCTCCGGTTTATAAGTTGCCTCTAATCTAGATTAAGAATTACTTAGTTCTAAAATCACCTTGGCCCGTGACGGGTGAACATGTCTAGAAAGCAAACGAGGCGCCCTAATGCAACTCTTTGACCTGCAACTGCGCGGCTGGGTGAAACCTGCTGATGCTTTTTTGCAGTTTTTCGCTAGCGAGGCAAATGCTTTCTGGCTAGATAGAGAGAACCATCAGAGCTCAGCTTTTAGTGTGGTGGGTGCCGGCGTACCAACCAGCAATCTGCAAATTCCAAAGTATGAAGACAAACCCCTGCCATTTGAGTGGAGGCCGGGCCTGGTTGGCTATTTTGAATATGAGGGTACCGAGCGCTTTCTGGCAGTAGATAGAGCCATGGTTTTTGATCACCATGAAAAAAAAGTTCATTTGGTGGGTATCTTCGAGAATCAAATTGATTTTCAGCATTGGTGTAATGCCGTATTTCTAAGGCTTGGGCTGATAGGTGGCGAACTTGCCGCTTATCGACTGAAAAACCAATCAGCAGAGTTAGCGACAGCTGTGAAGTTGCGCCACGATTCGCAGAGTTACTTACGGATGATAGAAGCTGCACAAGGGCACATTGAGGCAGGTGATGTTTACCAAATATGCCTTACCAACCAAATTGAAGTAGAGCACAGTCTTGATCCTTTGGCAGTTTTTCTAAATTTAAGAGAAATTAACCCCGCCCCTTATTCAGCTTTCATTCGAATGGGCGAAATCAGCCTGGTTAGCAGCTCACCTGAACAGTTTTTACATGTTTCAGCCAGGGGGTTAGTCAGTACCAAGCCAATAAAAGGCACTAGGCCTAGAAGTTTAAATTTGGAAGTTGATTTAGCAAACGCCGAAGAGTTGCGTACGAACCAAAAAGAGCGCGCCGAAAACTTAATGATCGTAGACCTGATGAGAAACGACATTGGCAAAGTTGCTGTTTCAGATTCCATCAAGGTTTCTAAGCTTTTTGAAATTGAGTCTTATGCAACCGTTCATCAATTAGTTAGCACGGTTGAAGCGCAGCTGGCCGAAGGTGAATCAGCTTTAACCGCGCTAAGCGCTGCGTTTCCGGGTGGCTCAATGACGGGCGCACCAAAAGTTAGGGCTATGGAAATCATTGAGATTCTTGAAAAAGGTGGCAGGGGAGCCTATTCCGGTGCAATCGGCTTCTTTGGCTTCAATGGCGCTGCTGAATTTGGCATGACCATCAGAACGATTGTGTTTCAGGGTGCCAAAGCCAGTATCGGTGTTGGTGGCGGAATAACGAGTGATTCAGACCCGATTGCCGAGCTAGAGGAGACCAAACTAAAGGCTCAGGCCTTATTGCGAGTGCTAAACGCCCCCGACCCTTGGGCCTAGTTGGTAACCTTAGAAGAATGACTGACGCAACAAACGAAAACGAGTACGACGTGCTCGCAATCCAGGACAAATGGCTTCCAATTTGGGATGACCTGCGCCCTTTTGCGTCTGGAAAAGAAGGCGACAATCGCCCTAAAAAATACGTCTTGGACATGTTTCCTTATCCTTCAGGTGACTTGCACATGGGTCACGCTGAGGCATATGCGCTTGGCGATGTAATTTCTCGTTACTGGGTGCAAAAAGGCTTCAACGTAATGCATCCAATTGGTTGGGACTCATTTGGTCTGCCGGCAGAAAACGCGGCAATCAAGCGTGGCCTGGACCCTAAAGGTTGGACCTACGACAACATCGCGCAGCAACGCGCATCAATGCGCCGATACGCATGTTCTTTTGACTGGGATCGCGTACTAATCACCTCTGACCCTATTTATTACCGTTGGAATCAGTGGCTATTTCTAGAGTTCTACAACAAAGGCTTGGCTTACCGCAAGAATTCAAACGTTAACTGGTGCCCAAGTTGTCAGACAGTTCTAGCTAATGAGCAAGTTGTTCAGGGATTGTGTGAACGATGCGACAGCGTTGTGACCAAAAAGGCTTTGACTCAGTGGTACTTCAAGGTGACCGATTACGCAGATCGCTTGCTTGATGATCTAGACACCCTTGAGGGCAACTGGCCAGCCAAAGTTCTATCAATGCAGCGCAACTGGATTGGACGTTCTTATGGCGCTGATGTGCAGTTTGAAATTGAAGGACGAGATGAAGCGGTAACCGTTTTTACCACTCGCCCTGACACTCTATTTGGCGCAACATTCATGGTGGTTGCCGCCGACAGCGCGCTTGCAGCCGAACTTGCCGCAGGCACCGATGCAGCAACACAACAAAAGTTTGCCGAATATCTGGACATGGTGAAGCAATCAAACGACATTGAGCGCTTAGCAACTGACAGACCAAAAACCGGTGTGAATCTTGGGCGCTTTGCAATAAACCCGGTCAATGGTGAGCGGATTCCAATTTTGGTTTCCGATTACGTGCTTGCCGACTATGGTCACGGTGCAATCATGGCTGTGCCAGCGCATGACCAGCGCGACTTTGATTTTGCTAAGGCTCTTGGTCTTCCGATTCGCGTAGTGGTTGAAACCGGCGAGGAAGATCCAAACATTTCGGGAACCGCAACTACCGGAGAAGGCACCATGGTCAACTCTGGGGCTCTTGACGGTCTTGCTAAGAAAGATGCAATCGCCAAGATTGTTGAAATTCTTGAGAAAGACGGCAAAGGTAAAAAGACTAAAAACTTTAGATTGCGCGATTGGTTAATTTCTAGACAGCGCTACTGGGGAACTCCAATTCCAATCATCCACTGTGAGATGTGCGGTGAGGTTCCGGTTCCGCAGGATCAGCTACCGGTTGAGTTGCCTTCTGCCGAAGGCCTAGATCTCAAGCCAAAGGGTACATCGCCTCTTGGTGGTGCAGAGGATTGGGTTAACGTCGCTTGCCCTAAGTGCTCAAGACCAGCCAAACGAGACACAGACACAATGGACACCTTTGTTGATTCATCCTGGTATTTTTTGCGCTTCCTTTCGCCAAACTCAACTACCGAGGCATTTCCAAAACAGGCTGCCAAAGACTGGGCTCCGGTTGACCAATACGTTGGTGGTGTAACCCACGCAATCTTGCACCTTCTTTATGCGCGTTTCTTCACCAAGGTTCTACATGATCTTGGGCACGTAGATTTTCAAGAGCCTTTCACTCGTTTGTTGAATCAGGGAATGGTTTTGATGAACGGCAGCGCCATGTCAAAGTCGCGCGGCAACATTGTTGCGCTAAGTGAGCAGCTTGATACCCACGGGGTCGATGCCGTTCGCATAACCATGTCGTTTGCGGGCCCGCCAGAAGAAGACATCGACTGGGCCGACGTGTCACCTGCCGGTTCAGCAAAGTTCTTGGCTCGTGCCTGGAGAACCGCAAATGATGTGACCTGCGAAGTTGGCGTCAATTTTGAATCTGGCAACAAAGAACTTAGAAAAGCAACCCACACATTCTTACGTGACTTTGGGCCATTAATTGAAGGCTTCAAGTTCAACGTTGGTGTTGCCAAGATCATGGAACTAGTGAATGCGCTTCGTAAGGCAATTGATGGCGATGCAGGTGCCGGTGATCCGGCTGTGCGAGAAGCAGCTGAAACTGTGGCTAAGGCTCTTTCCTTGTTTGCTCCTTACACAGCCGAAGACATGTGGCACAAACTTGGGCATCAGCCAGGTGTTGCATTGGCGCAGCTTCCTGAAGCAGATCTTTCCCTGTTGGTAGAAAGCTCAGTCACGGCAATCGTGCAGGTAGATGGAAAGTTGCGAGACAAGTTTGAAGTAGAAATTAACATTTCAGAAGATGCACTTCGTGAACTGGCGTTGAGTTCTGAAACCGTAAGGCGAGCCATTGGAGAAAAGAGCATTGCTAACGTAATTGTGCGTGCCCCAAAATTAGTGAACATAGCTACTAGTTAGTTTTCCCCAGATTTATCTAAGCCGCCCATGCGATTGCCAGGGCGGCTTAGTTTTGCCTCATGGATTGGATTCGCTTGAGGCTAGCCGAAGCCCTTGGTGGCAAGCAGCCTGTCAGTAAAAAGCTATTGCTTCTGGTTGGCGCAGTTGTGGCCGCCGTTGTTTTTCTTATAAACGGGCTAACAACGAATCAACAAAAACCAATTCAAATTTCTGCAACAGAATCTACTGATCTGGTTTCAATTCAAGAGGCAACGCTCTTTGTGCACATTGTTGGCGAGGTTCGTGAGCCTGGAATCTATCAACTTGAGGTTGGTTCCCGGCTAATGGACGCGGTGTTCGCTGCCGGAGGCCTAACCAAAGTTGCCGATGAAGCCAGTGTGAATTTGGCACGCGAACTAACCGATGGCGAACAAGTGATTATCTTCAAAATTGGTGAAGCGCAGAGTGCTCAATCAGCTTCTCAAAAGGGAATGACTCAGATAAGCCTCAATCGCGCGACTCAATCGGAATTAGAAGAACTACCTGGAGTTGGCCCAGCTTTGGCGCAGCGAATTATTGACTGGCGAAGTGCAAACGGTGGTTTCAAAAAGAAGGAAGACCTTCTAAATATCAGCGGAATTGGTGACAAGTTATTTGCTGGCCTAAAAGATTCTGTAAGTCTGTGAATACTTGGATTCCGGCCGCAATTCTGTGGCTGACTTTAGCGGTCTTCATTTGCGTATTAGGTCTGAATTGACTAGAAATCGCCTGCTAATAGCCTGCTCGCTGCTTTTGGCATTTTGCTCTTTTGCAATTCAATACGCAGCAGCCAGACCAATAGCCATAGACAATTCGGCTTCAGATTTTTCAACAGTCTCGTCATTTTTTGAGGTTTTAGATGATCCCAGAAAATTTGGTGCAACAAATAATTTTCGAGTAAACATTCGATTATTGAGAGCAGAGATCTCAGGTCAAGAACATCACGTTTTTGCCAGAGGTGAATTGCGCGGTGGAATTGAACTTAAAGAACTAGAAGCGAAGGCAACCTACAGCTGTCAATTGAGTCTTCGGCCCTCAGGTAGCGCCGAACGTGCCGGGTTCCATTCAAGTTGCCAAGGTGGTTTCGTTGAACAAAGGCCAGCCCCCACCGCCAATCAAATAATCAACGCCGTTCGCAAACAGTTTCTTGCAAACCTTCAAGGTATAACTGGTGATTCTGCCGGCCTCGTTGCCGGATTAGCAATCGGGGATACTTCGCAAATAAGTTCACAACTTGTTGCAAACATGAAGACGGTTTCCTTAACTCATCTCACAGCGGTATCGGGTGCAAACTGCGCAATCGTGCTGGCTATGGTCTATGTATTGATCAAGCGCCTAGGTGGTGGAAAGTGGGCAAGGCTTCTGATTGGCCTACTAACACTGGTTTGCTATGTTGCTTTGGTTGGGCCTCAGCCCAGCGTGCTTCGCGCAGCTGTAATGGCTGGTGCGGTGCTTGCGGCTATTTCCTTAGGTCGAAGATCTTCTGCAATAAGTGCATTGTCATTGGCTGTCATAATTTTGCTTATTGCAGATCCTTGGTTGGCAACCGATTATGGGTTTGCCCTTTCTGTAGCTGCTACGGCAGGGTTGCTGCTCTTGACTCAACCGCTGGCTCTCAAGTTGCAATCAAGGCTGCCCAAATGGCTGGCGATTTCTCTTTCTGTTGCAATCGCTGCTCAAATCTTTTGTTTGCCAATTCTTTTGCAACTTCAATCCGGGCTTTCTACCTATTCTTTACCTGCCAATCTTCTAGCCGAGCCATTAGTTACACCAATCACCGTTCTTGGCATCCTTGCGCTGATTACTGCAATACCGTCTCCTGCAATTTCAGGTGCCTTAATTTATCTGGCGTCTCTTGGTGCTGAACTAATTATTAAAATTGCATCTTGGCTTTCATCTTTGCCGGGTGTAATGATTCCCTGGCCAGTTGGCTTTGCTGGTGCAGCCGCGGCACTGTGTGTAGTTGCTGCCTTTCTGCTTTGGTTGAAAGCTAAGTCTGATCGTTTTAGAAACTTCGGCATCTTGGTCTTGGCGGTAATTCTTGCCATCAGCGTAGGGTCAATATCATTTCTGCAAATTAGGTCAGCGGCATGGCCTCTCGATAATTGGCAAGTAGTTGCCTGTGATGTTGGCCAAGGAGATGCCATGGTGATTCGTTCAAATGGATTGATTGCGGTTATCGATGTTGGCCGAGAAGATAAATCAGTCGATGAATGTCTGTCTAGGTTAGGCGTAGTAAAAATTGACCTATTGGTTTTAACGCACTTCGACATGGATCACGTAGGCGGAATCAGAGGCGCCTTAGAAAAGCGCTCAGTAAAACAGGTGATGCTAAGCCCGTTTAAGGATGACCGCTGGGGTGCAACCGGCACGACAATATATCTGCAGAACAAAGGCGCCCAATGTGTGTTTGCCGAAAAAGGAATGTCTGGAACATTCGGTCGTTTTTCTTGGAGGGTGCTTTCGCCTAATCGCTTAGCCGAAGGTGCCGAAGATTCTAACGATGCCAGCGTAGTGATGCTGTGGTCGGCGCCTGAATACAATCTCTTGACAATGGCCGATATTGGTGAAAAAGGACAAATGAGGATGGTGTCGCAGTCTTCATGGTGGAAAATGCCCATGATTCACGAGGTGCCCTTAGTTTTGAAAGTCGCTCACCACGGGTCTGGAGATCAGTACTTCGAGCTGCTCGAGGCTCTAAAACCAGACCTAAGTCTTATCTCCGTTGGCAAAAAGAATAGTTACGGTCACCCCACCGCAAGAATCATGGATCAGCTTCGGAAATCCGGTTCTGCCATGGTTAGAACAGACGAACTTGGTTCAATTGCACTTTCAGTTGGCGACTCGGGAATTATCATCTCCAACTCGCCTAGGCTTAGAGGGTGAGTAAAGTAAAGCAGATGGATTGGCGCAAGGCAGCGCCACACCCAATTGTTTTTGTTTCTGGATCAGAAGAGTACTTCGCGGGCAGGGCTATTCGTTCAATTCGTGAGTCTCTTCGCGCCCAAGATGCTTCTCTTGAAATTCACGAAATAGATGCCGCCGATTATTCGTCGGGAACTCTTATCAACCTAACCAGCCCGTCTCTTTTTGCCGAGCCCCGCTTAGTAATTATTCGTGCGGTTGAGAAATGCAGCGACGACTTAATTGTCGACGGCCTTGATTATTTACTAAACCCCACCGAGGACACCACAGTCATACTTAGGCACAATGGGTCTAGTGTTAGGGGCAAAAAACTAGTCGAAGCAATTCGTGATTCAGAGTTGGCCGCCGAGATTGTTTGCGCCGACATAAAGAAAGACTCAGATCGCCAAGCGTTCGTGCAGGGTGAATTTGCACATGGTGGACGAAAGATTTCCCCCGGCGCTGTTCGTGCCTTGCTTGACGCTTTTGCCGACGACACTGCCGAGTTGGCGGCCGCTTGCAGTCAACTGATGCTTGATAGCTCGGAGTCAATTACCGAAGAAATAGTAGACCAGTACTACGGTGGACGCGTAGAAACTAATGCTTTCAAGGTTGCCGATGCAGCGCTGGCAGGCAGGGCGGGGGAGGCCATGGCACTTTTGCGTCACGCGTTAGCTACAGGTGCAGACCCAGTTCCATTGGTAGCGGCTATTTCTATGAAGATTCGTCAAATGGCAAAAATTTACGGCAACCGTTCGGCTACTGCTGCAAATTTGGGAATGGCGCCTTGGCAGTTAGATAAAGCCAGAAAAGATTTAACCGGATGGACTGACGATGGGCTTGCAGCCGCGATACAAGCCATGGCCACCGCTGATGCTGCCGCTAAAGGTGCCGAGCGAGACCCAGTTTATTCACTGGAGAAACTGGTTAATCTCATCTCTCACAAAGGTTTAGTGATTCCAAAATGAAAAACCCTAAGGCCAAATTTGGTTTTTTTGGATTCCTTGCAATTATCTTTATCGCTATCGTTCTCAGGCCACCGGTTGCATCAATTGGGCCCTTGCTTCAGGAAATTCAAATCTCACTTGGTGTCAACTCTGAGCTGATTGGTTTACTGGCGGCAGCGCCTGTGCTCTGTTTTGGCTTAGGTGCCTTTGCCAGCCCGTGGTTGGTGAGCAGAGTTGGGGTCAACCACGCCATGCTCTACGTTATGAGTTTCTTGGGCCTTGCTTCTTTGCTTCGAATGTTCTTTGGCTACCCAGGGCTATTGCTTGGAACCATTGGCGCAGGTTTATCAATTGCAATCGCAAACGTTTTGCTTCCCACTGTTGTGCGAGTGCAATTTCCAAATCGGGTTGCATTGGTAACTGGAGCCTATACAACCTTGCTTTCAATTTCAGCAAGTTTGGCAGCTTCAATTGCAGTGCCATCAAGTAATTTTCTTGGTGGCTGGTCCCCTGCATTAGCGATTTGGATTTTCCCCACTGTTCTTGCTGTTTTTCTTTGGTTGCCTCAAGTTAGAACTCAAGATAGTCATGTTGCCCAAGCGGCTAGTTCTGCGGCAGAAGAAAGAGCGGCCGTGCTTAAATCGCCAATCTCTTGGGCCATCGTAGGGTTCTTTGGCATTCAATCTTTAGGTTTCTACGCCCTGCTTGGCTGGATGCCTTCGGCACTTTCCTCAATCGGTGAAACGCCTGAGGCAGCCGGTGGTTATTTAGGTTTCGCTAGTGCAATTGGAATACCAACAGGATTAATCGTGTCTTCGATGTTGGGTAAATTCAAATCTCTTTCATGGTGGGCAGCCGGAACAAGCCTTTCAACTCTGGCTGGAAACATCCTGTTCACATTTGTTTTGCAAACTAAGGATTCAAGTCTTCTGGTTCTTGCCTGTGTACTAGTTGGGTTGGGTATGTCGGCAACTTTTCCAATATCCCTTTCGCTAATTAGTACTAGGGCTTCCACCCAAGCTCAGACCACTCAGCTTTCAGCCATGTCTCAGGGCTGGGGATACCTTTTGGCCGCTGCGGGAACCTTCATGGTGGGTTTCGTTGCTAATGCATCCGCAAGTTGGTCGTTGAGTTTTGGCATAATCACTTCACTTACGCTGGTGCAGGCAGCGATTGGAATCTACGCCGGACGCGCTGGCATAATTCCGGCAAAATAAAACTCCCCAACCTGTTGGTCGGGGAGTTTATTAGCGTCTGATTTACAGAGCTGAAACCTTCTTAGCCAAAGCTGACTTGCGGTTAGCGGCCTGGTTCTTGTGGATTACTCCCTTAGAGACTGCCTTATCTAGCTTCTTAGCAGCTAGTGCTAGTGCGCTTGCAGCTGCAGCTTTGTCTCCGGCAGCTGCTGCTTCACGAGCAGCGCGAATCGCTGTCTTAAGCTCGCTCTTTACAGCCTTGTTGCGCTCAGCAGCCTTAAGGTTGGTGCCAATGCGCTTGATCTGTGACTTGATGTTTGCCATGTTTCACTTTCTTGGTTTGTCACCCCGCGCGGGGCAACTAAAAGAGTTTTGTTGGGATTTGGATGGAGACACTCATCCGTATCGAGTCCTAATGCTACCAGCCCAGACTTAGATTAGGCAACCAATAAAGGGCCTTTAGCCCTAGATTCTCGGGGTCTGTGCCAGAATAGGGACACCGAGTAACGGTCTTTTTCTAACTATCCAGGGGTAAATCTTGTCTCCACGCGCCACCCGCCGCCTTGAGCCGGCGAAGACTGATCCGGCGCTGATCCGTAATTTCTGCATTATTGCTCACATTGACCATGGAAAATCAACCCTGGCCGACCGTATGCTACAGCTCACTGGAGTGGTAGATGACCGCTCAATGAGGGCCCAATATTTGGACCGCATGGATATCGAGCGCGAACGCGGCATCACCATCAAGTCTCAGGCAGTTCGAATGCCTTGGGAATCAGATGGCAAAACCTACGCCCTGAACATGATCGACACCCCAGGTCACGTTGATTTCACCTACGAAGTGTCTCGTTCCTTGGCTGCCTGCGAGGGCGCAGTTCTTTTAGTTGATGCGGCTCAGGGCATTGAAGCGCAAACCTTGGCGAACCTTTACCTGGCCATGGAAAATGATCTCCAAATCATTCCAGTGCTAAACAAAATAGATTTACCGGCTGCTCAACCTGAAAAATACGCCGAGGAGCTTGCAAATCTTATCGGCGGAAATCCAGAGGATTGCCTCCGTGTTTCAGGCAAAACTGGTATTGGTGTTGACGAGCTTCTTGACAAGATTGTGGCTACCGTGCCGCACCCAGTTGGCGATCCAAACGCGCCAGCAAGGGCCATGATTTTTGACTCTGTCTACGACAGCTACCGTGGAGTGATCACCTACGTAAGGATGATTGACGGAAGCCTAAGCCCACGTGAAAAAATTCAAATGATGTCCACCAGGGCGGTTCACGAGCTTCTTGAAATTGGAGTTTCGTCTCCTGAGCCGGAACCTACAAAGGGTCTGGGTGTTGGTGAGGTTGGTTATCTAATCACGGGCGTTAAAGATGTTCGTCAGTCCAAAGTTGGTGACACCATCACCAACCAAGGAAAGCCAGCATCGCAAGCGCTTAAGGGATATAAGGAACCTCTGCCTATGGTTTATTCGGGTATCTACCCGATTGACGGAAGCGATTACCCAGTGCTTCGTGAAGCGCTGGATAAATTAAAGCTTTCTGATGCGGCGTTGGTTTACGAGCCAGAAACTTCTGTGGCTCTTGGTTTTGGGTTCCGTTGTGGATTTCTTGGACTGCTGCATCTTGAAATTATTACCGAACGCCTAGAGCGCGAATTTGGGCTAGACCTAATTGCGACTGCACCATCTGTGGTTTACGAAGTGACGATGGATGATGGCAAAGAAATTACTGTTACAAATCCAAGTGAATTCCCAGGCGGAAAAATTAAGCAGGTTCTTGAACCTATGGTCAAGGCAACAATTTTGCTACCTAAGGACTACACCGGAACAGTTATGGAGCTCTGCCAAACAAGACGCGGAACAATGATTGACATGCAGTACCTTGGCGAAGACAGGGTTCAACTTCGCTACACACTACCTTTGGCAGAGATAGTTTTTGACTTTTTTGATCAGTTGAAGAGCAAGACAGCCGGTTACGCCTCACTAGATTACGAAGAAACCGGCTTAGAAAAGGGTGACCTTGTTAAGGTTGACCTTTTGCTTCAGGGTGAGCAGGTAGACGCATTCAGTGCAATTGTGCACAAAGACAAGGCTTATGCCTACGGAGTGATGATTACCGGAAAACTACGTGAACTAATTCCACGCCAACAATTTGAAGTACCTATTCAGGCCGCAATTGGGGCTCGAATTATTGCTCGCGAATCTATTCGCGCAATGCGTAAAGATGTTTTGGCCAAATGCTACGGCGGTGACATTTCTCGAAAGCGCAAACTACTCGAAAAGCAAAAAGAAGGTAAAAAGCGCATGAAGATGGTTGGCCGAGTAGAGGTGCCGCAAGAGGCCTTTATCGCCGCTCTTTCTTCAGACAGTGAGAAAAAAGGCGAGAAGAAGGGCAAGTAGTGGCTGGCCCTCTGCCAATTGGCGATCCGGCGCCTGCCGACGGAATGCTTTCGCCTTCGGTGAAAATTGGTTCAGAATCTCGAACGCTGCACGCTTACGTGCATATTCCTTTCTGCAAAGTTCGCTGCGGTTACTGTGATTTCAACACCTATACGGCCAGCGAGCTACAGGGCGCGAAGCAAAGTGACTACGCAGACATTCTTATCTCAGAGATAAATTTCAGCAGAACCGTGCTTGAAAAATCCGGACTGCCCAGTCGAAAGCTATCGACAATATTTTTTGGGGGCGGAACTCCAACGCAGTTGCCTGCAGCAGACCTGGTTCGAATTCTTCTATCGCTAAAAACTAATTTTGAATTTGAAGTAAATGCCGAAGTCACAACAGAAGCTAACCCAGATACAGTTGATTATGAATACTTTGCCGAACTAAGGGCCGGTGGATTTAATCGAATTTCATTTGGAATGCAGTCGGCAATTCCCGAGGTTCTGGCAACATTAGAGAGAACGCACAACCCACAGAACTTGCCGGTTGTTGTGGCGGCGGCTAAAGCAGCAGGTTTGAAAACCTCCGTTGATTTAATTTATGGTGCCCCAGCAGAGACAATTCAGCAGTGGCAAACCAGCCTTGAGGAAGCAATTGCGCTTGAGCCAGATCACATTTCGGCCTACTCGCTCATCGTTGAAGAGGGAACAAAATTGGCAAGGCAAATTAAATCTGGTGATTTGCCAGAACCGGATGAAGATCTGCAAGCTGATAAATATGAACTTGCCGATGAGTTACTTCAAAATGCAGGCTTTGTTTGGTACGAGGTTAGTAACTGGGCCAAGCAGGTAGACGGCTCAGAATCGATTAATTCTTCTGCGCACAATATTTCCTATTGGGACTCGCAAGATTGGTGGGGGTACGGTCCAGGAGCTCATAGCCATGTTGGGGGTACTAGATGGTGGAATGTAAAGCACCCTACAGCTTATGCTGCCAAACTTGCGGGCAAGGTGTCTCCGGCTGCGGGCCGCGAAACCCTGACTGACAAAACGCGTCTCGAAGAGCGAATCTTGTTGGAGATCAGGGTTTCAAAAGGTTTACCAATTGAACTTGCCAAGCTGGTGAATCACGAGGCACCAAAACTAATTGCCGGTTTCATCGCAGATGGTTTAGTCGAGCCGCGTGAGGCTATCGGTGGAGTCTTGAAACTAACCCTTAAAGGAAGACTCTTAGCCGATTCTTTGGTTCGCCAATTGCTTTCAGATTAGAAAGCTAGTTCCTAACCAATCGAAGACTGATTGGGTAGCGGTAAAACTCACCCAAGCTTGCTTTATAGGCAGCAATAATTCGGAACACGATCCAAACAATTGGTGGCAGCCAGAAAAAGGCCCAACCAATAATGCTGACTGCAAGAACTATGTAGAAGAGAACCATCGTTATTCCGAAATTTAGCGACTCGGTCACGTGATGGCGAATGAAAGGTCCACGGTCTTTCAGCAGTAGGTAACCCAGTAGTGGAGCGAAGAACTCGAACACAATTCCAAAGGCGTGAACCGCTATCGCCCAAAGTCTCTCTATTTCGGGCTTCAGAGGCTCTTGAGGAATTGAGTAGATGTTATTTTGCGACATTAGGTGCTCCTATCTGGCTTGTTTAGCCTATCTATTGCAAATATCTGCGGGTAATATTGGCACTCAGAGTGTCGGAGTGCTAAGCAAGCAGAGTAGCCAGTAAATAAGGGGGTGTTCCATGATTCCAGACAGAAGCCTTGAGGTGCTGCGCGCCATTGTTCAGGACTACATCGCCAGCAAAGAGCCAGTAGGTTCAAAGTCTTTGGTAGAGCGTCATTCATTTGGAGTTTCAGCTGCCACCATTCGCAACGACATGGCATTCCTTGAAGATGAGGAGCTAATTCATGCCCCGCACACTTCTGCAGGTCGAGTTCCAACAGATAAAGGATATCGACTCTTTGTAGATCGACTTAGTGAAGTCAAGCCACTAAATTCGGCTGAAAAACTTGCCATTGAAAACTTCATGGTGGGTAGCGCCGATCTTGATGAAACTCTGGGCAGAACCGTAAGACTTTTATCACAGCTAACCAATCAAGTGGCCATGGTTCAGTATCCAACCCTTGGTAAAGCTTCGGTCAGGCACATTGAACTTATACCTGCTGCACAAACTCGTGTTCTGATGGTGATGATCACCGATAACGCAAGAATTCAGCAACATGTAGTTGAGCTTGGAACAGATGTTGATGAACAGTTCCTTGGTGAACTAAGAGCCAAATTAAATTCAGCCTTATCAGGAACCGCGCTTTCTGATGTCAGCACCAAAGTCAAGGGCATTACAGCGGGAATGAATGTTGAAGAGCTTAAAATTTCCAACTTGATAATTAAGAATTTGATTGATCAGGTGGATGCGAACCGTCAAGAGAAGATTATTTTGGCAGGTACAGCAAACCTGGCTAAGCGCGAGGAAGATTTTCCGGGCAGTATTTCGCCAGTGCTAGAGGCTATAGAAGAGCAAGTGGTGCTTCTTAAGCTCATCAGTGAAATGCAAGCAGAGAAGCATGGCGTGAGCCTAAGAATTGGTCGTGAGAACACTTTTGAAGGGTTGGCTAACGCATCGGTGGTCGTAAGTGGCTATGAAAACCAAGGAAGTGAAATTGCAAAACTTGGTGTGATTGGTCCAACTCGCATGGATTATTCATCAAATATTTCTGCAGTTCGTGCAGTTGCAAGATATCTAACTAAAACTTTAGGTAACTAGGCAGTAGCTCTAATGAGATTGAGGAATTTGTGAGCGATCACTATAAAGCTTTGGGAGTGTCTAAAGACGCTACCGAAGATCAGATAAAGAAGGCCTATCGCAAACTGGCCAGAGAATTGCACCCTGATGTCAACCCAGCACCAGAAGCGCAGGAGCGCTTCAAGGCTGTCACTCACGCTTATGAAGTACTAAGCGATGCCAATTCTCGCCGCCAGTACGACATGGGTGGGAACGATCCTTTTGGCGGAGCAGGTTTCGGTGGCTTTGGTGACATCTTTGATACCTTTTTTGGCGGCGGAGCCTCTAGAGGGCCACGCTCACGTTCCGAGCGCGGCCAAGACGCACTAATTCGAATTGACCTTAACCTTGACGAAGTAATTTTTGGAGTCACTAAAAGCGTAGAAGTTGACACAGCTGTACTTTGCGAAACTTGTCAAGGTTCTTGCTGTCGTCCAGGTTCATCAATGGCCACCTGTGATATCTGTGGTGGAGCAGGTCAAATTCAAAGACAGGTACGTTCGCTCTTGGGCAACGTAGTCACCTCGCAACCTTGTGGAACATGCCGTGGGTTTGGGCAGGTTATTCCAGAGCCGTGCATTGATTGTCGGGGGCAAGGCAGGGTGCGCGCGCGCAGAACAATTGACCTAAACATTCCCGCAGGTGTTGAAGACGGCTTGCGCCTTCAACTATCAGGCCAAGGAGAAGTTGGTTTCGCCGGCGGGCAAAGCGGTGATCTCTACGTCGACATGGCAGTTAAAGAACACGACGTATTTGGTCGCCAAGGCGATGACCTAACCTGTGTTCTTGAAGTACCTTTGCATGACGCAGTGCTGGGTGCGCTGACAAAAATTGATTCATTCGATGGTGAAATCGAAATAGAGGTTGAACCTGGAGTGCAAACAGGCGAAGTAATCAGCATCAAGGGCAGGGGCGTGCAGCATCTTCGTTCCAGCGGCCGCGGAGATCTGAAAGTAAAAATTCAGGTTGTCACGCCAACAAAACTTGACTCGAAACAAAAAGAAATCTTTAGGTCGCTGGCAGGCTTGCGTAAGGATGACAGCATCAAACTTGTTAGGCAAACACATGGCAGATTCTCTGGAAAGAGAAAGAACTAAGCATGGTTGAACCTATGTTTACTCGCGAATTTGATGTTCCTCCTGAATTAGGAAATCTAGTTGCCCTGACCGGACCAGAAGCTAAGCACGCCGTGGCCGTTCGTCGAATGCGAGTTGGCGAGGCAATCCAGTTAACCAACAAAAAGGGGCTGCGGGTAAAAGGCGAGGTTGATTCAATTGCTGGAAATGTTTTAAATGTTCGAGTTTTATCCGTAGAGCAAGAACAACCGCATGCAATTGAACTGACACTGGTTCAAGCTCTTGCCAAAGGTGACCGCGATGAACTGGCAATTCAGGCCTCGACAGAGCTGGGCATTAGCAACGTTGTCCCTTGGGAAGCAGACCGTTCCATAAGTCGCTGGATTGGTCTAAAAGAAGCCAAGGGTGTTGAAAGATGGCAGAGCATCGTCTCGGAGGCAGCAAAGCAGTCCCTAAGTACTTGGCACCCGCAGATCGCAAAACCGGTCAAAGGGGTGCAGGTTGCCGAGCTGGTCAATGGATTTGACGTTGTTTTGGTTTTAGACCCAACTTCAACGCGTGGGCTTGGCTCGCAAATCTTTCCAAGTAATGGGCGAATTGCTCTGGTGGTTGGCCCGGAAGGTGGAATTAGTGAAGCTGAACTGGCTGCTTTGCAATCGGCGGGTGCGGTCAGAGTGAATTTAGGTTCTCCGATTTTGCGCACTTCAACTGCAGGTATCGCAGCCGTTTCCGCTATTCATGCTCTGACTGGCCAATGGGGCTCAAAGTAGACTCAAAACAGGAGGAAAACTTGAATAACCAAGATTGCATTTTTTGCAAAATAGCGAGCAAAGACATCCAGGCCAACCTGGTTGCAGAGACAGACTTATCCCTGGCTTTTTGGGACATTTCACCTCGCCAACCGATACACATTCTGGTGATTCCAAAAAACCACCACGCTAACATTGCAGAACTTACTCAAAATTCACCAGAGCAGCTGGTGGACCTGATGAAGCTTGGGACTCAGTTAGCCCTTCAAAAATCAACTGGGTCATTCAGGTTCAGTTTTAATACCGGCGCTGAAGCTGGACAAACGGTATTTCATGCACACGGCCACTTAACCAGCAGAACTCCAAAGGACCAGATTGCCTAGTTCAGCAAAAGATACGGGTAACAAGAAAGTTTCCACGCAAACATTGCAGATTCTAGGCGTACCAATGGTGGCGCTTTTTGGCACTGAAGATCGACTGCTAAAAACTCTTGAGCTAACCTACCCAAACGTGGAGGTGCATGCGCGCGGAAATGAGGTGGTGTTAAAAGGAACAGCCACTCAGGTTATTGAGGCAAAGAAACTTATTGAAGAAATGGTCGCTTTAATTGCCAACGGCCAAGACTTGGCTCCGCAAGACTTCACCAGGTCAGCAAAACTTATTGAATCTGAGCTAAAGCCAGCAGATGTTCTAAGCCAAAGCATTCTTAGTTCACGTGGTAAAAGCATTAGACCAAAGACCCTTGGGCAAAAAAAGTACGTAGACGCGATCGACGAAGCCACAATCGTGTTCGGAATTGGCCCGGCTGGAACCGGTAAAACATACCTAGCTATGGCAAAAGCAGTTCAAGCTCTTCAACGAAAAGAAGTTAGCAGAATAATTTTAACGAGACCTGCAGTAGAGGCTGGTGAGCGGCTTGGGTTTCTTCCTGGAACACTCAACGACAAGATAGACCCATATCTAAGACCGCTGTTTGATGCTCTGCACGAGATGTTAGAGCCGGAGTCTGTTCCCAAGTTGATGGCTGCCGGAACAATAGAAGTTGCCCCTTTGGCCTACATGCGAGGCAGAACGCTTAATGATTCGTTCATCATTCTTGACGAGGCACAAAACACCACCCCAGAGCAGATGAAAATGTTTCTAACACGTCTTGGTTTCAATTCAAAGATGGTGGTTACTGGAGACATTACCCAAATAGATCTTCCAACCGGCTCTTCAGGATTAAGAACAGCCATTGAGGTGTTGGACCAGGTTGATGAAATGCACTTTGCAACACTTACTTCAGATGATGTCGTGCGTCATTCACTTGTGGCCAAAATCGTAGATGCATACAGCAAGTACGACGATAAAAAAACTGCTTCACAGGGCACCAGCAAAAAGGCTAAACAATGACTATCGAGATAAACAACGAATCAGGCATTGACGTAGATGAAGCAAGAGTTCTTAGGCTTACACAGTTCGCCTTTGGTGAGTTGCACATTCACCCCAAGACAGAGCTGGCAATTCAGTTTGTGGATGAGGAAGCTATGGAGGTTCTTCACATTCAGTGGATGGATGAGCCAGGACCAACAGATGTTTTGAGTTTTCCGATGGACGAATTACGTCCTGGATCAGAGGGTGAAGTGACCCCCGCTGGACTTTTGGGTGACATTGTGGTGTGTCCATCTGTTGCAATAAAACAAGCAGAGGCCGCTGGGCATCCGGCAATAAACGAAATTCTTTTACTTACCACCCACGGAATACTTCACCTGTTAGGTTTTGATCACGCTGAGCCTGAAGATGAGAAAGAGATGTTTGGTCTGCAGCGAGCAATCTTGGATAGTTTCTATCAGAGTGAGGTTGAAGCCTAGGTGATTGTCTTAGCGCTCTGGATAGCACTGCTGTTGGCTTTGCTGGCTACCTTGACTGCGGTAGTGAAAGCCGCACTTGAGGTAGAGGAATCAGACAAAGCCGAATCGTTAAGTTTTGTGAGACTGGCGCTCACGGGTGTTTTTGGCGTGGTTGCAGGGCAATCTTTGGCACCGATTGAATTGCCTTGGTATTTTTCGGCATTAATTTCAACGCTAATGATGGTTGCCTTGCTTTTTGGAAGCCAATTAGCGGCAGCCAAGCTGGGTCATCATTCTTTTGGCCAGCGTCTATTGAAGTTAGTCAAGGGTCCGGTTGGTTCAATCCACCTTTTATTTACGCCCATCTCCCTTCCCAAATTAGACACCACTGAAGAATTCGAGCAAGAACTACTTGATTCAGTTGAAGAATTTGGTGAAACCATAGTTAGAGAAATTATGGTTCCTCGAATTGATATGGCAACCGTTGGTGCAGACTTCAATTTGACTAAGGCAATGAGTGTTTTTCTAAGTCGAGGATATTCAAGACTTCCGGTAATCGGAAAAAACGTTGATGACATAAGTGGAATTCTGTACTTGAAAGATGTGGCTAGAACGCTCCATGAGTCTCCAGCCAAAATGGACTCGACTTTGAGTATTGAAGTAGCTAGACCAGTTATCTATATTCCTGAATCTAAGCCGGTTGATGACCTCTTGCGAGAAATGCAACTGAGCTCCACCCACATTGCAGTGATTGTCGATGAGTATGGGGGTGTTGCCGGTCTGGCAACCATGGAAGACGTTATTGAAGAAATTGTTGGCGAGATCAGCGATGAATATGATCGCGAAGTTGACGACGTTGATGAAATTAGTGATGGTGTCTTCCGCGTGAACGCTAGATACTCACTGACTGAGCTAGGCGAAAGATTTGATCTTGAATTAGATGATGAAGATGTCGACAGTATTGGGGGTCTTTTCACCAAGGAGCTAGGCAGGCTTCCGAGTAAAGGTGACGAAGTATCGGTGTCTGGCCTGGTTATCGCCGCAGACCGCATTGAAGGTCGTCGCAAGAGACTAATCACCGTTATCGTTAGCAAAGATACAAGTTTGGCTGACGCCCAGTCTGCCTTTGAGCAACTGGAACCGGAGAACTAATGCCAGAAAATTCAAGTTCGCAGCATCGCTCGGGCTTTGCTTCTTTTGTGGGTCGCCCAAACGTTGGGAAATCTACTCTTACGAACGCTTTGGTTGGCGAAAAAATCGCGATCACCAGCGCAAAACCCCAGACAACTCGAAGGGCCATCAGGGGAATCGTACATCGCGAGTATGGTCAACTAATTCTTGTAGACACACCGGGCCTTCATCGCCCGCGAACTCTTTTGGGCCAGCGCCTAAATGACTTAGTGGAACAAACTCTTGGCGATGTTGATGTGATTGGTTTCTGCATTCCAGCCAATGAAAAGATTGGCCCTGGCGATCAGTTTATTAACGAACAGTTAAGCGAATTTAGAAGAGCAAAACTGGTTGCGGTGGTAACTAAGTGCGAACTTGTTTCTCCAGAGGCACTAGCAGCCCAGCTCCTTGCCGTGTCTGAGCTTCGTGATTGGCAGGCAATCGTTCCGGTTTCAGCAGTAACAGAAGATCAACTTGAAGTTCTAACCAGAGTTTTGATTGATTTGACTCCAATCTCACCTGCACTTTACCCAGCCGATGCAGTTACCGATGAGTCACTTGAAGCGCGCATTTGCGAATTGATTCGCGAGGCCACTCTAGAGGGTGTGCGCGATGAATTACCCCACTCCATTGCAGTGACAATAGATGAGATTTCAAAGCGCAAAGGAAAAGAGCTCACAGATATCCACGCCAATATCTTTGTTGAAAGGGATAGCCAAAAGGGCATCATTATTGGTCACCGCGGCTCAAGACTTATTGATGTCGGCAAGCGTGCTCGCCTTGAAATTGAGAAACTTATTGGCCACAAGGTCTTTTTGGGTCTTCGGGTAAAAGTGGCCTCTGAATGGCAGCGTGACCCAAAACAGCTAGGAAAGCTGGGTTTTTAGCCATGGGCTTGGCTTTTAGGCCGGTTAGGGCTTAGTCTAAAAACGTGTTCTTCGGTCTACTACTTAGTGGCCGCGGCGAGGCCTAAACAGGCCAACCTCGTCGCGGGGCCTTTTGCTGGCTGACCACCCACCACACGAAAGACACTTCAATGAAAAACACCCAATCTTCATCAGGTATGCCGGTACATAAGTACCTACCTTTTCATGAGCAGATTCAGGTCTCTCTAGAAGACCGTACCTGGCCAAACAAAGTAATCACCCAAGCCCCGCGTTGGTGCGCTGTAGACCTGCGCGATGGCAACCAGGCGCTTATTGACCCTATGAGCCCAGAGCGCAAACTAAAGATGTTCAAGCTATTGGTAAGTATGGGATACAAAGAGATTGAAGTTGGGTTCCCTTCAGCCAGCCAAACTGATTTTGATTTTGTTCGTCTTCTTATTGAAGATGGCCACATTCCTTCGGATGTAACAATTCAGGTACTTACGCAGGCCCGCGATGCATTGATTGAGCGCACCTACGAATCAATTCAGGGCGCAAAGCAGGCGATTGTGCACTTCTATAACTCAACTTCCGTTCTGCAGCGCCGAGTGGTGTTTAACCAAGACAAGCAAGGCATCATGGATATTGCTTTGGCTGGAGCTCGTAAGTGTCGCGAGATGGAAAAAACAGTTCCCAACACTGACATCTATTATGAGTATTCGCCAGAGTCCTATACAGGGACCGAATTGGAATACGCGGTGGAAGTATGCAACGCGGTAATTGATGTACTAGACCCAAAGCCAGATCACCAAATGGTAATCAATCTTCCAGCCACTGTCGAAATGGCTACTCCAAATGTTTATGCAGACTCAATTGAGTGGATGCACCGAAACATCTCACGTCGCGACAGCATTCTGATTTCATTGCACCCGCACAATGACCGCGGTACCGCAGTTGCTGCAGCTGAGCTTGGCTACATGGCAGGTGCAGATCGAATCGAAGGTTGCCTATTCGGAAACGGGGAGCGAACTGGAAACGTAGATCTCATCACCTTGGGCATGAACCTTTTTAGCCAAGGAATTGACCCACACATTGATTTCAGTGATCTTGATGAAATCAAGCGCACGGTGGAATACTGCAACCAATTGCCAGTTCCAGAACGTAGCCCTTACGGCGGTGACTTGGTTTACACCGCTTTCTCGGGTTCGCACCAAGATGCCATTAAAAAGGGTTTTGAGCTCATGGAGAAAGAAGCTTCCGCTAAGGGGGTTTCGGTTGATGACTTGGTTTGGGCAGTGCCTTACCTGCCAATTGACCCTAAGGATGTTGGTCGTTCCTATGAGGCCGTAATTCGCGTTAACTCTCAGTCAGGCAAGGGTGGCGTTGCATACCTTTTGAAGACAGACCACTCTCTTGATTTGCCTCGTAAATTGCAAATTGAATTCTCTAGAGTCGTTCAGAACAAGACTGACCAGGATGGTGGTGAAGTATCTTCTGCCATGCTTTGGGACATTTTTACAGACGAATACCTGCCAGCTCCTGCGCATAAGAGTGAGTTAAAGTGGGGTCGTTTTGAGCTCAAGAAGATGCGAACTGCAAGCGAAATGGATGGAGCTGTTGATCTTGATATTGTTCTCCGCGACGGAAGTGGAGAACTAGAGGCTCACGGAACCGGTAATGGCCCGGTTTCAGCTTTCCTAAATGTTTTAGAGCAGCAGGGGGTTGCTGTTCGGCTCTTGGATTACGTTGAGCACACGCTTAGCGCAGGTGGAGACGCGCAGGCTGCCGCGTATGTGGAGCTTGAGGTCAACGACCAAACTCTATGGGGAGTCGGCATTGATGGCGACATCTCAACTGCGTCCCTAAAGGCAGTTATTTCTGCGGTAAACCGGGCAATCCGCGCGTAGTTCTATAAAGTATCGGCCCCGTT
The DNA here is from genome assembly GCA_046046665.1 of Actinomycetota bacterium. Lineage (GTDB taxonomy): Bacteria > Actinomycetota > Actinomycetes > Actinomycetales > Microbacteriaceae > Rhodoluna. The sequence goes on from JBJOJI010000005.1 coordinate 56,324, forward strand.
CAAGGAAAACCCTTGGGTAGGGCTGATACTTATTTGGTGCCCGTATATAAAGATGAAGCTGTAGTGCTGCGCACCCATAAGTTGGGTGAAGCCGATCGCATCGTTACCTTTCTTACTAGGTACAACGGACAGGTAAGGGCAGTAGCTAAGGGCGTGCGCAGAACGGCGTCAAAGTTTGGGGCGCGTCTTGAACCGTTTATGGTTGCAGAGATTCAGTTTTACGAGGGCAGAACTCTAGACATCGTCAATCAGGTTGAAACCATAAGCTCCTACGGGCGAGAAATAATTGAGGACTATCGCACATATACAACTGCAACGGCAATGGTCGAAACAGCTGAAAAATTAACAGGCGAAGATTCCTCGCCGCAACAATATCTCTTGTTGATCGGTGCGCTACGTTCACTTGCTAACAAAGAGCACGACGCCTCGTTGGTGTTAGATTCCTATCTGCTTAGGGCATTGGCGATCGCGGGTTGGGCACCCAATTTTGGAGACTGCAGCAGGTGCGGAGCCATCGGCCCGCACCAGGCGTTTGTAATGCAGCTGGGTGGCGTTGTTTGTCGAGAGTGCAGGCCCGCAGGTGCTGCCGTGATAGACCCACTGACGGGTGAGTTGTTGGGCTCCTTGCTCTCTGGTGATTGGCAAGTAGCCGATAACTCTGCTGAAAATATCCGGGCCTCTGCTTCAGGTATCGTTGCAGCATATAGTCAGTGGCACATAGAGCGCGGGCTAAAGTCACTTCAACATGTGGAGCGTGAATGAGTAATTTTCAACCGGTCAAAAAACCTGGAGTGAAGATGCCAAAGTTTGCATCTGGGTCTGTGCCGCAACACGTTGCAATAGTGATGGACGGAAACGGTCGCTGGGCAAACGCCAAAGGTCTCACCAGGATTGAAGGTCACAAAGCCGGAGAAGCCGCCCTTCTTGATGTTGTTGCTGGAGCTATTGAGGCCGGGGTTAAATATCTAACCGTTTATGCATTTTCAACTGAAAACTGGAAACGCTCACCCGAGGAAGTTAAGTTCCTAATGGGGTTCAATCGTGAAGTCTTAAGGAATCGCCGAGACCAGCTGAATAATTGGGGTGTCAGAATTCGTTGGGCCGGTCGCCGCCCAAAGCTTTGGTTATCGGTAATTGATGAATTAAGAGCCGCTGAAAAAATGACATCAAAAAATAAAACATTAACTTTGACCATGTGCGTGAATTACGGTTCACGAATTGAGATTGTTGACGCAATTAATGCAATCGCCGCCGATGTAAAAACCGGAAAAATTAAGCCTGGTTCAGTTACTGAGAAAACGGTGCAAAAGTACTTAAATTCAAATTACTTGCCTGATGTAGATTTATTTTTGCGAAGCTCGGGGGAGCAAAGAACTTCAAACTTCCTACTCTGGCAATCTGCTTACGCTGAATACGTATTCATGGACACCCTTTGGCCTGATTTTGACCGGACCTCACTATGGCAGGCAATTTCCCACTATCAAGGCCGCAATCGCCGTTTTGGTGGGGCTGTGGACAAGCCAAAACGCCCTTCATCAAAGTAGACTGGGAACTTCGAACAAGCACCAGGCATCCAGCTTGGGCAAGGAGTTTAAGTGGCTACCCCAAATCGTCTAGATTCAGTTATTTCTTTAGCAAAACGTCGTGGATTCGTGTTCCAGGCAGGCGAGATCTACGGTGGAAGCCGTTCAGCATGGGACTACGGACCCCTAGGCGTTGAGCTTAAAGAGAACATCAAACGCCAATGGTGGCGCACTATGGTGCAGAGCCGCGAAGATATCGTTGGTCTGGACTCTTCAGTAATTCTTCCTCGTAAAGTGTGGGAGGCCTCTGGGCACGTTCGTGAATTCTCTGACCCGCTCATTGAGTGCACCGCCTGTCACAAGCGTTTTCGTCAAGACCACCTTGAAGAGGCTTTTGAAGAAAAAAAGGGCCGCGCTCCTGAATCAATGAACGATATTGCCTGCCCTAACTGTGGCGGCAAAAACTCTTGGACAGAGCCAAAAGCTTTTAATGGTCTTTTGCAAACATTCCTTGGTCCTGTAGCTGCTGAAGAAGGGCTCCACTACCTTCGCCCAGAAACCGCTCAGGGCATCTTCGTCAACTTTGCCAACGTGCTTGGTGCATCACGCATGAAGCCACCGTTTGGCATAGGTCAGATTGGTAAGTCCTTCCGCAATGAAATTACTCCAGGTAACTTCATTTTCCGTACTCGCGAGTTTGAGCAGATGGAGATGGAATTCTTTGTAGAACCAGGCACCGATGAAGAGTGGCATGACTACTGGATCGAACAACGCATGAACTGGTACACAGATCTAGGCATCAACCCAGAAAACTTGCGCATTTTCGAGCATCCAAAGGAAAAACTTTCGCACTACTCAAAGCGCACTGTTGATATCGAGTACAAATTTGGTTTCCCAGGTAGTGAGTTTGGTGAACTTGAGGGTATTGCCAACCGTACTGATTTTGACCTCACCACACACTCGCGCGAGTCTGGTGCCGACTTGAGCTACTTTGATCAAAACAAGAATGAGCGTTGGACTCCTTATGTAATCGAGCCGGCCGCGGGTCTTACTAGATCACTCATGGCTTTCATGGTTGATGCATATGCAGAAGACGAAGCGCCTAACACAAAAGGCGGCGTAGACGTTCGCACAGTGTTGCGTCTTGACTACCGACTTGCTCCGATAAAGGCAGCCGTTCTTCCGCTCTCACGAAATGAAGATCTTTCGCCTGTGGCTCGTAATTTGGCACAGGAGCTTCGCGGTTACTGGAATATTGATTTCGATGACTCTGGCGCCATCGGCCGCCGATACCGTAGGCAAGATGAGATCGGAACACCGTTCTGTGTGACTGTTGATTTCGACACTCTTGACGATCAAGCGGTAACAGTTCGTGAGCGCGACACAATGCAACAAGAACGTGTCTCATTGGGCAAGTTGCGTGAGTACCTTGGCGCGAAGCTAGTCTCCTAACAGGCGTTTACTTAGACCTATGACATTGGCCGGCCAAAAACCAGCGTTGCAGTATGGCAAAATCGCCATTGCAACGCCGGTTGTGCTTGCTCCAATGGCTGGCATCACGAACACTGCTTTTCGCCGACTTTGTCGTGAGTTTGGTGGTGGACTCTATGTTTCTGAAATGGTCACATCAAGGGCGCTTGTGGAGCGAACAGAGGAATCTCTTCGCTTAGTTGGGCACCACCCCTCTGAAGAGGTTCGCTCTGTGCAGCTTTACGGCGTAGACCCAAAGACCATTGCCGAGGCGGTCACCATGTTGGTGGCCGAGAATCGTGCCGACCACATCGACTTGAATTTTGGTTGCCCGGTACCAAAAGTGACGCGCAAGGGCGGTGGAGCAGCTCTGCCTTGGAAGCAAGACCTTTTCTCATCTATCGTTAACGCGGCTGTTAAGGCGGCTGGTGAGATACCTCTCACTATCAAGATGCGCAAGGGTATTGATGCTGAGCACTTGACTTATATAGAGGCGGGTAAGGCGGCACGTGATGCCGGGGTAACCGCAGTGGCATTGCACGGCAGAACTGCATCGGATTATTACTCGGGGCAAGCAGACTGGGCAGCAATTGCCAAACTTCGTGAGGCGCTTCCTGATGTTCAGGTTCTTGGAAATGGTGACATATGGTCGGCTGGCGACGCCATTCGCATGATGCGCGAAACCGGGGTAGACGGCGTTGTTGTAGGTAGGGGTTGCCTTGGCAGGCCGTGGCTCTTTGGTGATTTGCAGTCTGCGTTCGATGAATACCTTCGCAACCCAAATTCAGACGCGGCAATAAACCCAATTCAGCCTAATCTTGGTGAAGTTGCCGACGCATTTAAGCGTCACGCTGAACTGTTGGTTGAATTTTTTGAAAGTGAAGCGCATGCCTGCAGGGACATTCGCAAACATGTTGCCTGGTATTTCAAGGGATACCCGGTTGGAGGTGAGTTCCGCGCAGCGCTTTCCCAGGTGGAGTCACTAACCCACATGGACGAAATTCTTGGCACTCTTGACCGTTCGCAACCTTACCCGGGGGAAGAGGCTGAAGGCCCTAGAGGAAGGCTTGGCGGCGCAAAGGTTTGTTCTCTTCCTGAAAACTGGTTGCAATCCCGTGAACTAATCGGCGACCAAAGAAGAGTGCTTCAAGAAGCAGAGCTAGGAGTGTCTGGCGGCTAATGGATAGAAACTCTTCGGAACTTGGTTACACAGATTTTGATCGCGAAAGATTTTTACCGGAACACAGAACTGAAAACGGTCACCGCGGTGAATTTGCACGTGACCGCGCAAGAGTTTTGCACTCTTCAGCATTGCGTCGCTTAGGCGCAAAGACACAGGTTTTGTCTCCCAGTGGCGGCGACTTTGCCCGCACCCGCCTCACTCACTCGCTTGAGGTTGCTCAAATTGGGCGCGAAATGGCAATTGATCTTGGTCTAAATGCCGACATAGTTGACATGGCCTGTTTAGCTCACGATCTTGGTCACCCACCATTTGGTCACAATGGTGAAAAGGGTTTAAACGATTGGGCAGCAGAGATTGGTGGGTTTGAAGGAAACGCACAAACCTTGCGCCTGCTAACACGAATTGAACCAAAAGTTTTCTTGCCCAGCGGAAAAAGCGTTGGGCTAAATCTAACGAGAGCAAGCCTCGATGCTGCTTGTAAGTATCCGTGGTCACTATCTGAAGCCGGTGAAATGCGCGAACACTCTGTCAAGTTCGGCGTTTACGATGATGATCTTGAAATTTACAACTGGATGCGTATCAATGCCCCTAGCCGAGTAAAGAGTGTAGAAGCCCAAGTAATGGATTTCTCAGATGACGTGGCTTACTCTGTGCATGATTTCGAAGATGCAATTGTTTCTGGGTACATAAAACTTGAAGAACTAGCAGACCCTGCGGCCGAGTCCGATCTGCTTCAAAAAATCAGCGAATGGAACGTAGGGGTTTATTCAATACCTGAGCTCGCACAAGCCCTTTCAAACCTGCGCTCACTGCCCAACTGGCCAACTAAGTTCCAGCGCTCACCCGAGATGCTTGGCGGGCTAAAGAACCTAGCAAGCGATTTAATTGGTCGTTTTGTTAGTCGCACGATTGCTGCAATTGTTGATACCTCAGCAGTTGAATCTATGGCGCGATACGGTGCTCGTCTTGAAGTTCCTGCAAACGTAAGAGCCGAAATTGCTGTTTTAAAAGGAATTGTTTCTGCGTTTCTGATGTCGCATGAGTCAAGGCGCCCAATCTACGAATGGCAACGTGAGCTTTTAGCTGAACTGGCCAATGCTCTTTTGGCTTCAAATGGGGCAAATCTTGATGTTTACTGCACCAGCGCCTGGTCTTTGGCAAAGACTGATATCGAGAAGCGCCGAGTTGTTGTTGATCAGGTGGCTTCTCTTACAGATCAAAGCGCAATCACCCTGCACAACCGTCTTGTTGTTAAAGGACCTAGCTTCTAATGCACCTATTTGAAAGCCTAGGATAAGAGGCATGGCAGGCAAGATTAGAGCACGTGACATCGAAGAGGTGAAGTCACGCGTAAATATTGCCGACGTCGTTGGTGAATATGTCTCGCTGAAGAACGCCAGCGTGGGTTCACTTAAGGGGCTTTGCCCATTTCACGACGAAAAATCGCCTTCATTCAATGTTCGCCCCATGCAGGGTTTCTATCACTGTTTCGGCTGCGGTGAGGGCGGTGATGTCTATAAGTTCGTTCAACAGATGGACTCGCTGAGCTTTACCGAAGCAGTTGAAAAATTAGCCGCTCGAGTGGGGTTTGAACTCACCTATGAAGAAGGCTCAGCAAGCCCCGATCAAGGTCAACGTTCAAGAATTCTTGAGGCAAATAATGCAGCGGCGGCATACTTCTCTGCACAATTAATGACCGATGAGGCAATTCCAGGCAGAGATTTTCTAAAAGGCCGCGGATTCGATAAATCTGCAGCCGATCACTTTGGGGTTGGCTTTGCACCTAAAGGGTGGAATAACCTAACAGACCACCTGAAGGCACTGGGTTTCACGGTTGATGAATTAGTCATCGCTGGCTTGGCTACCAAGAGCGATCGCGGTGCATATGACAAATTCCGCGGGCGCTTGATATGGCCGATTAGAGACAGCACAGGTCAGGTTATTGGCTTTGGCGCTAGAAAACTGTTCGAAGACGATCAGGGGCCAAAGTATCTAAACACCAGCGATACTTTGGTTTATCACAAGTCATCGGTTCTTTATGGAATAGACCTCGCCAAGAAAGCCATCTCGAAACAACAGCAGGTCGTTGTTGTTGAGGGTTACACAGATGTGATGGCCTGCCACTTGGCCGGAATTACCACTGCGGTAGCAACATGTGGAACCGCGTTTGGCGACGAGCACATTCGAATCATCAACCGAATGCTTTCGGCAGAAAAAGACTCACCAGCTCAGGTAATTTTCACGTTTGACCCAGATGCCGCCGGACAAAAAGCGGCAATGCGAGCCTTTAGCGATTCTAATAAGTTCACGGCTCAAACTTTTGTAGCCGTTGGTCCAGACGGTTTAGACCCCTGTGATCTTAGGAGCGAAAAGGGTGACGAAGCCGTCAGGCTAATGCTCGAGAATAAGAAGCCGCTTTTTGAATTTGCAATAAAGCAAAAGATTTCAAAGTTTGATTTGACCACAATTGAAGGTCGCGTTGGAGCGGCTCGAGCTGCGGCCCCAGTGGTGGCAGCAATTCGGGATTCCGCTATGCGACCAGCGTACATCCGTGAGTTGGCCGGTTGGGTAAGCCTAGACGGCAATGAGGTTGCTGCATTAGTTGACGCCGCTGGAAAAGAATCTCGAAGCGAAGCGGTAAAAGATTTGCGCCGCGATGCAATTCCAACAGTTGAAGTCAGCTCTGAAGTTTCTGATTCAGAATTTGCAGTGCCGAACCTTAGTGACCCAATCACCAGGTTCGAAAGACAGGTCCTTGAGGTTTTGGTTCAGGTTCCAGGGTCCTATACCAATGATCAGATAATCCGCATTGTGCGAGATGGCTTTAGCGCTCCAGCCCATAACGCGCTGCTGGAGGCTATCGGATCTAGCTTGGTGTCCCACGGTTCCCCTGATTGGTTGAACGTAATTGGGGGAGCAACCCCAACCGAACTTCATCAGATGCTTCGCTCAATTGCAGCCCAAGCGCTACCGGCAAAAACAGAGGCAGACTTAGTGAAATATGGGCAAGGCGTGATTTCCAGAGCTTTGATAAACGCTTTGGCGCATGAGAAGGCAAACCTTATGGCTGCACTTAGGCGAACAGACGTTGCCGAAGATCCTAAACAGAGCGCCCAAGTGCAGCGACAGCTGGTTGAGCTAGAGGCAGAGCGCAGAAAGTTGCAGGGGATCTAATGGTTTTCGTGGCAATTGAGCCAAAATCTTTTCCTGAGTATGTGGCGGCCGTGATCGATGCGGGTGGCCAAGTAGTACCCATGAGTAAAGATGTAAAAGCGCTTATCTGGCTTGACTATTCGCAGCCTAAAGCCTTGGCAGATCTACTTGATGAAAATCCTCAAATCGAATGGGTGCAATTGCCATTTGCCGGTGTAGACGCTTTTTCTGAAATCATCAAACGGCCAATCAGATTCACTTCTGCAAAAGGCTCTTATCGCGAACCAGTTGCCGAGCACGCACTGGCACTTTCATTGGCATTGATGCGAATCATTCCAGAAAGAGTGAGAACTCAAACCTGGGGTCGTCAGTTCGCTGAATCGCTTTACGACAGCAACGTGCTGATCTTTGGTGGCGGCGGAATCACTGAAGAGCTAGTTAAGATTCTTGAACCATTCAGGTCAAAGGTCACTGTCGTTCGAAAGCGCCCAAATCCAGTTGCGGGAGCCGCGAAAACAGTAAGTTTCGACCAATTAGACCAAGAGCTGCCTGACGCAGATCTGGTGATTTTGGCTGCGGCGCTTACAGCCGAAACTCAGCAGCTATTTGATGCGAAAAAGTTTGCTCTAATGAAGAATTCAGCGTATCTGGTGAACATTGCCCGCGGGCCGATGGTAAACACCAGTGACCTTATAGATGCTTTGAACTCTGAGGTCATCGCCGGAGCAGCGTTGGACGTCACCGATCCAGAGCCACTGCCAGATGGGCACCCGCTGTGGTCGGCAAAAAATGTAATTATTACTCCACATTCAGCAGATACGCGTAAGCAGGTCGTGAGGCTATTTTCTGAGCGAATTCGTGAGAATGTTGTCGCATACTCCAGCGGATTGGGCTGGGTTGGCATAGTAGACCCTGTTTTTGGCTACTAAGTAGTAATTACTTAGGTCAAAAAAGCTCTCTAGGCAGAAACTTGCCTTAAATCTTTGGTAAAGTAGTCCAGTTGCTAAATCAACATTCCTCGGTAGCTCAATTGGCAGAGCAATCGGCTGTTAACCGATAGGTTCTTGGTTCGAGTCCAAGCCGGGGAGCCCTCCTCTTCCATTCTTGCGGTATTTGCCTTTCTTTTGCTCGGCGGCCTAGATCTTCTGGTTCAGGGGTACGAAGCTCTCGTTGTATCTTCATTTCTAGCGCTGGCAATTCTTTTCGCCACTAAATTTCCCCAGCTAAGCATTCTGCTAACGGTTATTGGCACAGCCGTAGAAATCGTTCTTGGTTTATCTCCAGTTGCGGGTGGTCTAAGTGCCGCGATGGCTCTTTTCTTGACGGCTGCTTTCGCTTCAAAGCTTTGGTACTACCTAACTCTTGGTGTGACTATTGCCTGTGGAATCGCCATCGCCTGGACAAATACTTTTGGGCTGGCGCTTGCTCAAGACCTATACGGTTTGTATCTTCGAACAGAGCTATCTCGCACCACCGCATTTGCCTTGCTGTCAACCGTTGTTATTGCAGGAAATATTCTCTTCTGGTTGCTTGGGAGGCTAGCAATTACATATGAAGTATTTGTTGGAACCCAGTTTGATCGTGCGCTCTCTGCCGATACTCAAGCGAAACTCTCTCTCGAGGTTGCTGAGCAAAATGAGCGTTTTGAAATAGCACGAGACATAAATGAGCTGATTATTCAAAAGGTAACCGCTGTTATTTCCCAAGCTGAAGGTGGAACCTACGCCGCTAAGGCAGACCAAAGTTCTGCACTTAGGTCTCTTGAGCGAGTTGGCTTGAGCGCACGTGCAGCGCACACAGAACTGCGCAGGCTGTTCGACATGTTAAACAAGACCCACAGCGTGTCTGCGGCTCCGCCTGGCCTAGACGAACTTGAAAACCTCTTGGTCACCTATCGTGAATTTGGCTACGGTGTATCGCTAAAGCACGAGGGGGCAAGATTCAACATTTCAGAAGGTGCGGCTCTTGCTGTTTATCGAATTGTATTTGATGCCCTTGAGAACGTGAAGAAGCACTGTGTAGTTGGAACAGATGTTTCGATTGATTTCTCTTGGGTTTCCGAGGGTATGCAAGTTCTAATCAAAGATAACGGAATTGAAGCAAAACGCAGAAGTGAAGTTTCGTTCGAAGAAATAAGTTCGGGATACACCGCAGAAGATGATGTTCGCGCTCTAGTTGAAACCATAAAAGGCGCAGGACTTACCGCAATGAAGGAGCGTGCTGCACTTTATGGGGGTAGCATCGAGGCAACTAGAGTTCCTGGAGTTGGGTTCACGGTGTCCGCAATTTTCCCACACCTTCGAGCCCTTGCGGGGACAAACTAAAGTGACCCAAACTCTTCGCGTGGGCCTCATCGATGCTGATGCCGATATTAGGTTTGGTCGTCGCATGCTGATCGACTCACAAGAAGACTGTAAGGTCTACTTTGAAGAAGAGACGGCTCAGGGTGCTCAAGAGAGAGCACCTCAGGCTTTGCTTGATGTGTTGGTTATTGATCACCGAGTGCGAGGGCTGGACGGAATCCAGTTAGTAGGAAAGTTGATTCCGCTTTATCAAGCTAATAAAACAGAGATGCCCGCCATCATTCTTACTGGCCCATATTTCAGTTATGAACTTTTGTTATCTGCAATCGCCGCAGGAGCCACAGATCTTGTCACTTTAGATTCTGATTCCGGTGAGTTATTAAAAGCCATTCGCACTTCAGCTTCTAAAGAAAAGGCACTCGACTTTAATTCATTAAGAGCGTTGATGGCACGGGCCAAAGATGTAAATTTCGACCGCCCCGATATTCTTGTTAAATTAGGGACGCTCGAGGATCGGGAGCCAGAGGTTCTTGAACTATTTGGCTCAGGCCTAGACGACCAAGATATCGCCAGCAGACTAGACATACCTCTTTATAGGGTCAGGCAGTCGCTCAAGTCAATCTTAGAAAAGTGTTCACTTGCCACGCGAGCTCAATTATTTCTTGCAGTCACTGCAGCTGAGGTTAAAAATGGCTAAGGCATCTTCGGTTACTTCAACATCAATTGGTGTTGGTTTGGCCACCGGCCTATATGGAGTTTCTTTTGGGGCTCTGTCTGTTGCCGCCGGGCTTGATATTTGGCAGACACAAGTTTTGAGTCTTCTAATGTTTAGCGGTGGATCGCAGTTTGCATTCGTTGGGGTGATTGCCGCTGCGGGCGTTGGTGGGGCAGGTGTAGGTGCGGCGATTGTTTCAGCCTGGTTGTTGGGTATCCGAAATGGGTTTTATGCTGTGCGAATGGCGCCAATTTTGAATCAAGTTGGTCTTGCAAAGTTAGTTCCTGCACTTTTGACGATAGACGAGTCCACCGCTGTAGCCACTGCTCAAGAGAATCAGAAGGATCAAGTAAAAGGATTCTGGCTAACAGGCGCAGCGGTTTTTATATTTTGGAACTTGATGACGTTTGCGGGAGCAGTGCTGGGCGATGCTCTAGGCGATCCAAGGGGCTGGGGGCTAGATGCCGCGGCAGCGGCGGCCTTTTTGGGTTTGCTGTGGCCAAGGTTGGTTCAGCGCCAAGCTTTGGCGGTAGCAGCTGCATCCTTGCTGATTGCAACAGTTACTACTCCGGCATTACCTGCGGGAGTTCCAGTGCTATTGGCTGGTGGTGTAGCTGTTTTAGTGGGGGCGTTCAACTGGTTTGCCCCTAAGGCAGAGAGTTTCTAATGGATCTTTGGCTAGGTATTTTGCTTGCTAGTGCAGCGGTGTACTCTTGGAAAATTTTTGGATACCTTGTGCCAAGTTCAGTTCTAAATCACCCAACTATTTCAAGAATCGCAAACCTGCTTAC
>JBJOJI010000042.1:0-8608 GCA_046046665.1 Actinomycetota bacterium
ATGGGAGTACTTCTCGTATTTCACTATTCAAACCAGCCTCATTGCCATAGTTACTCTTAGCGTTGCCGGTTGGTTTGCTTGGAACGGGCGAACTGAGACCAGGATGCTAAACATTGTGCGGCTTTCAACGGTCACGTTTACCGTTGTGGTGACTTTGGTTTACAACCTGTTACTTCGCGGCCTGCCAGATGCAGCTGCCGATGGCGATTACGTTTGGCCAATTCTTCCAAATGAAATTCTTCACGTTTGGGCAGCAATCTTTATGTTGATTGATTGGATTCTTTCTAGCCGCCGAATCAACCTGCGCATTCGCACAATTTTTTGGGTGCTGTTATTTCCGTTGGTTTGGTTGGTCTACTCAATCATTCGCGGTCTTGCGGTTGACTGGTGGCCGTACTGGTTTATTAATCCAAACGAGCCAGCAGGAATAACCGGAATGCTCACTTACATTATTGGCATCATGCTTTTCTTGCTTACCGTTGCAGTTGCGCTACTTGGTCTACAGCGCATCACGGTGCGCGCATTCAGAAAGTAATTACTTAGCCAAAAGCTCGCGAACCATTGGAACTACTTTGGTTCCGTAAAGTTCAATCGAATGCATTAGTTTGCTGTGACTCATTGGGCCGTTGGCATACTTGAGATCAAAGCGGTGTGCGCCAATTGATTCAATTGCGTAGGCAATTTTCTTAGCCACGGTTTCTGCTGAACCAACATAAAGTGAGCCATGCTGAACTTCGGCAAGAAAATTGTTTTTTTGCACCGGTGGCCAACCACGTTCAACGCCAATGCGGCCAAAAGCGGCTTCGTATGCCGGCCACATTTCTTCAATCGCTTGTTCATCGGTGTCTGCAATGTGACCAGGTGAGTGAATTGAAATTGGGCGGTGAGGTTTATGTAATTGATCTAGGGCGTCGTAGTAGAGCTTTGCGTATGGTGCAAAGCGCGCAGGGTCACCACCAATAATCGCAAGCGCAAGATTTGCATCAAGTCTTGCAGCGCGAATCACAGACTCAGGGCTGCCACCAACACCAACGCGCAGTGGCATGCTTCCGCGTTCCGTCTTTGGATACACCTCTTGGTTGTTCAAAGTTGGTGTGTGATTGCCGTGCCAGGTGACTGGCTTTTCCTTAAGCAACTCAACCAGTAGTTCAAGTTTTTCTTCAAAGAGTTCTGCATAGTCGCTTAGCTCATATCCAAAGAGTGGAAAAGATTCTGTGAACGAACCACGACCAGCGGTGATCTCTGCACGACCATTGCTAAGCGCATCGATGGTGGCGAACTGCTGAAAGATGCGAATTGGATCGTCGCTAGATAGAACAACAACACCAGAGCCAAGAATGATGTCTTTGGTAACAGTGGCAAGGCCAGCAAGTACTGTGGTCGGCGACGAAACCGCGTAGTCATCGCGGTGGTGCTCTCCAATGTTGAACCCATAAAGGCCAACCTGATCAGCAAGCTTGCCCTGCTCAATAATGTTTCGAATTGACTGAGCGGGGGTTTCAGGCTGGCCATTATCATCGTGGGTCACGTCACCAAAGGTGTCGAGGCCAAAGTTCACTGTTTTTAGATCGATTGCGTTCACGAGTTAAGTAAACCCCATCTAGACAATTTTATTCCAGTCTTCTAAAAAAATTCCGCGCTCTACTTCTTTACAGTGAGCGGAACTTCTACCTTTTTAACCACTGGCTTTTTGCGATTGAATAGCCAGACCGCAAATAGAACGTAGCTGACCCAGGCAATGGCTTCTAGCCAGGTAGTGGCTGGACGGAAGTTGAAGATACCGCGGGCTAGGGTGCCAAAGAATGAATCGGCAGAGATCGTTGAGCTGATGTCAAAGGCAAGGTTGTCTTCGCCAATAAAGAAGCCTGCTTCTTGCAGCTCGTGCACGCCATAAGAAAGTACTCCGGCAGCAACCAAGATCAAGAAGTAACCGGTGACAGTAAAGAACTGCTTCAAGTTGATCTTTACGGCTCGGCGGTAAAGCAGGTAACCAATAATTACGGCTGAGCCGATGCCGAGCACGAACCCAACAACCGGTTCAACGGTGCTTCCAGCTGCCTGAACTGCTGTGAAAAAGAAGAGCGCGGTTTCAAGACCCTCGCGAGCTACTGCGGTAAATGCCATCACGATGATTGCAAAAATTCCACCCTGAATCGCCTGCTCTAATTTGCCCTGAAGTTCCTGATTAATTTTGTGGGCTGTGTCACGCATCCAGATAATCATCCAAGTGACTAGACCCACGGCAATCAGCGACATCATTCCACCGAAAGTTTCTTTTGCTTCATCGGTGGCAAGAGCAGAGAACCGTGTGTAGGTAAGCACCGCGCCGAAAGCTAGAGATAAAAGAATTGCACCAAGAACACCAAACCAAACATATTTGATGCTTTTGAGTCGGTTGGTTCTTACGAGATACGTGATGAGAATTGAAACAACAAGAGCCGCTTCTAGGCCTTCACGGAGGCCAATTAGATAGTTAGAAATCAAGTCCTTAGCTTTCGGTCTGGTGAGTGTTATCTCACTTCCTTTGCCCAATAAGGCTAACCCAGGCGGGCCTAGAGGTCAATAAAAATCTGGGAAGTAGAGCTAAAAAGGTTTTCTAAAGAACAATTACTCGGCAGCCGCAAGCTGCCCACAGGCACCGTCAATTTCTTTACCGCGGGTGTCACGCAAAGTTGTTGGTACACCGGCTTTTTCGAGCCTGCGAACAAATTCGTTTTGCACGGCCGGCTCAGAGGCTGTCCAGATTGACCCCGGGGTTGGGTTCAACGGAATTGGGTTTACATGCACCCAGCCTCGGCCGCGATCATTTAGCTTCTCAGCCAGCAAGTCGGCACGCCAGCCGTGATCATTCATATCTTTAATTAGTGCGTACTCAATAGATACTCGGCGGCCGGTGACATCAAAGTAGTTTTTGGCTGCGTCAAGAGCCTCATCCACCTTCCACTTTGAGTTGATTGGAATCAGCTCATCGCGCAGTTCGTCATCTGGGGCATGCAGCGAAAGAGCAAAGGTAACCGGCACGTTTTCTTCGGCCAGCTTTAGAATTGCTGGCACTAAGCCCACAGTTGAAACCGTGATTCCGCGAGCGCTCATTCCCAAGCCCTCAGGCTGAGGGGCAACCATGGTGCGCACAGCCTTCATTACGCGGTCGTAGTTGGCCAGCGGTTCGCCCATCCCCATAAACACGATGTTGGTTACGCGCTGTGGGGCATCTTTCATCTTGGCTTTTGAGCCACCAAGCTCACCCTTGGCTATAGCTGCATTAGCGCGAACAATCTGCTCAATAATCTCGCCGGCTGACATGTTGCGGGTTAGGCCGGCCTGGCCGGTGGCGCAGAATGGGCAGTTCATGCCGCAGCCCGCTTGGCTTGAGATGCACAGGGTAATTCGCCCGGTGTAGCGCATCAACACCGATTCAACCAACGCGCCATCGAATAAGCGCCACAGGAACTTAATGGTGTCGCCATTATCGGTTTGTAGGCGCTTTACCTCTGTTAGTAGAGGTGGAAGTAGCGATTTGACCAGTTCTTCGCGGCCGGCGGCCGGCAGGTCAGTCATTTCATCGGGGTTGGAGGTGTAATGGGTGAAGTAGTGGTTGGCGATCTGCTTGGCTCGAAAGGCCTGGACCCCGGCCTCTTTTAGGCGCTCGGCACGCTCTTCTGGGGTTAGGTCAACCAGGTGAATTGGGGGCTTGCCGCGCTTGGGCTCGGCGAACATAAGTAGCGGTTTGCCATCAGGGCCAAGTTGTTGCTTCCAGCCCTCTGTTTTGGGGCGTACTTGGCGAAGTTCTGACATGCCTCAAGTCTAAACAGTCCCACTTATATAACAATTGTCTAAACTCTGTAAACGCTTACATTATTCGGGTTAGCCTTGTTTGGTTGGTCGACAGGGGATGTAGTCGCCCATTTTCTAGTCCTATAAAGAGGTAAAGATGTCAGGCACCAGCATTCTGGTTTACGCCGAACGCGTTGGCGGAAACCTAGGTGAGATTGAGAAACTTTTAGCCGGACCACTGGCTGATTTTGATGGCGTTCACGTGTTGCCGTTCTTTCACCCATACGACGGCGATGACGCCGGCTTTGACCCAATTGATCACTCAATAGTTGACCCGCGCCTTGGCACTTGGGCCGACTTCAAGCGCATCTCACAAACTCACGAGCTAACCGCCGACCTAATCGTCAACCACGCCTCATACCTGTCACCAGAATTCAAAGACTGGCAAGAAAAAGGTGAGGCCTCAGAGTTTGACGGCATGTTCCTAACCTTCGATGTTGTGTTTCCAGATGGCGGCACCGAAGAAGGCATCACATCTTTTTACCGCCCAAGACCTGGCATGCCATTTACCGCATACGAGGTTGGTGGCAAGCGTCGCTTGGTGTGGACGACTTTCATGCCTTCGCAGGTAGACATCGATATCAAGCACGACGCTGGTAAGGCATATCTTGTGCGCGTACTTGAAGCGTTAAAGTCTGGCGGTGTAAAAGTTGTTCGCCTTGACGCGGTTGGCTATGCGGTTAAAACCCCGGGCACCGATTCATTCATGACCCCAGAGACTTTGGAATTTGTAAAAGAAATTTCAGAGTTGATTCACTCTTATGACATGCGAGTGCTGGTTGAAGTGCACGCGCACTACACTCAGCAACTAGACATTGCACCTTTGGTTGATTTGATTTACGACTTTCAAACCGCGCCGCTGTTGTTGCATTCATTCTTTACTGGCACCGTTGATCGCCTTGGCGATTGGTTCAAGATTCGCCCAAACAATTGCCTAAACGTTCTTGACACTCACGACGGTTACGGCGTTATTGATGGCGGACCAATTGGTGACAAGCCGGGCATCATCACTCAAGATGAAATGGCGCACATTTTTGAAGTTGCAAAAAAGAACACTAATGGCCACTCGGCAATTGCATCTGTTGTGCCACAGTGGTTCACACTGCCACATCAGATCAACGCAACTTTGCCAAACATTGTTGCCAACGACACCGCATATGTAATTATGCGCGCGGTTCAGTTCTTCTTACCGGGTGAGCCACAGGTTTACTACGTTGGTTTGTTTAACGGAATGGATGACCGCGAACTATTTGAACGCACCGGTCAAGGTCGTGACACCAACCGTCACAACTACACACCTGCAGAAATTCAAACTGCGTTGCAGCAGCCGGTTACTCAGGCAATCATTGCCTTAGCTCGTGTGCGCAAGCATGCTGCCTTTGAAGGTGAATTTAGTTGGGGCATTATTGACAATGAAACCATTCGCCTTGAATGGGCAAACGGCCAGAATCAGTTGTCACTTGAATTCAAGACCACAATTGGTGCGCCAAGCTTTGTAATTGAAGCTACCGATGCTTCTGGTACTCGCACCTTTAGCTCTGTTGAAGAACTGGCTGCTTACTAATAAAAGTTTTGTCGACCAGCCAGTACATGGCAACGCCGGCAGCGGCAAAGACAGCACCCATGATCCACCAACCGGTCATGCCCAGGCCAACGGCCATAGCGGTTACATAAAGCGGGCCAAAGGTTCCACCCAAACCCCAACCAAGTGAATAAACCGCTTGGTACTGCCCCATGTGCTTCTCTTCGGCCAAGTCAAAGCCAATGCTCCAAGAGCCGGCAGCCGCCTGAAGCTCGCCAATGGTGTGCACCAACATTCCCACTGATAGCACCAAGCAGGCTACCCAAACCGGTACTCCGCCGGCCATTGAGTAAACAACGCATGCGCCAAGAAGCCACAGCGTGCCGATGCGAAACTTCTTGATGCTAACTTTCAAATCACCGGTTCCTGTGCTGAATCTAATTTGCAAGACTGTGACTAAGACTGTGTTGATTACAAACAACACCGATACCCACCACTTTGGCGCATTGGTGTGGTGCAAAATCCACAGCGGCAGCGCAACACCTTGAATTACAAAGTGCAAGGAAACTATTCCGTTTAAGAAAGTTGCGGCTAAGAAGCGCTTGTCTTTTAGTGCGATGATTCCGATTTTCTCGTCTTTGCTTACGGTGGCCGCCACGTTTGGCACCCGCTTCAAAATTGCCGCGGCCCAGAAATAAAACATGGTGTTTAGCAGCATTGTGAGTTGGTAAGCCCAAGCGGTGTTAACTGCAAGTGCAACACCGGCAAAGACGGTGCCGATACCTATTCCCATATTTGCCATTGCACGTTCAGCTGCACGAATCTTTACCCGGTCTTCACCGTCACCAATTTGCGAGATTACCGTGGTGTTGGCAATGTGAAAAGTTGTGCCAATCACGCTGATTACCGCAACCGCAACGGCCAGCCAAAAAACAGATTGCACAAAAACAAGACTCAAGATTGAAAAGCCCTCTAGCACTGCAGCAATAATCATTACGCGCTTGGCACCAAAACGGTCAACAATGTTTCCGGCGGGCACGGTAGATAAAAGTGAAGCGGCACCGCCAACACCTAATGCCGTGGCCACGCCAACCGGGGAAAGTCCAACAATCAGCGTGAAGTAAATAACTTCAATGGTTGAAACCAGACCATTACCAATGCGGCCAAGCAAGGTGGCCAGGCTGAGTGCGCGAACAGCAGGGTCATTGCGAAGTTCGCCTAGACCAAGCTTTGAAAGAATAAAGCGCATCTTTCGAGCCTAGCCAATTTCAGTTAGGCGTTAAGCATCTTCACTGCGTTGGTGATGATATCTTTTTTGGCATTCTGCCCCATAGATATGTGGCCCTCGCCGGCAACGAAAATTAGTTCAGCGGTTGGAATCTTGGTGGCCAACCATTTGCCATGAGCGTGCGGCACCATGAAGTCATCGTTTCCTTGCCAAAGCTGAACCGGCTTGGAAATCTCGCGAATTTCAAAACCCCAATGCTGAACAAATGCAAGGTCGTCATCTAGCCAACCAAAGTAGCCACAGCTTAGTGAATCCCTATATTCCTCGGCCATCTGCTCGGCAACATCGCCGGTGAGTGCGGCTTTGTCTGCGTCTCCGATAAGCCCGCCAAAAGCTTCAATAAGTTGTTCGCCAGTTACCTCTGCCATTGGTCCAGAATTTTCTTGCATCCACAATTCAATTGCTGCTTCACCTTTCAAGGCAGCACCAAACTCAATGTGGTTTTCTTCACCCATGTCTGCAAGAAAGTCCAAATCTGATACGCCATATTCGCCCACGCCCGCCAAAGTGATTACACCCAAGCATTGCGGCAAGGTTGTATCAGCTAGCGCGTGCGGGCCGCCGCCAGACCAACCAATTGAAACCATCTCGGCTACTCCAAAGTGTTTTAGCAGCTCGGCGATATCGGTGCTGTTTGAAATTACAGTTCTGCCTTTACGTCTGGCGCTTGTTGAATAGCCGGGCCTTGAATAGGCAATGGCAAAAACATCATGAATGGCCGCTTCATCTAGCCAGCTTTGCCAACTGAGCGCCGAGCCCGGGGTGCCGTGGTGAAAGACAATAGCCTTTGATCCGGGGGTTCCGGCGGTGTGCACGTCAAGCTTTCGTCCATCAGCCAGCGTGATTGAATGTTTTTGCATTTGACCCTCCTGGGTTAGATTGTTCCGGCTTCTAGCCCGGCAAGCACTTCTTGCGCGCGAATCTTTAGCTCGAGCAAATCGCTAAGGCGCTTAAGGCCATTCACCTGCTGGCTCATTCGGTGGTTTTTCACAAACTCATCTTTGTGGCGATCCAGAAAGTCCCAGTACAGGGTGGTGAATGGGCAGGCATCCTCGCCCACTCGTTTCTTAGGGTCATAGGCGCAGCCCTTGCAGTGCTGGGTCATGCGGTTTAGGTAGGCGCCGCCAGATGCATAAGGTTTGGTCATTAGCTTGCCGCCATCGGCGTGCACGGCCATACCTATTACGTTTGGCACCATCACCCAATCTGAAGCATCAATGAACTGCTCGCGCATCCAGTTCAAGAACTCTTGCGGGTTTACTCCGGTGGTCAAAGCCAAGTTGCTAAGCACCATAAGGCGGGGAATGTGGTGCACCCAAGCTCTTGCCTCAACATCGGCAACTACAGACTTCACGCAATTCATCTTGGTTTTTGATGAATCTGAATAAAGAGGTAACAGTTTGCGAGTTGCACCCAGCCCGTTGAGGTTTTTGTAGTCCTCACCCAAAAACCAATACATGCCATTGATGTATTCGCGCCAGCCAATAACCTGACGCACAAATGCTTCAACAGACCCGATAGGCGCATCGCCGCGTTCGTATGCAGCAACGGCCGCGGCAACCACCTCGCTTGCGTGCAGTAAACCATTATTCAAATATGGGCTAAGCAGTGAGTGATGAAGTGCCCAGTTGTCTATTGCAATTGCGTCTTCATAAGGGCCAAAGCCGTGAAGGTGGTTATCAATGAAATTCTTTAGTTGTGCCATTGCACCGGCACGAGTAGTAGCCCAGGATTTTGTTGGTTGGTAATCAAACTGCTTAGCAACTTCTAAGTCAATTGCATCGCGCTCATGCTCTAGGTACTTAGGCCACTCGTAGTTTTTTGGAGGTGGCAACCGGTTATCGGCATCAAAGTTCCACTGCCCACCCTCTGGCTTTCCATCGGCAACAAGTATTGCTAAGCGGTTTCTTTGGGCCCGATAAAAATTTTCCATCACGTAGGTTTTTTGTTTCTCTGCCCACAGA
>JBJOJI010000043.1:0-17804 GCA_046046665.1 Actinomycetota bacterium
ATTTATATTCCAAGGAGAATTCGCCTAGTGGCCTATGGCGCCAGCTTGGAAAGTTGGTTGGGTGCAAGCCCTCATGGGTTCGAATCCCATATTCTCCGCTCTAATCGAAAAGCCCCACCAGACGAAATTAATCTGGAAGGGGCTTTTTCAATTTTGTCCGAGCTCCCCCTCATTCGAACCCTCTTGATCAAGCATTGCTTTTAGAGCTTCATCGATTGTGGATACTAATTCTTGAGTTGCAAAGACTAGGTCTGCGGCGGAAAGTGACTGCAAAAGATCCAGCTGATCCAAAGGACCAATCGGGAGCACCCCGGCAAACTGCCAACAGGCCTGCATTGGATCATCGCTGAACTGGGTATCGGGGCCAAATTGCAAGTCACCGAATTCACTTGCGAAAGCCAGTAAGTTTCGAACTTTTGCTTCTAGCTGATCTTTGGCCGAGGTTAGCGCGTCATCCCATACCAAATCGGGTATGAAGTCAATGTCTGCAATTGGGTAAGGATCGTCAGGTAACCAAGCGTTGACGCGAAAGCGCTGAGTTCCAATTGACTCAACTCCGTAAAAATGATCAAGTGTGCCGATATCTTGCACCGATGCCAAGGTTCCGATACCTAATCGTTTCTCACCACCACCAACTTCAGTGCCACGGTCAATCAGCACCACACCAAACTCTGGGTTCTCTTGCAGAATCAAGTCCCCAGTTAGCTTCAAGTACCGTTCTTCAAAAATTCTCAGCGATAAAGGCATGGCCGGCATCAGCACTGTACTCAGCGGAAACATTGGCATGATTGGCATTTGCTCCAAGCCTAAACCGGCTAAACCAAGGAATGAATAGCCTAATAATTGCCTTATAGGTAGTAAGAACCAGCCGTCATCAAAAAAGGACTCCAGTGAGCACAGCAAACAGCAGTTTTGATCCACGTCAGGCTATCGAGGGCTTGTTTGGTTATGTCAAAGACATGGCTACAAATACCATCAAGACCGGCGTGAAGGCTCAGCCAGATGCAGTCCGCGTGGAGGCCGCTGTATTAGCTGCTTTGGAATCCGGCTCAAAGTCTGCGGCCCAAATTGTTAAGGCAATCAGCCTGGCTGCCGGCGGGGCCTGGGCGCCAACAGATGGTCAAGTAAACCGGTCACTTGCCACACTTGTGGAATCCGAATCTGTATCGGCTAAGACAAAGGGTGACCGCAAGACTTACTCGTTAACTAAAAAGGGCGAGGCTGCACTCGATGAGGCTCGAGAGAAAATGGCCGAAGCGCCATCGGTGTCTACTGCCCCAAAAATGAACATGAACTTCAACTGGATGACCTGCGATGCAAAATTCTTAACCGCCGCTTCAAAGCTGCCTCCGGTGATGTTAGACATTGCTCAGACCGGCACCAAGGAACAGCAGATGAAGGCGGCTGCGATCTTGGATAAAGCACGTCACGACCTGCACGTTGTCCTTGCCGAAAAGTAAAAACCTGTCACAGAGTGGTCCGCTCAAGGCCCGCTATCGCAGAATTCTAAGATTTGCCGCCAGAGCGTTGGCTCAGGCCTGGTGGTTTGAAATTGTGCTACCTAAATTTGGGTTAGGAAAACTTGCCGCTCATGGGCGCATCAAAAGATTTCAGAAGCTAGCCAGAAAGTTTCACGACCTAGCAGCTGACCTCGGCGGATTGATGGTTAAGGTTGGCCAGTTTCTTTCGGCAAGGCTTGATGTTTTACCTGATGTAATCACCAAAGAACTTTCTGGGCTTCAAGATGAAGTTGCACCGGAACCCTTCGAACGTATTTTGCAGGTCATAGAGGCCGAACTTGGAATGCCTTGGGACACAGCATTCGCAGAGATTAACGGCGAACCAATTGCTGCTGCTTCGTTGGGCCAGGCTTACCGAGCAAAAATTTCGAACGGCTTGGCAGCAGATCTTGCATACAGCGATGTAGTCATCAAAGTTTTGCGCCCTGGCATCGAGTCAATAGTTGATGTTGACTTGGCAGCTCTCACAAAGGTTGGTGGCTGGCTTTCAAAGGTCAAACTAGTTTCAAAGCGAACCGACGCTCCGGCTCTGGTCGAGGAGTTTGCCGAAATCACCCTTCAGGAAATCAATTACCTAAAAGAGGCTGAAAATCTTGAGCAGTTTGCCGGTGACTTTCAGAATGATTTGCGAATCAAAACTCCGAGAGTGGTTTGGGAACGAAGTGCTCGCAGAGTGCTGACCCTCACCGATGTTTCAGCAATTAAGATTTCTGATGTTGAAGCATTGATCCAAGTTGGTATCGATCCAAACGCGGTAGCTGCCGAGTTAGCTAGAGCTACCTTCGAACAATTCTTTGTGACCGGCTTTTTTCACGCTGATCCGCATCCCGGCAATATCTTTGTAACCAAAAACCAGGCTGAGAGCGGGCCTGACTTCACCTTGACCTACATTGACTTTGGCATGATGGGCCAGGTCAGCGAAGAGCAGCGCGCCAATCTGCAGCGCTTCCTGTTTGCTGTTGCTTCACGCGACGCCCGTGCCTGGGTGGTTGCCTGCGAAAGACTTGGAGTCTTGTTACCCACAGCAGACAGCGTTCTATTAGAAGAAGCAGTAACCAAACTTTTCGACAGGTTCGGCGGAGTCAGAGTTGGCGAACTGATTCAAACAGACCCGCAGGAAATCAAAGAGTTTGCAATTGAGTTCAGCGAGCTGATTCGCACTCTTCCATTCCAGCTTCCTAACGACTTCCTGTTCCTGATTCGCGCACTGTCATTAATCTCCGGTGTGACCAGTTCCCTGAATCGCGAATTCAATATCTGGGATGCGGTGGACCCCTTCGCTCGCTCACTTTTGAACGGTTCTGGAACCGGAACCATCAAACGACTTGGTAAAGACCTATACGCCAACCTGCTAACCCTGAGCCGCCTACCCGGCCGCCTAGAGCAACTGGTTGGCCGCGTGGAGCGCGGTGACTTGGTGGTTAGAAATCCCGAACTGGAACGCCGAATGAGAGTGCTTGATTCAAGCGTGCGGCGAGCGAGTTCATCGGTGGTGTTTGCAGCCATGGTTGTGGCCGGAGTCTTGGTGCTTCCAACAAACAACACCCTTGGTTACGCGCTTCTAGGGGTATCTGTGTTGCCGATGCTCTACGCCTTAGGGTTCGGCAGATTCAGTAAATAGCATTTCGTTTAGAGTGTTTCAATGCCTAGAGTTGAAGAATGATTTCATCTATCTTTGTGAACCTGCCGGTCGAGAGCCTCACCAAATCAGTAGATTTCTTCACCCAGCTTGGATTTAAATTCAACCCACAATTCACCGATGAAGAATCAACCTGCATGATTGTGAACGACTCAATCTACGTGATGCTTCTTGAACACAAGAAATTCCAAGGCTTCATTTCTAAGCCGATTGCTGACAAGAGCACCACCGAAGCCATTCTTGCCTTCAGCCTGGGCTCAGCAGATGAGGTCCGCACAATGACAGAGAAGGCCCTGTCATTAGGTGCACGCAAGCTGAATGAACCTGAAGACCATGGCTTCATGTTTAGCTGGGGCTTCGAAGACCTTGATGGTCACCTGTGGGACCTCTTCTGGATGAACCCAGAGCACGTTCAATAATTAGTCTTACTCGCCAAGTCGCTGCGCAGCGGTGTTTCTCTTTCCAGCTGCAGGCAGAATTTCACCAACTTTGCCAAAGCCAAACGGTGGCATGTTGTTGTAAATATTCTCGGTCTTGTTTTTATCTATCACATAGGTCTCATGCCAGATACCCACAGCGCTACTCTTCATAGCCATCTTATTAAATGCCTTCCATGCAGGAAGGTGCTCGGCATCTTTTGCCTTCGCATACGAAATTAGCTTTTCAGTACTATCCCAGTACTGCACCAAAATTAGGGTGCGGCCAAAAGCCATCTCGTAGGACTTGAAACCAAGTTCCGGATTCTTATAAAGCTCAGGAAGCATTTTGCCCATCGCAAGAAATACCGGAAGCCAACGGTGGATTGCAAACAGATTATTGATGCGCATACCGATAAGAAAAACCACGAAATCTTTGTCGCTAATCGCCGTGACTTTGTTCTTGTTGACCTTGGCCACTTGGGCTCCCTTGTTAGTTGATTTTTAGTGCGAGCATTACTTGCCCACCGCCGGGCTTTAGCTCAGTGCTGAATTTGACTCCAGGAGCTAAACGAACCAAACGATCAAGCAACCAATCCGAAGCTTCTTGCGCATCACGTTCGTCTGGGCAACGGGCAACTATCTCTCGGCCACCCTTTGCCTTCAATCTTTCAACCGATTCAAAAATTGGAGATGGGTCAACAACAAAGATGTCTTTAGACCATGGCACCACTGGAGCTATCTTTCCGCGCATAGTGTTGCACTGGCGGTGTGCCAGTCGCTCAAGCACTTCGGCGCCCTTCTTGGCCTTGGCGGCAGCGAAGCTATCGGTGCTTGGGCCAAGATCTGAATTCACTGACGCATCGGGATCAACCGGGGTATCACACAACCAGCAAATCCAGTTGTCGCGCTGCCCTACCTCATTCAAATCGCTCATAGTTTGAGATTACGCTATACCTGTAGTCGGGGGTCGAGAGAGGAAACTCAATGGCAATGAGCGATGCTGAAAAGCAAGCACTAAAAGAGACCATGGCCGAGCGAGCCAAGGCACGCAAAAAGATGAGTCCAGAGCAGCTTGAAGCTGAGGTCGTTGACAAGATTGAGAAGATGGCACCTTCCGATAAGTCCCTAGCCAAAAAGATTCACGGGCTAGTAAAAAAGAACGCACCTCAACTGCAGGCAAAGACTTGGTACGGCATGCAGGCCTACTGCAACGAAGAAGGAAAGACAATTTTGTTCTTCCAAGATGCAGGTAAATTCAAAGCCCGGTACGCCACTCTTGGATTTCAAGACGCCGCCAACCTAGACAAAGACGCAATGTGGGCAACCTCATTTGCCTTGATTGCCTGGAACGCTGATGTGGAAAAGAAGATCATTGCCCTGATTAAGAAGGCAGTTAAGTAGCTAGTGCTTGAACGGTTGTTCTTTTCTTAGACCAATCAATCCAATAGCTGCACCGCAAAGCAACAGGATTGCCATGAAACTAGTCATTCCTGCTCCGTTGATTCCAAAAAGAATTCCTGTAATTGGCGTTGCCACTGCGCCACCAAATGAGCCCGCGAAACCAATTAGGCCTGCTGCCACACCCGCGCGCTCACCGTGGTGAAGCATGGCTAGCCCGGTGATATTAGAAGAGGTAAAGCCGGTTGCCGAAACAGATAGGGCAATTGCAAGCATCACCAGCCAAAGGTCGCGAATTTCAAAAACATTCAACGCAACCATCATCAACGCGGCAAAGGCCGCCTGAGCCAGACCGTAACGCAGCATGGTGATGCTGGCCACTCTCTTTAGAAGTAAGCGGTTGGTGGTATTTGAAACCAAAAGCAGAGCTGTTATGCCCGCAAATACGTATGTGTATTCGGTTGGCGTCAAGTTATATTCACGCTGAAACGCAAAAGGCGCAGCTCCAATAAATACCGCTATGGAACCAAAGAGAAAGCCACCCATTGCCGCAAGTTTCATGAACCTACGGTCACGAATTACAAAAGACCAAGATTTAAAGGTGTTCTTAAAATTCAACTTGACACGATTTTCTGGGGCCAATGTTTCTGGCAGCAGCGTGGCCGACATAGTGAAAACACCGATACCAAGAATCACCAAAAACAAGAACACGACGTGCCAATCACCAAGCATCAACAGCTGCCCACCCACAAGAGGCGCAATAACCGGGGCTAGTGAAAAAATGGCGGCTTGAGTTGCATATAAACGAGCGGCCTTTTGACCAGTAGCTATGTCTCTAATGAAGGCGTTATTGATAACAAAACCGCCCGCGGCCGAAAAGCCAAGCACGAATCTAGAAATGATCATCCAAGTTATGTCAGTTGCCACCAGGCAGGCAACCCCAGAAAGTGTGAAAACTGCCATGGCAATAAGTAGCGGGCGGTGACGACCAAAGGCATCGCTGATTGGCCCCATAAACAGTTGCCCCAGAGCCATGCCCAACAAACTCGCTGTCACGGTTAGCTGCACCATGGTGTCTGTGGTGTTCATAAAAAGCATCAGAGCAGGAAGAGCAGGCAAATAGGTGTCAAATTGGAATGGACCTAGTGCTGAAATTACGGCAATAGTAGCCGCTTGGCGTTTCTTCATTGCTGTAAGGCTAACAGAGTAATTTAAGCCAGGGCTTTTTTGATGCGCTGCACCGATACTGTCTCGGCGGCACCAAGCACCTGAGCAAATAAACTCACGCGAAGCTCTTCAATTAGCCACCTGGCCTTGCCGCGTTTCTCAACCGCTGAGTTTTCGTAAATAGCAAGCGCCTCGTTTAGCTCAAGTTCGGCAATTCTGTCGCGCTCTGGATTCTCTAAAAGTTTTTCGATGCGCATCTTGCTTGCCTGAAGATAAACCGGGATTCTTGTTATTCGCTCTATACCGGTTGCGCTAATTATTTTGATTGGCATTAGTTCGGCGATGTGCTTCTTCTCGTTCGCTAAGACAAACAGTAGTGACATGTCTTGAATCTCAGAAATGGTTTTAGTTGCTTCACAAGCAACTTAGCAAGATCAAAACATTGCTCAATAATCTGTTCGCTAACTATTGCTCGAAGGTCTTCGGTATTCGTTTCAACAGTTACCTCATCACCCAGTTGGGCTAATTGCTGATTGATAAGAGCCAAAATTACGTCATCAACAAATTTGATAACCAACGGAAACTATTGAAAGCTTTTCTTCCTTACTTAGGTGCTCGGCAACATATTCGGCTGGCGAGGCAATTTGCTCGCGAATATGTTTGGCCAGCTCACTCTTAATTTTGGCCACATTGATGGCAACCTTCTTAGGTGCTTCACCCACGGCCACAGGCCCAAGCTTGTGCTGAAGGGCTGCCAAATCAAGCCCAAGCCCCAGGGTTCTGCCCTTGTCGTCAACAACTCGGTAGCTCATTCGCAGTGCGGTTGGCAGGGCGCCAAAGTTGAAGTGCTCGGCGGTCATGTGGGTGCCACTGAGGGCCCTGAGGGTCTTGGCTAATGTCGAAACAAGCGGCTCTGTTGGGTGCTCAGGAAGGGTTGCCAGGGCCTTATTGGCCCAATCGGCGGCCGGCACCACATTGCGACGAATGTTCTTGGGTAACCCCCGAATCAACTCGGCAACCAGGTCAGCG
Organism: Actinomycetota bacterium; assembly: GCA_046046665.1. Classification (GTDB taxonomy): domain Bacteria; phylum Actinomycetota; class Actinomycetes; order Actinomycetales; family Microbacteriaceae; genus Rhodoluna. The sequence goes on from JBJOJI010000043.1 coordinate 7,173, forward strand.
CGCATGCCTGGCACCAACCAATCAAACTCATCGGCATTCATCTCGGCTAGCAGAGCCAACGGAATATCAACCGTGACTCCATCATCGGGCGCCCCTGGTTCGTAGCGGTATCGAAGCCTAAATTCTTGCTCACCAAACTTCCAGCTCTTTGGGTTGTCTTGATCACTAGGCGCCTTAATTTCTGGCGGCAGCAAGTCATCGCGAGTCATAGTCAGCAAATCTGGAGTCTCTATCTTGGCTTTACGCCACCACCCCTCAAAGGTGCGGGTTGACAGAACATCCTGTGGAATTCGCGCATTGTAGAACCGGAAAACATCTTCATCATCTGGTGCAAACTGAGGCTTACGAGCTCGATCGGCCAGCGCTTCAAGCTGCTTAAGCAGTTGCTGATTTGCCCGGTCAAACTGCTGCTTGGAATCCCACTCGCCATGAACAAGAGCGTGACGAATAAATAGGTCGCGGCACATTTTTGAATCAATTCGTGCGTACTGCATTCGACGTGAGACCACAATTGGTACGCCAAAAAGCATCACTCGCTCGTAGGCAACTACCGCACCTTGAGATTTCTCCCAGTGTGGTTCGCTAAAACTGCGCTTGACCAAATCACCGGCAAGAGATTCTGCCCACTCGGGGTTTATGGCAGCGTTCATTCGCGCAAAAAGCCTGCTGGTTTCAACCAGCTCAGCACTCATGATTGCCACCGGTGGCTTCTTGGCCAAAGTTGAACCCGGAAAAATTACAAACTTTTTGCCATTTGAACCAAGGTATTCGTTTGAACCTTTAGCCGGTTTATCGCTTGACTTCTTTATTAGGTCTGCCGCTTTTTTATCACTTAGTTGCTTTAGGCCTATCTGGCTCAGCAAGCCGGCAAGCAAGCACTTGTGGATTCCATCGGGGTCAATTTTTGGAATGCCGGCAATAATATCTAGCGGTTTAGAAATTGACTTGAGTTGCTTAACTAGGTCTTGCCATTCGCGCACTCTCAAATAATTTAGGTACTCGTTTTTACAAAGGCGCCTAAAAGCCGAAGACGAAAGCTTCTTTTGTTGCTCTTCAATGTAGTTCCAAAGATTTAGCAGACTCAAAAAATCACTAGTTGGATCTGCAAAGCGCAGATGTGAAAGATCAGCCTGCGGGCGCTTAGCCAAGGGACGCTCTCTTGGGTCTTGAATGGTGAGTCCGGCAACAATAACCATTACCTCGCGAACCAGCCCCGCTTCTTTAGACTCAAGCAACATGCGGCCAAACCTTGGCTCAATTGGCAGACGGGCAAGGTTTCTGCCTACTTTGGTTAATTCAACGGTTTTACCCTTGGGGTCTTTTACCGCACCAAGCTCACCCAGCAAGCCCAGGCCGTCTTTGACCCCGCGAGCATCGGGGGTTTGCAGGAAAGGAAAAGCTGATATGTCACCAAGGCCTAGCTGGGCCGCCTGCAAAATAACTGAAGCCAAGTTGGTGCGCAAAATTTCTGGGTCAGTAAACTCTGGGCGCGATTCAAAATCATCTTCTGAATAAAGCCTTATGACAACACCGGGGCTAGTTCTACCTGCACGACCGGCACGCTGATTGGCGCTGGCCTTAGAGATTGCCTCAATCGGCAGGCGCTGCACCTTGGCCCTTGGGCTGTATCGCGAAATACGAGCCGTGCCGGCATCAATTACGTACTTGATGTTTGGAATTGTTAGCGATGTTTCGGCAACGTTAGTGGCCAAAATTATTCTTCGGCGAAGACCGGCCAGCTTGCTGGTTTCAAAAACCCTATGTTGCTCAGCCGCACTTAGCCGGCCATAAAGTGGCAGCACCTCAACGCCTTTGCCAAGGGCACCCGATGTCACGCGACCCTCGATGGCTTCTTGGGCATCACGAATTTCAGATTCCCCAGACAAGAACACCAAGGTGTCACCGTCTGGCTCAGACTTCAATTCATCAAGTGCACTAACGATTCCATCAAGGTAATCGCTGGCAGTTGTTTCCTCGTCTGGGTCTGTGTCATCCCCCGCCTCGCGCGCGGTTGGGCGATAAAGAATCTCTATTGGAAAAGTTCGGCCAGAGACCTCAATTATTGGTGCATCATTAAAGTGCTTACTGAATGATTCTGGGTCAATGGTTGCCGAGGTGACAATGACTTTAAGGTCTGGGCGCTTTGGAAGCAGCTGCTTTAGGTAGCCAAGTAAAAAGTCAATGTTCAAACTGCGCTCGTGCGCCTCATCGATGATGATGGTGTCGTAGGGTTCAAGATTTCGATATCGCTGCATTGCGTTAAGCAAAATTCCGTCAGTCATCACTTTGACTTTGGTTTCGGCACTTGAGGTGTCGGTGAAGCGAACCTGGTAGCCAACTAGCAATTCGGCGAGGCTGAGTATGAGCAATACTGGTGCGCCCAAGCTCAAGACACATTTTGGGAATCTGTGTGGTCTTACCAGAGCCGGTAGCACCGGCGATTACAACTACCTGGTGATCGCGAATGGCATCAAGAATTTCTTGTCTGCGCTGCGAAACCGGAAGATCAGCCGGATAGGTGATGTTCATTTAGTTTTGAGGCCAACCACCCGGTGGGCCAATAACAAGCAAGGCTGCGAAGATGGCAATAATAACAACCAGCAATGTGAGTGCTAGTAAAACAGGGCGGTTAATGAACCAGCGGTAAAGGGCGTCAAACCAATTGCTATCGCGCGGGTCTTGAGACTTGGTCTTGCGCCAGTTACCAGCCAGGCGGCCTTTGCGCTCGGCTGAGATCTCAAATGGCACGGTTGCAAATGGAATTATTGCCAACGCTATGGCCAAAACGGTGCGGCCAAACCCCCAGCGATTATTGACCCCAACCAGTGCTGCCGAAACCCCGTAACCCAAAAATACGGCACCGTGAATTCCACCAATTACAGTAAGCATTGGCCCTGGCGCACCAAAGACAGCGCGAATAGCTAACCCACCCAAGAGCAGAGTCCAGGTTACGCCCTCGCTAAAAGCAAAAGCTTTATAAAGTGCGCGTGGTGAATTGAAAATTGATTTAGACATTGCTTCCCCACTGAATCTAATTATTTAATGTTGGCGCGAATCTCGTCGAGAACTTTCATGTTCTCAATAGTCCAAGACATTGGGTGCTCGGCACACTCGGTCTTGCCAGTCAAAATTGCGGCGCTTACCGCCTGAAGCATGTGCGCATATCCGGCACCTTTAGTGTCGAAAGCAACGTGCTCACGAGTTGGCGGTGCCTGGTTTGAGAAGGTCAATATGTTCAGCTCGCGTGCGTTCCAGAAAGAACCAATAAGCTCAACGGTTTTATTTGAGCCAACCACACGCGCGCCAAAACCAACGTTTGCGTTGATCGAAGTGATGCCGTGACCGGTCACACCATTTTCAAAAAGAAAAGTGGTGTCTGCGTAGGCATCTGCACCGTTGTCAAAGCGGCTACCAAAAGTGATTTGCTTTGCAATTGGTGAACCGGCCATCCATCGGTTAAAGGTTGTGGTGTAAACGCCCTGATCAAGAGTGGTTCCGCCACCAAGTTCAAAGTTGAACAAACGGTGGTCGTTATCAAAAGGTGCGTTCATGCCAAAGTTGGCTTCAATCATTACCAACTTGCCAAGCTCGCCTGACTCAATCATGTTTTTCACAGCGTTGTGAAGAGGCAAGAACTTGGTCCACATTGCTTCCATCAAAAAGCGACCCTTGCTCTTGGCTAGTGCGTCTAGCTCAATTGCCTCGGCGGCATCCATGGTGAATGCCTTTTCAACCAACACATGCTTTCCTGCCTCTAGAGAGGCCTTTGCTTGTGCATAGTGCTCTGAGTGCGGTGAAGCGACGTAAATAACATCGATGGCCTCATCGGCAAGAGCCTGCTCAAAAGTTAGCGCCTTGGCTGTGATGTTGTATTCCTTTAGGCGAGCCTCGGCCTTGGCTGGATCGCGCGAAACTAGCGCATACAAATTGGTGCCGTCGGCTAGTGCAAAGTCGTTCAAGATGAGTTCGGCCATAAGACCGGTGCCAACCATGGCCCAATTTAATTTAGTCATGGTTCAAGACTAACGCCCAGAACCTGCCTATTTATTAGTGCAGTTGGTCACGTTCCAGGGCAGCGCCCTCAACATCAACGTCAGGCAAAATACGGTCTAACCACTTTGGAATCCACCAGGTGGCGTTGCCAAAAATTGTCATGGCTGCTGGCACCAGAAGCAGGCGAACCAAGAACGCATCAATCAGCACGCCAATGGCTAAACCAAATCCAACCGGGCGAATCATCGCAAGGTGTGAGAACGCAAAGCCACCAAAAACGGTGACCATAATTAGCGCAGCAGCCACCACAACCGCACGACTTAAACGCATTCCATAGTTAATTGCATCGTTGGTTGCCTTGCCATGGGTGTGCGCTTCGCGCATTCCAGACACTAAGAACAACTGGTAGTCCATGGCTAGACCAAACAGAATTCCAATCAAGAAGATTGGCAAGAAGCTAAGAATTGGGCCCGGGTTGTGCACGCCAAATACCTCACCCAACCAACCCCATTGGTAAACGGCAACCACTGATCCAAGGGTTGCAAATACCGTAAGTAGAAATCCTGCTGCTGCAATAATCGGAATCAAAATTGAGCGGAACACCAAGATCAGCAAGAACATCGATAGCAAAATTACTGTGCCAAGGTATAACGGCAAGACATCGGCAATCTTTTTTGAGATATCTATGTTGGTTGCTGTTAGACCGGTGACACCAAGTTCAGCGTTGTATTCGCTTTGGAATGTTGTGGTTAGTGCACGCAAATCGTGAACTAACTTTTCAGTCTCAATGCTTGAAGGCTCAACACTTGAAACAACTTGGAACAGCAAAGTCTTGTTGTCTTCAGATACCGCAGCCGGTACAACCGCAGTCACGTTGTCAAGCGCAAACAACTTGGTGGCAATGCTTGCCTGAAGCTGTGTTAAGTCTTCGTCTGCAATTGCCGTTGGTACGGTGACCACAGTTGGAATCTGGCTGTTAAAACCAGGGCCGAATGCTTCCGAAGTAATTACGTACGCGCGGTATGGCGAGGAATCAACCGCCTCTGCAGAACCATCGGGCAGGCCAAGACGCATGCTGCCAAACGGAATTGCTGCAATAACCAAAACCGCAACGGTAGCCAACACGGTTAGCCATGGGTGCCTGTTTGCAAATACACGCTTCTGCCCTACAGCCTCTGCCTTTTTCTTAGCGGCCTTGTTTTCTTCAGACTTTGGACCAGCGGCCAGAAGTGCACGTTCCTTCTTAGAAAGAATGCGTGAGCCAACCAGGGAAAGAGCGGCTGGGGTGGCAGTAATTGCGATCGCAACAGCCACGGCAATAGCAAGTGAGCCCATGGTTCCCATAAGTCCTACGAAACCAATGCCGGTTAGGTTCAAAGCAGCAAGTGCAATAATCACGGTGATGCCGGCAAACAAAACCGCGTTACCAGAGGTACCGGTTGCCAAGCCAATTGATTCGCGCAGTTCTACGCCAGCCTTTAGCTGACGACGGTGACGGTTCAAGATAAATAGTGCGTAGTCAATTCCAACTGCAAGCCCAAGCATTACGCCAAGAACCGGAGTGGTTGAATCCATGTCAATCACAGCTGAAAGCGCCAATGTTGTAGCCGCAGAAATTCCCACACCAATCACGGCAAGAATCACCGGCATACCAGCACCAATAAAGGTGCCAAGCATGATGAACAAAACAATCGCGGCAATGCCAAGACCAATAATTTCGCCCACACCAAGAATCTCAGATACCGAACGAGTTAGATCTTGCGAGAACTCAATGTTGATGCCAGGCAGGTTTGCTTCTTTTAGTTTTTCAACAACAGAGTCACGGGTTGGTTCTTGAACGTCCATTCCAGGAACATCAAATTGAATGGTGGCCAGGGCAACGGTGCCGTCGGCAGAAACAGTGCTGAAGTTTTTGCTGGCTGCCAATAACTGATCTGCAAGTTCAAGGTCTTTCTTGGCATCAACAAGATCCTCAGCGCCGGTGACTAACTTGACCTCGGCGGCAGCAAGCTTCTCTTTACCTGCGGTAATAGCTGCACGCTGCTTTTTGATCTCGGCGAATCCACCTGCAATTTGCACTCTGCCCGCGGCCATTGCATCAAGCTGAGCCTGCGGAGCCCCGGCTGCTTTGGCCTGGGCAATACCCGCCTCAAGCTCTGCTGACTGCTTCTTTAGTTTTGCCTCGGCTGCGTCTAGTTTGGCTAGGCCATCTGCAAGTTTTGTTTTATTGGTGGCAATCTCGGCTTTTCCGTCAACCAAGTCTTGCTCGCCAGAGGTTACCTTGGCCCAGCCATCGGCAACCTTGTCGCGGTTTTCTTGAATATCGGCTTCGATTTCAAACGGGTTTAGGGTCTGGGCAATGCCGTCTAGAGATTCCACTTCGGCGAGCGCTGCGGCCACCGCGACTTTATCGGTGTCGTTAAATTTGGTGCCATCAGCCTTTTGAAAAACCACCTGGCCAGAGCCACGGCTGGCTACCTCAAAGCTTTTCTTGAGTTGGTCAATTACTACCTGCGATGGCACGCCATCAATGCTCATACTTGATGAGAGCTTGCCCCCGGCGGTCACCGCAGCGGTTCCGGCGGCTCCAAGAATCAAAACCCAAGCAAGGAGAACAAACCAGGCCTTACGTGATGAAAATTGACCAAGTCTGTAAAGAAGTTTTGCCATCGGGTTTTGTCCTAATAAATTGAAAATAGAGGCTTTTTGAGCCCCTTTGACCTTATAGCAAACCCCTGAATGGCTTAAAAACTTCCTGCTTTCGTATACCTTTTTATGTAATCCCAATTGAAAGAACCCAATGGCTGAATACACATTCCTTAAAGGTGATAAAAACTGGTGGCGCCAGGCCGTGATTTACCAGATCTACCCGCGCAGCTTTGCTGATGGCAATGGTGACGGAATTGGTGACCTAAAGGGAATCATCAGTCGTGTTCCTTACCTAAAGAGCCTGGGCATTGATGCCGTGTGGATGAGCCCGTTCTACCCTTCAGCACTGGCCGACGGCGGATACGACGTAGACGACTACCGCAACATTGACCCCCGCATTGGAACCCTTGAAGAATTTGATCAACTAATTCAAGAGCTGCACAAAAATGGCATTCGCCTAATTGCCGACTTGGTTCCTAACCACTCGGGCGACAACCACGTTTGGTTCCAAGCCGCACTAAAGGCGGCACCTGGTTCACCAGAGCGCGATCGATACATTTTTAGAAACGGCCTTGGCGAAAACGGCGAGATTCGCCCATCTGAATTGATTAGCCACTTTGGCCCAACCGCATGGACCCGAATTACTGAACCAGATGGCACCCCCGGTCAGTGGTACATGCACCTTTTTGCCAAAGAGCAGCCTGACTTCAACTGGGATAACCAAGAAGTGCGCGACGACTTTTTGAAGACCTTGCGTTTTTGGAGCGATCGCGGAGTTGACGGCTATCGTGTTGACGTTGCCCACGCCTTGGTGAAAGACCTGAAGAATGGTCACCTACCTGCTCGTGATTCATACGATGTCAAGGTTATGAAAGATGACGGCACTGACGACCTGTTTGACCGCGATGAAGTGCACGAGGTTTATGCCACTTGGCGTGAGGTGTTCAACGAATACGACCCACCGCGCATGGCTGTGGCCGAAGCCTGGGTTCACGCTAATCGCCGCCCGGCCTACGCCAGCACCAAGGGTCTTGGCCAGAGTTTTAACTTTGACATGCTTGGTGCCGGGTGGGACAAAAAGAAGGTACGCAGCATTGCCCAGTACAACCTTTCGGCCGCCAAGAAATCAGGTAGCTCAACAACTTGGGTTCTTTCCAACCACGATGTGGTTCGCCACGCAACCAGATTTGGTTTGCCAAACGGATTGGACTTTGCCAAGTGGTACAAGATCAATCGCTTTGACCCAAAGGTTGATGTGGCAACCGGTTTAGACCGCGCACGTGCGATGACCATGTTGCTGTTGGCACTTCCTGGCAGCACCTACATTTATCAGGGTGAAGAACTAGGTCTTCAAGAGGTCATGGATATTCCTGCCGATCAAATGCAAGACCCGCAGTTTTTTAGAAACCCTGAAATCGGCATGAGCCGCGATGGCTGTCGCGTTCCTCTACCTTGGTCTCGTAGTGGATCTTCATTTGGGTTTGGCAGCGGTGGTGCACACCTGCCTCAGCCAGCTTGGTACGGGGATGTGTCTGTTGAAGCACAAGATGGGGTTAAGGGTTCAACCCTTGAGCTGTATCGAGAGTTAATGGCGCTTCGCAAGAAACTTGAAACTGTGGAAGAACACCAGTGGGTTAGCCACATGTTCACTCCGGGGCTGTTGCACTTCAAGCGCCCTAATGGATGGCATTCAATTACCAACTTTGGCTCAAAAGCGGCAAAGCTACCGGCGGGCAAAGTAATTGCAACCTCTAAACCATTGATTGACGGCAAGTTGCCCGCAAATGCCACTGCCTGGTTACTTGCAACCCAGGCCGATATAGACGCAGCGGAATTCTTATTGCTAGTTAGTTAGAACTCGTAATCAAAAGTGTCGTCGCGACCAGTCTTTATGGTTGCGCCTTCGCGCACATAAAGCGGAATTGAATCAAACCCGTGCTGCTCGGTTACCCAGCGGCCACCGGCAACAATTTCTTTTGTAAAGAAATTGGTCCAGTTTCCGGCCGGCAGGTAGAACTGCACGGTACCGTCTGCTGTGAATACCGGTGCAACCAAAAGGCTTGGGCCAAGCATGTATTGAGCGTCAAGACTTTGGCAAGTGCGATCATCTGGAAACTCAAGAATCATGGCGCGCATCATTGGTGTGCCTTCGTTGGTTACCTGGTGAGCTGTTTCATAAAGGTAAGGCATTAGCGATGCCTTTAGCTTGGTGAACTTGCGAGTTACATCAACGGCTTCATCGTCAAAGGCCCATGGCACACGAACAGATTCGTTGCCGTGCAGGCGACTGTGGGAACTTAGCAAACCAAATGGCACCCAGCGCTTAAACACGGCAGGGTCTGGGTTTCCTTCAAAGCCACCAATGTCGTGACTCCAGTAACCAAAGCCACTTAGGCCCAAGCTCAAACCACCGCGCAGACTCTCGGCCATTGACTCAAAGGTTGAGGTGTTGTCGCCACCCCAGTGAACCGGCATCTTTTGACCACCGGCGGTTGCGCTGCGGGCAAACAAAATCGCATCGTCTTTGCGGTACTCGCGCAGAATTTGCCAAACGGTTTCGTTGTAAAGCTGCGTATATAGGTTGTGCATTTGCTCGGCATCGCTACCGTCAAAGTAAACGGCATCGGTTGGAATTCTCTCGCCGAAGTCAGTCTTGAAGCAATCAACGCCCATTTCAAGCAGCGGGCGAAGCTTTGACTGGAACCACTCGCGAGCACCTGGGTTTGTAAAGTCAACGATAGCGTTTCCTGCTTGCCATAGGTCCCACTGCCAAACGGTGCCATCGGTGCGCTTCAAAAGGTAGCCAAGTTCAGCGGCCTCGGCAAACAGCGGTGATGCCTGGCCGATATAAGGGTTAATCCAAAGGCTAATTCTTAGGCCGTCTTTCTTTAGGCGGCTAAGCATTCCTTGCGGATCTGGAAAAACTCGTGGGTCCCATTGGAAATCACACCACTGGTACTCGCGCATCCAGAAGCAGTCGAAGTGAAACACACTAAGCGGAATGTCGCGCTCACGCATGCCCTCGATAAATGAGGTCACGGTTTTTTCGTCGTAGTCGGTTACGAAAGAGGTGCTTAGCCAGAGGCCAAAAGACCACTTAGGAAGTAGCGGAGCACGGCCGGTTAGCGCCGTGTACTTGCGCAAAATTTCCTTCGGGGTTGGGCCATAGATAACTAGGTACTCGAGCTCTTGCCCAGCCACACTGAACTGCACCTTGTTTACGGTTTCGCTGCCAACCTCAAAAGAGACCCGGCCGGTGTGGTTTACAAAAACACCGTAACCCTTATTGCTTAGGTAGAAAGGCACATTCTTATACGCCTGCTCGCTTGAGGTGCCCGGGTCTTCATTGAAAATATCTACCGATTGCCCGTTCTTAACAAAAGACGTAAAGCGCTCACCCAAGCCAAAAATTTGCTCGCTCACGCCAATCGGCATTTGTGCCGAAATGTGCTTGGTGCCCCCATCTTTGGCAGCCTCTGGGCTATCTGTGTAGAACAAACCTTTGTCACCCTGAGTGGCAAAAACCTTGCCGTGACCAAGCCATTCAATTTTGAAATCTGACTTAGAGACCCGGGCGGTTAGATCTCCTGCAGTAAATGAAATTTCTGAGTTGGTTTCAGTAACCAAAGTCTTTGCTGCCGATTCGGTGACTTCAAACTTTAGCGGGGCCGTGCCACCCTTGTGATGAGAAACCTTGACGCGAATTACGTCATCGGCGGCGGCATCTATAGCAACGTTTACTGTGCCAATATTTAGCGTTTGCCCCCGGTGCTCAACTTTGCGTGTGGCGTAGAGAACATCAATCGAATCATTGCTGTGGTCAATTCTTTGAACCTGTACTGCCTTAGAAAGAGAAACACCCTCTCGTAGCAGCCAAAAACCATTTGTGAATTTCATGTCTGCCCCGTGAGGGTGTTTCTTTCTTTGAAAGGTGAATATAAGTTTTTGAAACTATCGAATTATTGGTCCACCGCTTCGGCGACGAGCTAG
>JBJOJI010000044.1:0-8241 GCA_046046665.1 Actinomycetota bacterium
AAATAGACCTATTAGCACTCGACAGGCTTGAGTGCCAAAACTAATAGGAGATTGAACCCCAATGGCAAAAATCATTCACTTTGATGAAGAGGCCCGCCGCGGTCTAGAGCGCGGACTAAACATCCTGGCTGACACCGTAAAGGTAACCCTTGGCCCACGTGGACGCAACGTAGTTCTTGAAAAGAAGTGGGGCGCCCCAACCATCACAAACGATGGTGTTTCGATCGCTAAGGAAATTGAACTAGATGACCCATTCGAGCGCATTGGTGCTGAATTGGTTAAGGAAGTTGCAAAAAAGACCGACGACGTTGCTGGTGATGGAACCACAACTGCAACAGTTCTTGCACAGGCACTTGTTCGCGAAGGTCTTCGCAACGTTGCAGCTGGTGCAGACCCAATCACTTTGAAGCGCGGCATTGAGAAAGCAGTTAAGGCTGTTATCGAAGAGCTGCACGCAAACGCCAAGCCAGTTGAGACCAAAGAGCAGATTGCTGCTACCGCGTCTATTTCTGCTGGTGACACTCAGATCGGTGAACTGATTGCCGAAGCTATCGACAAAGTTGGTCGCGAGGGTGTTGTAACTGTTGAAGAGTCAAACACCTTCGGTATTGAGCTTGAGCTAACTGAAGGCATGCGCTTCGACAAGGGCTACATCTCTGCGTACATGGTTACTGACCCAGAGCGCCAAGAAGCAGTTCTTGAAGATGCGTACGTTTTGATTGCTAACTCAAAGATCTCAAACATCAAGGACATCCTGCCAATTGTTGACAAGGTCATTCAGGCAAACAAGCCGCTTTTGATCATCGCTGAAGACATTGATGGTGAAGCGCTTGCAACCTTGATCGTTAACAAGATCCGCGGAATCTTCAAGTCAGTGGCTGTCAAGGCTCCTGGTTTCGGTGACCGTCGTAAGGCAATGTTGCAAGACATCGCAATCTTGACCGGTGGCCAGGTAATTTCTGAAGAAGTTGGCCTAAAACTTGACGCAACCACACTTGACCTACTGGGTCGTGCACGCAAGGTTGTAATCACCAAAGACGAAACCACCATCGTTGAGGGTGCCGGAGATGCAGACATGATCACTGGTCGTGTTGAGCAGATTCGTCGTGAGATTGAAAACACCGATAGTGACTATGACCGCGAGAAGCTGCAGGAGCGCCTAGCGAAACTTGCTGGTGGTGTTGCAGTTATCAAGGCTGGAGCGGCTACCGAGGTTGAGCTAAAAGAGCGCAAGCACCGCATCGAAGATGCAGTTCGAAACGCTAAGGCAGCTGTTGAAGAAGGCATCGTTGCCGGTGGTGGTGTTGCACTGCTTCAGGCTGGCAAAGCTGCATTCGAGAAGCTATCGCTAACTGGCGACGAGGCTGTTGGTGCGAACATCGTTCGCGTTGCAATCTCAGCTCCGCTAAAGCAGATTGCTCTAAACGCAGGTCTTGAGCCTGGTGTAGTTGCCGAGCGCGTTGCAGGTCTACCTTCAGGTCACGGTCTAAACGCTGCAACCGGCGAGTACGTAGACATGTTGAAGGAGGGCATCAACGACCCTGTAAAGGTAACTCGTTCAGCTCTTCAGAACGCAGCTTCAATCGCAGGTCTATTCCTAACCACAGAAGCAGTGGTTGCAGAGAAGCCAGAGCCAGCGGCTGCGGCACCTGCTAACCAGGGTGGTGGCATGGACTTCTAAACCTTATGGTTTAGTGCAAAGAAAACAACTTATAGTCTGATCCACTATGAGCGGGCGGTTCCTTCGGGAGCCGCCCGTTTTCTTTCGGTTGAAGCGCTAAAGAAATAGCCGCTGGTTGGCGTATTCGATCTCGGCGTATTGTGCCGCTGCAATGCCCAAGGCGTTTCCTAGCTCACCCAACTGGGCGTCAACTGCTGTGGCTGTTGCGCGCCAGCGAAAAACTAGATCTTGAAAACTATTTGCCGCTGCGCCGGTCCAACTGGCTTGCAGGCTTTGCAATTGATTAAGCAGTGAGTCTGCTTCGCTGCTTAGTTTTGAAATTGTGATTTGAATATTGGCATTGGCCGCCATCACCTGTTCGCTGTCAACGCTGAAATGAGTCATATAGACATCTTCCGAGTTGAAACAGGCTCAGTGGTGCCGGGCAAAAAATCTGTGGAAAGTTTTCCAAGATTTAGGCGGGAATAGTCACCCGGAACGTTGCCCCACCACCTGGTGTTTCTAGAGCGATAATTTGCCCCTCGTGACGCTTAACGATGGTTGAAACAATCGCAAGACCCAAACCTGATCCACCAGTCTCACTGTTTCTTGAATTATCAATTCTGTAGAAGCGTTCAAAAACTTTGTCTCTTAATTGCTCTGGAATACCTTCGCCGTGGTCTCTAACTTCTAAAGTAAGAAGGCGTTTGCCATCAAACCACTGTTGGTTATCTAGTGCAATTTCAATCTGGGCCCCTTCTGGCGAAAAACGCGACGCATTCGCAAGTAAATTGGTTAGCACCTGTCGCATTGAATTGGCATCTACCCGCGCTTCAATCACGGCAGAGTCTGCAAGGAGTTCACCTTCAAGATTGGTGATTACAATTTTGCGTTTGCCATCGGCAACAGAGGCGTCTTTTGCTGCATCGATTGAAAGCGAAACCAAGTTGGTGGTGGTGCGTTCCAGCTTGGTTGTCTCATCCATGCGGGTAAGAGTTAGCAAACTTTCCACCAAGCCGGTCATGCGCACCGCCTCGCTTTCAATGCGGCCCATTGCTTCGCCAATTTGCTCGGGTTTTTTCAGAGCGCCCATTCGGTAAAGCTCGGCATAGCCACGAACTGAAACCAGGGGAGTACGCAGCTCATGGCTGGCGTCGGCAACGAAACGACGCATTTGATCAAGAGTTTTAGACCGGTCTTGCATGGCGCTTTGAACGCCGTCGAGCATTGTGTTTAGCGAGCGATTTAGTCGCGCAATTTCGGTATCGCCCTCGCGCTCCATCAGGCGTTGTGAGATGTCGCCCTCGGTAACGGCCTCTGCTGTTCGCTCAACCTCATTCAGCGGCTTCAAGGCCGACGAAATAGTTAGCCAAATACTTAGGCCGGAAAGAATCAGTAGCAGAGCCCCAAAGCCGCCACCAATAAGGCCGTACTGGGCAAGTAGCGCATTATTCGCGCCGGTGGGTAGGGCTACTACTAGAGAACCTTCCATTGAAGTAAGTGGCACAGCCACCATGCGCCAGCCCTGCACACCGGAGTCGTCTGCGATCTGACCCTTTTCATTTACTTCAAAAGGAATACCTTGAGTGAGTAAAACGTACTCGGCAGAAAAGTTTGAAAGGTTAGGCACATCGCGGTTATCGCCGGCAGATGAAACTAGGCCAATTAGCAAGGTGCCGTTGTTATCTAAGTAGGCAATATAGAAATCTGTTGGCAGCGATGGCAAAGTAAGTTGACGCGTTGCCAATCTCTCTTCTAGCAACGCCGGATCTTCATCCTTTAGTGCAATTGAGGTAGAAGTCAGCAGGGTATCTACGTTTGCCTGTAGGTAGGTTCTAAGCAGGGCAATGGTGCCAAGACTAGAGACAAATACCAGCACACCAATAATTGCAACCGAAAGCGCCGTTAGCTTGGTGCGCAGTGAAATGCGCTCCCAGGCCAGACTTCGCTTTGAGTTCAATTACTTGCCGTTCTTGTTCGACTTATACATATAGCCAACACCGCGCTTGGTTTGAATAAGCGGTTCGCTGGTTAGCGGGTCAAGTTTCTTTCGAAGGTAAGAAACATAAGACTCTACGATTCCCATTTCACCGTTGAAGTCATACTCCCAGACGTGGTCCAAAATTTGTGCCTTGGTAAGCACGCGATTTGGATTAGAAATTAGGAATCTCAAAAGCTTGTACTCAGTGGGGCTAAGTTCTACCAAGGTTCCGTTCACAAATACATCGTGGGCATCTTGATTTATTTTAATTTCGCCCACCTCAAGCACAGATTCCTCAACCTCGGCCGCCTTGGTGCGGCGCAAAATTGCATTGATGCGCGCAACAATCTCGTCAAGGCTAAAAGGTTTAGTCATGTAGTCGTCGCCACCAACGGTTAAACCGGTGATTTTGTCTTCTGTCTCGTCGCGTGCGGTTAGAAAAAGAACCGGGGCGTTGATGCCCATAGAGCGAAGCTTCTTAGTGACGCTAAATCCATTCATGTCTGGAAGCATCACATCAAGCAAGATGATGTCTGGCTCACCTTTTTCGGCGGCATTCACAGCATCGGCGCCATTTGCCACAGCGTGAACACTGAAACCAGCGAATCTAAGGCTGGTTGAGAGGAGATCGCGGATGTTTGGTTCGTCGTCAACGATAAGTACCTTTACGTTTTCCATGACCTCAGTTTCCTCAAGTTCCCTGTGAACTTACTGTAAGCCTCTTGGGTGTCTGCTGAAAGGTTTTACAGGCTGTGTGCGTCAATAATTTCGTAGCTGTAGCCCTGCTCGGCTAGAAAGCGCTGGCGGTTCTGGGCAAAGTCTTGATCTACGGTGTCTCTTGATATCAGTGTATAAAAACTTGCAGAGCGGCCGTCGGCTTTTGGCCTCAGTAGGCGCCCCAAGCGCTGCGCTTCTTCTTGCCTTGAACCGTAGGAACCCGATATCTGTATCGCCACCGAAGCCTCTGGCAGGTCAACTGAGAAGTTGGCGACCTTCGATACCACCAAGGTAGTTATCTCACCGGTGCGGAATTGCGCAAAAAGACGCTCGCGTTCGTCAACCGGAGTCTCGCCGGTGATCTCTGGAACCTGAAGCGCCGCCGAAACCTCGTGAATTTGATCAAGGTACTGTCCAATTACCAATGTTGGTTCGCCCGAATGTTTTTTCATCAGCTGTTTGATTACTGGAATTCGAGTTGGCGAGGTGGCGGCAATTCGATAGCGGTCCTCTTGGCTTGATATCGCGTAATTCATGCGCTCTTCATCTGGAAGGTCGATTCTCACTTCATAACAGGCAGCTGGCGCTATGTAACCTTGGGCTTCAATTTCTTTCCACGGTGCATCGAAACGTTTTGGGCCAATAAGTGAAAATACGTCACCCTCTTTGCCATCTTCGCGAACCAGTGTTGCGGTAAGTCCAAGTCTTCTACGAGCCTGAAGATCTGCGGTCATCTTAAAAATTGGTGCCGGCAGCAGGTGTACCTCATCGTAAACAATCAAGCCCCAGTCGTTTGCGTTAAGCAAGGCAAGGTGCGCGTATTCGGCTTTGCGTTTTGTAGTCAATATTTGATAGGTGGCAATTGTTACCGGCTTCACTTCTTTCATTGAGCCTGAGTACTCGCCAATTTCTTCTTCTGTAAGGGTGGTTCTCTTCAGCAGCTCTGCTTTCCACTGGCGTGCAGAGACCGTGTTAGTTACCAAAATGAGTGTGTTGGTTTTTGCCGTGGCCATTGCTGCTGCACCCACGATAGTTTTACCTGCACCACAGGGTAGAACTACAACTCCTGAGCCGCCTTCCCAAAACTTTTCTACGGCTTTGGTTTGGTAGTCACGAATTTTCCAGTCGCCAGTGCCAAGAGAAATTTCGTGAGGCGTACCCTCTGCATATCCGGCAAAGTCCTCAGCAGGCCAACCCAGTTTCAGTAGTTCCTGTTTCACCTGTCCACGTGCCCAAGGCTGAATGCGGAATGCTTCATTTGAAATTGGGCCATCAAGAAGCTCTGCAATCTTGCGATGCTTGCTTGCCTCAAGCAGAATTGCGCGTTCGGTGGAATAGAGCTCAAGTTCACCGGCAGGGCTCTTGCGAATTGACAGGCGCCCATAGCGATTCATGGTTTCAGCAATATCGGCTCGCACACCACTTGGAACCGCAAACTTTGCGTATTTATCTAGTACGCCAAGCACAAAATCTGAATCGTGACCAGCAGCCCGAGCATTCCAAAGACCCAGCCTGGTGATTCGGTAGGTGTGGATGTGCTCAGGTGCCCGCTCTAATTCAGCAAAAATAGCCAAATCGTGCCTGGCGTCAGAGGCCTCGGGGTGATCCACTTCTAGCAGAGCGGTCTTGTCACTCTGAACAATCAGTGGTCCGTTAGTCATCCTTCAAGCCTAGCCGTGGAATTTATACCAGGGTCACCTTAGTGATGCTGGTGATTGGCAATGTGCGCTCAATGTCTGCCTTGCGGTCTTTGGCTCGCAGGCGCCCGTTAGCAATGCCAATTGGTTCAAGCAGAAATTCAATTTCGTCACCAGAGCTGGACGTCACCGTAAATGTAGCTTTAGCTTTGTTTTTGATCGCCAGCTGAATTTGTCTCTGCAGGTCGTTGTCATCGGGGGAGCTGCCGATTTTTTCTTCTTGCTCTCTAAGCCTTCGAATGTCGGAAGCAATTGAACTCAACTGCTGAGAGTCAACTTTCTGTTTTGCAACCGAAAGAGGTGAAATGACTTTGCCGGCTTCATCAATTCGAACTGCTACGAAGCCAACTTCACGTAGGCCAAAATACAAGACCTCGGGGTCAAATCTTGAAGCTATTTCCCCGTCCTCAAGTTGGGTCAGGCTAAATGGCTTTAGTTTGGCCTCGTTGATAATTTCGGCCAGCAGGGTTTTATCGGTTGATTTCAGTAAAGTTCGTTCACCGTCTTCAAATATCTGCAGCCTTCCGAATCTGCCCTGGGCTTCATTAAGTAAGTACTCAATAGGTTGGGGTAGGGGCCTTTCGGAAAGATCCAAAAGTAGGTTGCGTATCTCTGAGATTTGAAGGCCTGTTTCAAGCCCGTGACTCACGCTAAGTGCCGACAACCGGTAGGTAGACGCCATGCCAATTTGCTCAGTATCTGCGAATCTTCGGATTGTAATTTCAATCTCAGTTGGCAGCGGGCCAGGGGCAATAAGCGATAAATCTGCCTGACAAATAAGTCTTCTTTGCGGGGTTGGCAACTTTGCGGCGGCTAGGTTTCCTGCAGTTTCGTATTTGCACTCGAGCACATTGTTGGTCCAGCTGCTCATCCAACCCGATGAAGCCAGACCCACAAGCGCTGCCAAAGCAGAAAGTTTGGCAATTTTTGAACTTACCGAGCCATCTGCGAATGGGTAGGTCAGCTTGAGTTGCTGATTAAGTGAAATTACGCCCGATTGGTGGTGGAAAGATGCCTTCAACTCTTGGGCTGATGCGTCTCCTAAAATTTCACGCCAGGTTTTTGCCAGATGTGTGAACCGGCTTTCTGGTTTCCAGTTAATCCAATCTTCCGCACCAACGCTCAGCTGCCAGCGCCCATCGGCCAGTGTGATAACTCCAGCAATGTTTGCTAAATCGTAAATTTGCTTGGCGTACTCGGTGGTTTTGTGTAGGTGGTTTGCCAGCCTTTTCAAATCAGGCAGGCCAACGTTTTTTCTGCCAACCTCACGCACGTACCTGTGCTCTAGGTCAAAGATCAATTCTGTAATCGCTTGAAGTGTTTCAAAAATTTCAATGCCCGCATCGCGATCTACTTGGCCTTGAGCCGGCGAATCAGGCACATCAATAGTCAAAATGGAAACGGTGTTTAAACTTGGCGGATTTATTTTTGAAAATTCAGCTAGTGCATCAAGGGTTGAATCAAAAGGCCGAAATTCTGCGGTTGGGCTGATCAGCATTTGATCGGCTAGGTCAGCAGCAACTTTTTTATTTGGCGTTCCGCCAGAGGCTAGAGATCTAAGTTCTCTTGCCTGACTTATCGGCAGGCCGGCTATTGCGGCCGAAACTGAAGAGGGTTTGGTGAGTGCCTCTGCCAAATCAAAGAAATCAACTAGCTGACTAGAATTCACCATGCGTTCGGTGATTAAGTTTTGCAGTTTCTCGTCGCTCATGCGTCGAAGTGCGGCTGCCACCTCTAGCAACTCGCTCATACTGCTCCTGGATCGCTTCTGAGGTTCTTAGCGGTTAGTGCGGTTTTCGCGAGAGCGGCGGCGAATGTTCACAATTAGCAATCCAATGATGGCTGCTGCACCTGCTACCAAACCAAATTGTGGGTAAAAAACCAAAATTGCAGGTAGTACCTGTTCGCCAACTGTTGGAGTAGCACTGCCAGTTGCCGCAATGATCAAAGTGGCCAGCATCGCAAGGATAGAGGTGCCAATGAGCCCGGCGGCCATGTACGCAAAGATGCTTTCAAGTCTTGAACTTGGGTTATTTGCTGGTGTTTTCGTCTGTTTAGCCATCCTTATAGGATACCTTGGCGAATCGGCCCATCTCACGGGTAAAATAAGAACTTGGATTTACGAAAGAGGTCTCCATGCCAACCGGCAAAGTCAAGTTCTTCGACGAAGACAAGGGTTTTGGTTT
>JBJOJI010000045.1:0-13451 GCA_046046665.1 Actinomycetota bacterium
ACCCGCTCGACAGCGTGCTTGGTGCCCTTGTGCAGTACCAGGGTGGCTCGCGAGCGGGTAGGCAGAATGTTCTCAATCAGGTTTGGCAGGTTGATCGTTGCCCAAATCTCGTTGGCTCTAGCCAAAGCCTTATCGTGAGGCATCTCGGCGTATCGGTGAAAATAGGAGGCCGGGTTGGTGAATGCGGTATCGCGAAGCTTCTCGAAGCGATCCAAAAACCACTGGGTTAGATTCACGGTATCGGCATCAACGTAGATTTTGAAGTCAAAAAAGTCGCTCAGCGCCACATACTGGCCAAGGCCAGGGGATTGCAAAACATTCAAGCCTTCAACGATCAAGACATCGGGGTTTTTTATGGTCTGTTTTTGGCCCTCAACTATGTCGTAAATCAAGTGTGAATAAACCGGGGCAGAGACCTCTTTGGCACCGCTTTTTACATCGGCAATGAACTGCAGCAGGGCCATGCGGTCATAAGACTCTGGGAACCCCTTGCGAGCCATCAGACCGCGGCGCTCAAGTTCTTCGTTTGGGTAGAGGAATCCATCGGTGGTGATCATCTCAACACTAGGTGTGCCATCCCAGCGGCTTAGAAGTTCCTTCAATAGGCGAGACACCGTTGACTTACCAACTGCCACCGAACCAGCCACCCCAATGATGAAGGGTACGCGGCCGGCGCGCTCGCCGAGGAAGTCGCTGGTGCTGCGGTGAAGTTTCTGGTGTTCGGTGACATAAAGATTGAGCAGGCGGCTGAGCGGCAGGTAAACGTCTTGCACCTCTTTGATATCCAAGAAGTCACCAAGGCCGCGGATTTGCTGAATTTCTGACTCAGTCAGGGGTAGCTCGGTTGAATTTCCGAGAACAGCCCAGTCTTCACGACTTATCTCGTTGAAAGGGCTTAGCGCATCGCTCACAACGGTCTATTCTGCCGTAAATTAGAACCTATGTGCGGAATCGTTGGCTATGTAGGCCCAAAGTCAACCCTTGAGGTGCTGCTAGGTGGGCTAAAGCGCCTCGAGTACCGCGGTTATGACTCTGCCGGAGTATCGGTGATTTCTGGAACGGGGCTTGAAACCCGCAAAAAGGCCGGCAAGCTAGACAACTTAATCAGTGAGATCACTAACCACCCACTTCCTGAAGCGCACATTGGCATTGGTCACACCCGATGGGCAACCCACGGCGCTCCAACCGACGGCAACGCGCATCCACATATCGGTGGAGCAGCCGCAAAACTGTCATTGATTCACAATGGAATCATCGAAAACTTTTATGACCTAAAGGCCGAGCTGCTGGCCGCCGGCACCAAGTTCGCCTCAGAGACAGACTCCGAGGTTGCCGCTCACCTGGTGGCCGCTGAATTTGAAAAGACCGGCGATCTTCCAACTGCATTCACCAATGTGGTCAAGCGCCTGCACGGCGCATTCACGTTGTTGGCAATTCACGAAGACCAGCCCGATGTTGTTTTGGCAGCTCGTCGTAATTCACCATTAGTAATTGGTTTGGGCGATGGTGAGAACTTCTTGGGTTCAGACGTTGCTGCTTTTGTGGAGCACACAAAGCGTGCAATTTCAGTTGGTCAAGACGAGATTGTAATTCTGCGCGCAGGTGAAGTTGAGATTCGCACCTTCGAAGGCGCCCCGGTTACTCCGGTTGAATTTCAAGTTAGCTGGGATGCCTCGGCCGCGTCAAAGGGCGGTTGGTCATCATTTATGGCAAAGGAAATTGCAGATCAGCCACAGGCAGTTGCCGACACCTTGATGGGCCGTCTTGGATCAGACGGTTCGGTGCAACTTTCTGAGATCGACGGCCTCTCTGCTGCCGAAATTAAAAATATTGACCGCATCGTGATGGTTGCCTGTGGAACAGCAGCGTATGCCTGTGATGTTGCCAAGTATGCAATTGAAAAGTTTGCGCGCATTCCGGTGCAGGTTGAACTCTCACACGAGTTCCGCTACCGCGATCCGATTATTACCAAAAACACGTTGATTGTTGCTGTTTCGCAATCGGGTGAAACCATGGATACCCTGATGGCTACTCGCTTTGCCAAAGAACAGGGCGCCAAGGTGCTGGCAATTTGTAACACGCAGGGTGCAACACTCGCTCGTGAATCAGACGCGGTTATTTACACCCACGCCGGTCCTGAAGTTGCGGTTGCATCTACTAAGGCGCTAGTTGCTCAGATCACCGCTGGATATCTGTTGGCTCTGTTCCTTGCATCAGGAAGTGAAGGTCTGCCGCAGGCGCAGCTTCGCACGCTTGGACAAGAACTTTTGAAGATGCCAGCACGAGTAACCAAGGTTCTCGCAGATCTGAATTTGGTTCGCACGCTTGGTAAAGAAATGGCGAATGCAAAATCGGTGTTGTTCCTTGGTCGCAACGTGGGGTTCCCAGTTGCCATGGAGGGCGCGCTTAAGCTCAAGGAGCTTGCTTACATTCACGCTGAAGGTTTTGCCGCCGGTGAATTGAAGCACGGCCCAATTGCGCTTATCGAAGAAGGTCAACCGGTAATCGTTATTGTGCCAAGCCCGCGCGATGCAGACAGCTTGCACCCAAAGGTGATTTCAAACATTCAGGAAATTCGTGCTCGAGGTGCAAAGGTGATTGCGGTTGCCGAAGAGGGAGACAAAGAAGTTGCCCACTTTGCTGAGCACGTAATTTATGTTCCACAGTGTGAAACTATTTTCTCTGCAATTTTGAATGTGATTCCTTTGCAAGTATTTGCGCTTGAGCTCTCAAGTGCCAAGGGTCTTGATGTAGATCAGCCGCGCAACTTAGCTAAATCAGTAACGGTTGAATAAGCCATGATTCTGGGTGCCAGATGATTTTGGGTGTGGGCGTAGACACCGTATCGCTGTCTCGTTTTGAGGCCAAACTTGCCGAAACCCCAAGGCTAAAGGACCGCCTATTTCTGGATATTGAAACCCAAAACAGTGGCGCAGACGGCGGGGTGGCCAGTATTCAGACTTTAGCCGGCCGCTTTGCCGCCAAAGAGGCGGTAATCAAGGCCCTATCGGGAAACCCCGGCATTGAGTGGCACGGTATCGAGGTTGGCAAGGAATCCAGCGGAAAACCGGTTATTTGGTTGCACGGTGAGACTGCCAAAATTGCCCTTCAGTTTGGTGTGCGAAAATTTCATGTATCGATTTCACACGATGGCGACAGCGCCGTTGCGTTTGTTGTGGCGGAAGGGGAACTTCAATGAGAGAGCTATTCATTGACCTCGATGCCGTGGCAAAAAACTTGCAAACAATGCGTGCAAAAACTAATGGTGCAATGGCCATGGCAGTAGTAAAGGCTGACGCCTATGGCCACGGAATGATTCCAGTTGCAAAAAAACTTGAGGCTGCCGGTGCGGACTATCTTGGCGTGGCAGATATTCGCGAGGCGCTCCAGCTTCGTGAGGCCGGAATTGATTTACCAATTCTTGCCTGGCTGCATTCATCAGAAGAAAAGTTTGTGACTGCAATTGATGCTGGTATTGAACTTGGCATCGCCAACCTTGACCACCTGCAGCGAATTGCAAAAGCTGCACAGCAGCTTGGCCGCGTTGCCCGAGTACACCTAAAGGTTGACACCGGCCTTGGCCGCAACGGTGCGAGTGCCGAGGAATGGCCAAATGTTTTGAAGAAGGCCCATGAACTAGTGGCCGAAGGTTTTATTCAGGTGGTTGCAGTTTTTAGTCACCTTTCTTGCACCAGTGAAGTAGATGACCTAAAACAGATTGCCCGCTTTGAAGCTGCTTGCGAAGAAGCAAAGGCTGCAGCTGTCGATTTTGAACTTCGTCACCTAGTTGCGAGCGATGGTTTGCTTCGATACCCACAAGCTCACTACGAGATGGTTCGAATCGGAGTGGCACTTTATGGGCTATCACCTTTCGTTGAAAACAATGCGGCCGATTTTGGTTTGATTCCCGCTATGACGGCAACCGCAAGAATCACTCAGACCAAGCGCGTTGCTGCCGGTGAGGGCGTTAGCTATGGCTACCTGCACCGCACACTTTCCGAGACCACACTTGCACTCGTTCCAGTTGGCTATGCAGAAGGTTTGCCAAGAAACGCAACCGGTAAGGCCAACGTTTCAATCAACGGTAAGCACTATCCGATCAACAGCAGAGTGGCCATGGACCAATTTGTGCTTGATGTTGGCAATGACAAGGTAGCTGCAGGAGATGTTGTAACTATTTTTGGTGACCCAGGCGCCTATGTTCAATCTGCCGACGAACTGGCCGCGGCATGCGACACCATCAACTACGAAATAGTTACCCGAATGGGTGGAAGATTTACCCGCACTTACCTAGGCGAAAGCAACTAGGTGACCAGCTACACAATTGAAACCCCTGAGGCAATGCATGAATTGGGGTTATCCCTAGGCGCCTCTTTCAAGGCCGGTGACCTTGTACTACTTACTGGACCCCTTGGTGCTGGCAAGACCACGCTCACCAGGGGAATCGGTGAGGCACTCGGTGCCATCGGCAATGTTTCCAGCCCAACTTTTGTGATTGCCCGGACCCACAAACTGCAGGGTCAAGATCATGTCTTGGTGCACGTTGACGCCTACCGATTGAGTAGCCCTGCCGAACTAGACGATTTGGATATTGATTTCGAAAACTCAATCACAATTGTTGAGTGGGGTAAAGGCTATACCGATGGCATAACGGACCGCTGGTTGGAAATCGAAATTGAGCGCGATCACACCGGGGCTTCGGATGTTCGAGAGGTAGTTGTCTCGGAACATAATTCTGCAGGGGATAAAAATGCCTAACTACACTCTTTGCGTTGACACCTCAGCCGGCACCACTGTTGCAGTTTTGCAGGGTGGCGAAATTCGTAGTGAGATTCACTTTGACGAAAACATGAAGCACGCTGAACGTATCGGTGATGCGATTGCGCAGGCAATTGCTGCTGCAGAAATTAAGCCTCTTCGAATTACAAATGTTGTTGTTGGTCGCGGTCCCGCACCTTTCACAGGTCTTCGCATTGGAATTGCAGCTGCAGTGCTTTTTGCAGAGGGCGTTGGTGCAGAGATCTGGGGGGTAACCAGCCTTGATGCAATTGCCTTCGCTGCCATGCAAAACAATGCGGCGTCTGGTAAACCGCTTCTGGTTACTGCCGATGCTCGCCGTAGCGAGGTTTACTGGGCGCTGTATTCAGGCACGAGTAAGTCGGGCGCTCCGATAATGATCGAAGGTCCAGGAGTAGCAAAGCCAGCGGCGCTTGAAGAGATGTTGGCTAACAAAGAATTCGATCGCACGGAAATCAAAATTAATGCGGCTGACCTGGGCAAAGTATTTGAGGCTCAACTTCTAGATGGCAACGAATCGCACAGCGTGACCGCGCTTTACCTGCGTGAAGCCGACGCAGTAGCGCCAAAAGATTTGCGTGAATTTGGAAAGCGGGTTTCCGGATGAACTACATAATTCGCGAGGCCACAGAGCAAGACCTTGACCAAATCATGGAGCTCGAAAACACCTGCTTCGGCAACGATGCCTGGGATTCCGAAACCATGCACTTTGAGGTAGTCGCGCACCACACCTATTACCTGGCTGCGTTCCAAGGCCCAGAATCCACGTCTAAGCTCATTGGGTTCGCAGGTCTCAGCAAAATCCCGGGCAATGATCAGTCAGACATTCAGACCGTTGCCGTCAGCCACGAGGCTCGCGGTAAGGGCATTGGCAAGGCGCTGATGCTAGAGCTTCTAAAAGAGGCCCGCCGGCTTCAGGCAGAGGAATTATTTCTAGAAGTTCGCGCAGACAACCCGGCTGCGCAGAAACTTTACTTCAACCTAGGCTTCGAACACATCGATACCCGCAAGCGTTATTACCAACCCGATGACGTGGACGCGTGGGTCATGCGTTTGCAATTTGCCAGGACAACAATTGGACGCGAACCAATTGTTCTTGGCATTGAGACATCTTGCGACGAAACCGGAATCGGAATCGTGCGAGGCAACACCTTGCTGGCAAATATCATTTCGTCATCGATGGACGACCATGCCAGGTTCGGCGGAGTTGTTCCTGAGATTGCAGCCCGTGCACATCTTGAAGCAATTCGACCAACTTTGCATGAGGCACTGGCAAAGGCAAATCTTTCGCTAAAGGATATTGATGCAATAGCTGTTACCAACGGTCCTGGTTTGAGCGGAGCTCTGATGGTTGGCATTGGTGCGGCAAAAGCGCTGAGCGTGGCAATTGAAAAACCAATTTATGCCGTGAACCATCTTGTGGGTCACGTGGGTGTGGACATTCTTGAACGAGGTCAGCTTGAAACCCCAACCGTTGCGCTGCTCGTTAGCGGTGGCCACACCTCTTTGTTATTGGTACGAGATCTTTTGAACGATGTTGAACTGCTTGGTGAAACAATTGACGATGCAGCTGGTGAGGCCTTTGACAAAGTGGCCCGAGTGCTTGGTTTGAAGTATCCGGGTGGTCCTGAAATTGATAAAGCTGCAGTTGGCGGCGACCCAAAGGCTATTCGTTTCCCTCGAGGTTTGTCACTTCCAAAAGATATGGAAAAGCACCGCTACGACTTTTCATTCTCGGGTTTGAAAACAGCGGTAGCCCGCTGGGTTGAAAAAACAGAGGCCGCAGGTGAAGAGCTAAATGTTGCTGACGTCGCCGCTTCTTTCCGCGAGGCGGTTGCCGATGTACTTGTGACCAAGGCGGTGAACGCCTGCCTTGATCACAAGGTGCCGCGTTTGTTACTTGGCGGCGGCGTGGTGGCTAATGCTCGACTTCGCGAACTGGCCGCCGAACGCTGCGCGGCTAACGGAATTGAACTTCGCATTCCCGCGCTTAGCCTTTGCACCGATAACGGAGCGATGATTGCCGCGCTTGGTGCCCAACTGATAATGGCCGGCCGAGCCCCATCGAGCTTGCACTTTGGTGCCGATTCAACCTTGCCGGTGACCTCGGTGCAAACACCCTAGGTTCTCACAGGCCACTCCCAGCCTGCACTGCTGTACTCAAGGCATGGCTAAAACAGACGCAGTCCCTCAGAAGGACAAATACGATTTCACAAAGTTGAACACACTCTCAGTAGTGTCTCTTGCTTCGGCACTCACCGGTTTTGGTGTTGTGGCGGCAATTATCACGGGTCACATTTCCCTGGCTCAGATAAAGCGCACCGGTCAAAACGGTCGCGTGCTTGCTCTCTCGGGAGTAATTCTTGGCTATGTTTCAATTGCCCTTTGGGTACTTGGTTCGGTTTTCTGGACTGCCTTTATGTTCTGGGCTGCCAAGAACGGCTACGGCGACTTCGAAGGCATGCGCGGTGGCGACTGGCAAATGGGTCCGGGAATGATGGACAACAACTAACTGTTGTAAATACTTCTAGTCTCTAAATTAATCTCTAATTGGTGTAGCTACTAGAACTTGAGATGCTCACAAACGAGCACTCTGTGGGCGTCGCCCACCCTGGTTACTATCAGGGTGGCGGCGCCTTCACCTTTAAGCGCAAGTTCTTTTCGCAGCACCTCGGGAACTATGTCACTTCCGCGCTTTTTAATTTCAAGCGTGCCAATGTTTCGCTCTCGCAAGTAGGCCTTTAGCTTCTTGCGATCAAAAACCAAATTATCTAAGACTCGATAACTTTTCAGCCAAGGTGACTCAATCGGCATATCGTTGGTCAGGTAGGCAATCTCGGGTGCAAACAACTTGGCATCAATTACTTCTGCAAGTTGCCCAATCAAATGTGAACGCACCACAGAGTTATCGGGTTCGTAAACATAGCTACCAAGGTCACCAATCGGCGCATCCATGCGTTCGGCAGATTCGCTGGTGATTTCGTGTTTCGTGCCGCCGGCGATAAGTAGGGCAGAACGCTTCACATTGGAGCGAGCGACGGCACCAAACCAAAGACTAAGTTCCACGAGGTCGCCATCCACAGAAACCCACTGAGCTTCGGCTTCATCTGGAATTCCCTCGTGCGGGTGACCGGGCCCAAATTTTACCCCGGTTGGTTTCTTGGCCGCGGCTTGCATTACAAAATCAAAGCTTGGCGAGAAAGCCGCTGGGTCAAATTTTCTAGACGCGCGTTCACGAGCGGGGCCGCCAAGCTCGCGCCTGGCCGGATCAAAAAATAGCCCTTCAAATTTTGCAAGATCTAGCTTGGTGACATCGGCCTGCTCAACAAAAGCGTTTTCCTCTATGTCCAAACTGGCCAGTGCCAGTGACTCAGCGCCAATGCCACAGCCAAGATCGGCTACCTGGGTGATGCCCGCTTGTCGAAATCGATTGGTGTGAAGCGCTGCCACGCTTAGCCTAGAGGCCTGCTCAAGCCCAGGCTCGGTGAATATCATGCGGTCAGCGAATGGCCCAAATTTGGCAACGGCCCGGCGGCGAAGCTTTGCCTGGGTAAGCACCGCGGCTACCAGGGCGGCTTCGTGACCCTTAGCGCGCAGGCTGGACACCAGCTTTAGAACATCGGACTTAGCCTCAATTGGCCCCACCTCTGCCAAGAGAGCCTGCCCCTGGGGTGAGAGCAGGTTTATAAAGTCTTGGCGTTCCATTAGGACAGGCTATCTAAAATCCATTTAGCACTCGGCCCCATCGAGTGCTAACATTGAAATACAAACCCCGCAACACAAAGGAGATTCACTATGTCGGTTTCAATCAAGCCGCTTGAAGATCGCATCGTTGTTCGCCCAGTTGAGGCTGAGCAGGTAACCGCATCTGGTCTAGTAATTCCAGACACCGCAAAAGAGAAGCCACAGGAAGTAATTGCTGTTGGCCCTGGCCGCGTAGACGACAAGGGTGTTCGCATTCCCGTTGACGTAAACGTTGGCGACAAGGTTATTTTCTCTAAGTACGGTGGCACCGAACTTAAGTTCAACGGTGAAGAGTACCTAGTGCTATCAGCTCGCGACGTTCTAGCAGTGGTAGTTCGCTAGACCCTAAATCACGGCCCGTTGTTCGATAGGCTCGAACAATGAGCACAACAAAACACCCTGGCTTCGGCCGGGGTCTTTTGTTTGGTTTTGGCGCCTACCTAATCTGGGGGAGCTTTCCGCTAATCATCACCGCCTTGCACTTTGCCTCTCCGTGGGAAATTGTTGGTTGGCGAGTGATATTCGGTTTTGTGCTTGCCGCCGTCATTTTGACCTTCGGTAAATCATGGAAGCAAGTGGTTCGCATCTTCAAAGAGCCGAAACTACTTCTTTGGAACCTGTTCGCCACGGTGCTTATTTTCATCAACTGGTCTGTTTATGTGATTGCCGTGGCCTCACAGCAAACTCTTGAGGCTTCACTGGGTTATTTCATCAACCCGTTAGTGACAATTTTCTTGGCAGTAATTTTCCTCGGCGAAAAACTAAGCAGGTTGCAGTGGGCCGCAGCAGCTCTGGGGTTTATCGCGGTTACAGTTCTGACTATTGACTACGGCAGGCTACCTTGGATGGCATTTTTGTTGGCCCTTTCGTTTGGGCTTTACGGGCTGGCCAAAAACAAAATTGGCGGTCGCATAACAGCCGTGAATTCCTATGCACTGGAATCTGGATTATTGGTACCCGTTGCCGGCGTAATTTTGTACCTGGTTTATCTGGCTGATGGCCTCAAGTTTGGGGCTGCCGGGGTCACCGGTTCGCTTGGGCTAATTGCTTTTGGTTTCCTAACCGCTATTCCGCTAATCCTGTTCGGAAGTGCGGCTAAACGACTTCCGCTTAGATTTGTCGGATTCTTGCAGTACCTGACGCCAGTTATGCAATTCATCACCGCGGTTTTCATTTTGAAAGAGCCGATGACACCGGTTCGCCTAGTTGGCTTTGCCCTAGTGTGGTTGGGTTTGGCGCTGCTGATTTGGGATGGTTTGCGCTCATCAAGGCTCCAAAAAGCCTAAATTTGGGCCAAAAGGGCGGTAAAAGTGTCCTTTTATTAAGACCGTAACCTAATCGAAATAAGGGTCTGGGTAAACTTACCTTGGGCGGTTTCCAAGGAAGGGAATCGCATTTCCCTAAATATAGGAGCTACAAAATATGTCTATTCTTGCAAAGAAGAGCGCAATTGCTCTAGCCGCAGCGGCTAGCGTTGCGCTAGTTCTAAGCGGTTGCGCAGCTTCAACTCCTGCACTTGACGCAGCTAACTGTGACGATGCAGAACTGAAGATTGGTTCGCTACTGCCTACCACTGGAAACCTAGCGTTCCTTGGCCCACCAGAAATTGCTGGTGTTGACGCTGCTATTGCAGAGATCAACGCAGCCGGTGGTGTACTTGGCAAGTGTGTTTCTGTTTCTCACAAGGACTCAGGTGACACCACTACTGACACCGCAACTCAGTCAGCAACTGCTCTAATCAACGAGGGCGTTGACGCAATCGTTGGTGCTGCATCTTCTGGTGTATCACTAAGCGTTATCGACCAGGTAACTGGCGCTGGTGTAGTTCAGATCTCACCTGCTAACACCGCTCCTTCACTAAGCACCTACGCAGACAACGGTTTCTACTTCCGTACTGCTCCATCAGACGTACTTCAGGGTCGCGTTCTTGGAAACCTAATCACTGGTGACGGAAACGAAACCGTTGGTTTCTTGACCATCCAGGACCCATACGGTACTGGTCTGTACGACAACGCAAAGATTTCAATCGAAGCAGCTGGCGGTAAAGTCGTTGCTAACGAGGAATTCGCTGGTGGTACCAAGAACTTCTCAGCTCAGGTTGACAAGGTTCTTGCTGCAAAGCCAGACGCAATCGCAGTTATCTCATTCGATGAGGCAAAGTCAATCCTTCCAGAGCTAGTAAAGGTAAAGGGTTTCCCAGCAACTAAGGTTTACCTAGTTGACGGAAACGTTGCTAACTACTCAGAGGTATTCACCGACTTCAGCATCGAAGGCGCACAGGGAACCATTCCTGGTGTTGTTGCAACTGAAGACAGCAAGTCAAAGTTCCTAGCTGTAAACAAGGACCTAACCGACTTCTCATACGCAGCTGAGTCATACGACGCAACCCTATTGATCGCACTTGCAGCTATTGCTGGTGGTTCTGCTGATGGTGCAACCATCAAGGCAAACCTAAAGGCTGTATCTGAGGGCGGCGAGAAGGTAACTGACTTCGCTAAGGCTGTTCAGATGTTGAAGGATGGAAAAGACATCGACTTCGATGGTCTTTCAGGTCCAATCAGCTTCGATGACAACGGAGACCCAACAGAGGCTTACGTTGGTATCTACAAGTTCAACGCTGACAACACCAACACTCCAACCAAGTCAGAGTACGGAAAGCTTAACTAATTTAGTTAGCTAACTAATCAGACAAAGAAAACCCTCCGGCCAATGGCCGGAGGGTTTTCTTATTGAGTAATTATTTGGGCTGCTGCTGCGTGATGCAGTGTATGCCGCCGCCTCTTGCAAACAACTCGCGGGCGTCAACCAAGACAATCTCGCGATCCGGGTAAACGCTTTGTAGCGTTTGAACAGCACGTGAGTCATTTGCGTCATCGAAGCCGCAAAGAATTACAGCACCATTGACAACGTAGTGATTGATGTAGCTATAGTCCACGAAGCCCTCTTGGTCGCTAAGAACCTGCGGAGCTGCTACCGGAACAACGGTTAGTTCAGGGTGCTCGGCAAAGGTAGCCAGCACCTCTCTAGAGACCTCAAAATCTGGGTGCTGCGGGTTTTCTTGAACGTGCACCAGAACCTTGCCGCCGGGGGCAAAGCAAGCAACGATGTCTACGTGGCCGCGGGTACCAAACTCGTCATAGTCGCGGGTAAGCCCGCGCTTTAGCCAGATGGCCTGAGTAGTGCCAAGCAACTCATGAATCTGCGCTTCTACCGCTTCTTTGGATAACCCGGCATTTCGCCCTTCACCCAGCTGCACGGTCTCGGTAAGTAGCACCCGGCCTTCGCCATCAACGTGAATTCCGCCACCCTCATTAATCAGCTGTGATTTCAGATTTGGCACGCCAACCAAAGAGTTAATTGATTCGGCAACCTTGCTGTCTTTATCCCAGCTGGCCCAGCTTTGTGCACCCCATCCGTTAAAAATCCAATCAACGCCGGCCAGGTTTCCAGCGGTGTCCTTCACAAAAGTTGGGCCGATGTCACGCATCCAGGCATCGTTAAGTTCTGCCTCAATCAGCACTAC
Source organism: Actinomycetota bacterium (assembly GCA_046046665.1). Taxonomy (GTDB): domain Bacteria; phylum Actinomycetota; class Actinomycetes; order Actinomycetales; family Microbacteriaceae; genus Rhodoluna. The sequence goes on from JBJOJI010000045.1 coordinate 12,065, forward strand.
GCTTTCATCGAGGTAGCTAGCCGCAACTTCAAAGTCATGCTTTTCGCATAGCATCGTCACCGGTTCAAAACGAACAATTGCATTTGCCACAGCCGCCCAGGTGCTTCGAGCGGCATGCACATCGGCATCGGTGTCGCCAAGTGTGTACCCCGATGAAGGCCAGGCCATCCAGGTCTGTGAGTGCTCTTGCCATTCGGCGGGCATCAAAAATTTAGTCATTTTTAACAACGGGCTTAGTTAAAGCATCGTAGGTATCTGGGCGGCGAGTTGCCAAGAAAGGAAACAGGTCAAGCCAGTCGTGGCGCTGATCTAAATCAAGGTCGGCTACTAAAACTTCGTCACCCTCGCGCGCCGCACGAACCAATACTCGACCGTAAGGGTCGCTAATGAAGCTACTGCCGTAAAAAGTTATTGTGCCTTCGTTGCCATAGCGGTTCGGCACCACCATGAATGTTCCGTTGGCAATTCCGTTGCCAATAATTACCTGACGCCAAAGTGGCTCGGTGTCGAAATCTTCGTGATCGGGCTCAGAGCCAATTGCGGTTGGGTAAGCAAGCACCTCTGCTCCACGCAAAGAATAATTGCGAGCAACCTCGGGGAACCATTCGTCCCAGCAGGTAGGTAATCCAAACTTCGCGGTTGTGCCATCGATGTTGATTTCATATACCGGGTACGGATCGCCGGCCGGCCCCTCACTTGGGCCCTGGGTAAAGTACTTGTCTTCGTAGTAACCGGCGGTCACCGGAATATGTAGTTTTGGGGTGCGGGCAATAATTTCGCCACTTGGCGCAACCACGATTGCAACATTTAGCCCGCGGCCATCGGCATAGTTTGCCTTTTCAAAAAGTGAAGCGTGCACATAAATGTTGTTTGCTTTAGCCGCGGCGGCGGCAAAGCGGTGGGTGGGGCCATCAATCAATTGCTCTGCCTCGGCACCCGGGTCTCCGGTTGGCTTAACATCGGCCATGTAGCGGCTAAGGGTCAGCTCTTGAAGAAACACAATCTTGGCGCCCTCTTTGGCAGCAAGAGAAATGCCTTCGTTCAGTTTGGCTAGGTGCTCGGCGGCATCGCTGTGCCATTTGGTTTGCACCAGGGCCACTCGCAGGGGAGTGCGCACTGCATCATGAACTCTAGATAGTGATGGCTGAGCCTTGGCTACTGTGACCTTCAATTTTTTACCTTTGTTTATTCGTTCATACTGTCGAGAATGCTGACCAATTCCGAAAATTCGGTCTTGGTGTTTACGATTGCAAATCTTGCGTTCGGTTTTCCTTGATGTGAGCTTGGCACAACGAAGGCTTGCTGCCGGGCCAACAATTTTTCAGACCACGCGTTGTATTCGTTGATCGTCCAGCCTTCTTTTTCAAATACCACCACCGATAACTCT
>JBJOJI010000046.1:0-8093 GCA_046046665.1 Actinomycetota bacterium
TTACTCAATGCCTCACCGCGCGAAGCTTGTTTCAGACTCAGCCGGCAACGCGCTGTTCCTTGAGTACAAGGGCCGCAAGGTCGCTGACGCTTAAGACTTTTTAGTCGCGATGAACCTCAACGTTCTATGCACTCGCTTAGGCGTTGAGATCGAGCCTCAATTACTCGAACTCGCACTAACCCACCGTTCTTATTCTTATGAGAACGGAAACGCACCCAACAACGAACGCCTCGAATTTCTTGGTGACTCGGTGTTGGGTTTTGTCGTTACGGCACACATTCACGATTTACTTGTTGAGCTTCCTGAAGGTGAATTAACCAAAGTAAAAAACGCAGTTGTCTCGGCTCGTGCACTTGCGGCAGTTGCCGCAAAGCTTGGGCTTGGGGAATTCTTGCGCTTAGGTAAAGGTGAAGAACAAACTGGCGGCCGAACCAAATTAAATTTGCTTGCCGATTCATTTGAAGCAATCCTTGGTGCCGTTTATGTTTCAAAAGGTTTAAGTGAGGCGCGCGGTTTAGTAGAAAGATTCGTTTTTCCACTCTTGGAAGACACCGATGCACTTCGAGAAAATAGCGATCCAAAAACCACTCTGCAAGAAAAGATTCAAGAGCAGGGCAAGTCGGCGCCAGTTTACGAAACCACCTTCGAAGGTCCGGATCACGACCGCGTCTTTCACGCCAAGGTTATGGTTGCCGATCTAGCTATCGGTGCTGGTGATGGAAAGTCGCGCAAAGGCGCAGAGACAGAAGCTGCAATTAACGCCTTGGCTAACCTGCACAAAAAATAATGCCTGAACTTCCTGAGGTTGAAACTGTTCGAGCAGGCCTTGCACCCGCACTCACAAGTGCAATCGTCACATCGGTAGATGTTCACGATGTGCGGTCATTAAAGCGCCACCCAGGCGGTGTTCAAGATTTCATTCAAACAATGGTTGGCTCAAAGGTCTTGGGCGTTGTGCGTCGAGGAAAGTTTCTTTGGCTGCCACTTGAGGTTCCCGGAGAGTCAAGGCAGTTAGCCATGGTTGGTCACTTGGGAATGAGCGGTCAAATGCTGTTGCGCAAACCTGCCGACCCAGAAGACAAGTTAACCAGGGTGGTGATTCACCTAACCACGGCTAAGGGAAAGCAAGTGGAATTTAGATTTATCGACCAAAGAATCTTTGGATCACTGGCAATTGATGAACTTCAACCCACAGCAGATTCCAAGCCTGGTGGATTTAGCGCTGGCGTGGGTAAGGGTAAGCCATGGCAAAACCTAATTCCAATTCAAGCTGCACACATAAGCCGGGATCCACTAGATGCAGATTTTGATGAGTCAGCTGTCTTGGCTAAGTTTCAAAAAAAGAATTCCGGAATCAAGCGGGTGTTACTTGATCAGCAGACTTTGAGCGGCATTGGCAATATCTATGCAGACGAAGCCTTATGGCGAGCCAAATTGCACTACGACCAACCAGCCGCCTCCATAAAGCCGGCCAAGGCCAAAGAACTGCTCGAGCACGTTCGCCAAATCTTGGCAAAGGCGGTTGAAGAGGGTGGCACCAGCTTTGATGAGCAGTACAAAAATGTAAATGGCGAGAGCGGCTATTTTGCCGTTTCTCTGAACGCTTACGGCATGACTGGGTTGCCCTGTGCCAGATGTGGCCGCCAAATAAGGCGCGATAGCTGGATGAACCGCGGGTCTCACTTTTGCCCAAATTGCCAGAAACTCAAGGTTTAGAGCACCCCTGGCCTTGGGAGTGGCAAGAGCAGCCCCCGAAATAAGGTATTTTGGATAGTCGCGGCAGATAGTGCGCGTCTAATAATTTTGCGAGGGGTGGGGAGCTAGCTTGTATCTAAAAAGCCTCACTCTAAAGGGTTTCAAATCCTTCGCCCAACCAACCACTTTTGCTTTTGAAAAAGGTGTAACCGCCGTGGTTGGCCCAAATGGTTCGGGTAAATCAAATGTTGTTGACGCCCTGGCCTGGGTGATGGGTGAGCAGGGGGCGAAGAGCCTTCGCGGTGGAAAGATGGAAGACGTCATCTTTGCCGGTACCTCTACAAAGGGTCCTTTAGGTCGCGCCGAAGTTATTTTGACCATCGATAATTCTGATGGTGCATTGCCAATTGAATATGCCGAAGTGACGATTTCGCGAACCTTGTTCCGAAATGGCGGTAGCGAGTACGCAATCAATGGTGAACCGGTTCGCCTTCTGGATGTTCAAGAACTTTTGAGCGATTCCGGTCTTGGTCGCGAGATGCACGTAATTGTTGGACAGGGCCAACTTGATTCTGTTCTTCGTGCCACTCCAGAAGAACGTCGCGGTTTCATTGAAGAAGCTGCCGGAATTTTGAAGCACCGCCGCCGTAAAGAAAAGACTGAACGCAAGCTTGACGCGATGCAGGCTAACTTGACTCGCTTGAACGATTTAGCTGGGGAAGTTCGCCGCCAGTTGAAGCCTTTGAGTCAGCAGGCAGAAGTTGCGCGCGAGGCGCAGGGCATTGCCTCAGTGGTGCGAGATGCAAAGTCGCGTTTGTTGGCTGCAGATATTTCTGATTTGCACAGAGGGCTAGAAGAAACGGCCAAGAGTGAAGCCGATCGTCGCGGTGAGCGCAACATTTTGCAAACTCTTCTTGCAGAAAACACTGCACGCCTGGGTCAGCTGGAGGCAGCGCAAGTTTCAAGCGAACTGGATCAAGCTCGAAACCTTTCATACCAATTTGACTCGTTAGCTGAAAGATTGCGTTCACTGCTTTCTATCGCGAATCAGCGCGTTGCTCTTTTGAGTCAACAGGCCGAAGTTGCCGGTGCTCAACTTGACCCAGCAGCGCTTGATGCAGAAGCAGATCAAGCCAGCGCAGCCGCCATTCAGTTGACCCAGACAGTTGAGAGACTTAAAACTGCTCTTCACGAAGCAGAGGCTTCAAGAAGTGAAGCCCGTGATGTTTTGGAAAAGTTTGACAACGAAGTCGCTGAGCAAAATGCTCTGATTTCAAAATTTGATCTTGATAAAGCTAGGTTGGCAAATGATGCAGCCGTTGCTGAATCAAAACTCATAAGCCTTAGGGGTGAGGTGGTTCGCCACGAGGGGGCCTTAGGCGAGGCGCGTGACCGCCATGCTGCGCGTAAGGCCGAGTTCGACGCAGAGCAACAGCAGCAACAGCAACAGAGCAATAGTGACAGCGCTCTTGAAAACCGATTCGAAGCGGCGCAAAAAGCTGTTTCCGAAGTTGCAGCGCGCATTGAGTCTTTGCGAGATGGCTTTCACCAAGCAGAGCGCGAACGCGACTCTTTGGCTGCCAAGCGTTCGGCGCTGAACCTTACGCTTGAGCAAAAAGATGGCGCAACAGAACTTGGTTCCGCAGGACTCAGCGGTATTCGCGGTCTTGTTGCAAGCCACATGAAGATTCAAAATGGTTTTGAAGTTGCGATTGCAGCGGCCCTAGGTCCTTTGGCCGATGCGCTAGTTGCAGATTCTCGTGACGCCGGCCTTGCGGCAATTGAACACCTGAAGCGCAACGACGGCGGTCGCGTTGAACTAATCGTTGCCGACGTCAATGTCAAGGGTGCGGCTTCTAGTTTGCCAAATGTAGCTGGTGCGCGCGCTGCGGCCGATGTCGTTGATGCACCAATGGGTATTCTTTCGTTGCTGGCAAACGTGGTCATCGTTGATGACCTTGATGCAGCCCGCGCACTTTATTCACGCGATCAGGCAGCATTGAAGCTTATTTTGATCACTCTTGACGGCGATGTACTCAGCGAGTCAGTGATTCGGGGTGGTTCATCTTCTGCTCCTTCAAAGCTTGAATTGGTAGCCGAGCGCGATGCAGCCGAAAAGCGCTTATCGGAGGTAAATGACCTCATTGAGAAGTCTCAGTCTGAATTAGCTCAAGCTAGATCAACAGAAGAGGCAGCCAAAGCTTCTGAAAAAGAAGCGCTTGCCGCGCTAAACGAACAAGACGCTACTTTGGCCGCCAACGCAGAAAAGCTTGGCCGTCTGAGAGTTGCGGTTGAAGCATCGGAGGCTGAACTTGAGCGCTTGGCCATGGTTGCCGAAAATGCCAAGGCTGGCATTGAATCTGCAGAGGCCGAGTTGGCTCAGGCTGTTAGAGCCCACGACGAATTTGCCGGGCAAGAGCGTCCAGCCCTAGATCTGGCAAACCGGCAGACGTTAGCCGACAATCTTGAACAAGAGCGTCAGCGCGAACTTGATCTTCGAATTGAACTGGGTGCAGCAATTGAGCGTGTGCGCGTGGAGCAAGAGCGAGCCGAAGCATTGCGAAACCAGGTTTCAGAAGCACGCGATGCAATTGAGCGTTCGAAGGCTGCTGCTGCTGCACAGCAAAGACAGTTAGCTTCGGCCAAGCGGGTGCTGAATGTGTTGCCTTCTCTAATGAATGCAGTTGCCGAAAGCGCTTCGCAGGCAAAATTCAAGCTTCACGAGCTTGAATCTCAGCGTCAGAATCAAAATAGCGAACTCGTGAAACTTCGCGGCGAAACCGCAGAGATTCAGATGAAGCTTGCCGGGTTGACGCAAAGCGTTCACGACATGGAATTGGCAAACCACGAAAAGCGTTTGACTTTGGCAAACCTGGTCACCCGTGCTAGCGAAGAACTTGGTCTTGAGCAAACTGTTTTGCTTGAAGAATATGGCCCAGAGATTCCTATTCCTGATGATGAAGCTGAGGGCGGCTTCAAGCCATTCGTACGCGAAGAGCAGCAAAAGCGTCTTAAGGATTCAGAACGCCTTTTTGAAAAGCTTGGCAAAGTAAACCCGCTTGCTCTTGAAGAGTTTGCTGCACTCGAGCAACGCCACAAGTTCCTAACCGAACAGCTTGCCGACCTCACGCAAACTCGCAAAGATCTGCTTCAGATTATTGAAGAGCTAGATGTGAAGATGCAAACCATTTTTGGTGATGCATTCGAAGACACGCGCAAAGCGTTTGAGACAGTATTCCCGGTTCTGTTCCCAGGGGGGTCAGGTTCAATCTTCTTGACAGATCCAGATAACCTCTTGACCACTGGTCTAGAAGTAACTGTTAAGCCAGCCGGTAAGCGCATCGAAAGACTGTCATTGCTTTCGGGTGGTGAGCGTTCGTTGGCAGCTGTGGCCCTTATGGTTGCAATCTTCAAGGCGCGCCCTTCACCGTTCTACGTAATGGATGAGGTTGAAGCTGCGCTTGACGATGCAAACCTTGGTCGTCTGCTTCAAATTTTCGAGGACCTGCGCTCCAGCTCGCAGTTGATTATCATCACTCACCAGAAGCGCACCATGGAGATCGCGGATGCGCTTTACGGTGTATCGATGCGCCAAGATGGTGTTTCGGCTGTGGTTGGGCAGCGCCTAGCCGAAAAGGAATAAGCCGTGGCTTTCCTGTTCTGGAAGAAGAAGCGCGGTGCCGAAGTTGAAGCGTCAGTTGAAGCAGTTCAGCCGTCGGCTCCAAATAATTCTTCCGTTGTCATTGAGGCAACTTCCGTAACTATTTCAGAGCCAGAAACTACATCTGCTGCTGAGAAGCCTGAAACGTCGTCATCCCCAACTTTAGAAAAGCCAGCCGCTTCGAATGTGGAAAAGCCAGCGCTGTTAGAAGCTGTAGAGCTTCCAAAGCGCACCGCTAAGAAGGGAATTCGCTCGCTTTTTAGCCGCATCAAATTTGACGTTGAAAACCTAGACGATCTAGAAGATACGTTGATTCAGGCCGACTTTGGTTTAGATGCATCGGTGGCAATTGTGGCTGCTGTGAAAGAGCGCGCCAAGAGGCAAGGTGCCAAAACAGAATCTGATCTAAAGCAGATTTTGGTTGAGGTGATTGCTGAAAGTTTAGAGAATCCAGCTAAAGCATTAAACCTAAGTGATGGCAACACTCCTTACGTCTTACTTGTGGTTGGTGTGAATGGCGTAGGTAAAACCACAACCATTGGGAAGCTTTCTAAATGGCTTGTTCAAGGTGGCTTCAAGGTTTTGATAGGAGCAGCCGATACTTTTCGTGCCGCGGCCGTTGACCAAGTGGCAACTTGGGCTGAGCGCGCTGGCGCCTCGTTAGTTCGGCCAAAGCAAGAGGGGCAAGATCCAGCATCGGTAGCTTTCGAGGCAACTGAAGAAGCGCTCAAAACCAGCAGTGACATTTTGATTATTGATACCGCAGGTCGTTTGCAAAACAAAATAGACCTGATGAACGAGTTAGACAAAATTCGCCGGGTTATCGAAAAGCAAGCCACGATCGCAGAAGTTCTGCTTGTCATAGATGCCACAACAGGGCAAAACGGCTTGGCCCAGGCAAAAGCTTTCACAGAGGTTGCCAAAGTTACCGGCGTAGTCCTTACCAAGCTAGATGGCACTGCCAAGGGTGGAATCGTTTATTCAATCCAGCAAGAACTGGGTATTCCTGTAAAACTTGTAGGTGTTGGTGAAGGAATCGATGACTTTGCCTTTTTTGACGCACAAGAATTTGCCAGCGGTTTAGTTGGGCAAGAGGGATAGTGATGTTTGGAAATCTTTCTGATCGCCTAATTGAGACGTTCAAGAACCTTCGAAGTAAGGGCAAGCTAAGTCCGGCCGATATCGACGCGACTTTACGTGAGATCCGTCGTGCGCTCCTCGAGGCTGATGTTGCACTTGAGGTTGTAAAGAATTTCACAACTGCAGTTCGTGATCGCGCGCTTGGCGACGAGGTTTCCAAGGCCCTGAATCCTGCTCAGCAGGTTGTTCAAATTGTTAATGAAGAACTAGTCAAGATTCTTGGTGGCGAGCAGCGCAAACTTGCATTTGCAAAAACAGCACCAACAGTAATCATGCTGGCTGGTCTTCAGGGTTCCGGTAAGACAACCCTTGCTGGAAAACTGGCAAAGTGGCTGAAAGACCAAGGCCAGACCCCAATACTTGTTGCTGCAGATTTGCAGAGACCAAATGCTGTCAACCAGCTCCAAGTTGTTGGTGAGCGTATTGGTGTTCCGGTGTTTGCACCAGAACCAGGTAATGGCGTTGGTAATCCGGTGAGTGTAGCCAAAGATTCCATCAAGCACGCCAAGCAAAAAATGTTCAGCGTTGTGATTGTGGATACCGCTGGTCGTTTGGGTATCGATGAAGAATTGATGACCCAGGCCAAAGATATTCGAAAGGCTGTTGATCCAGACGAAGTCCTTTTCGTTATTGATTCCATGATTGGTCAAGACGCGGTCAACGTTGCTAAGGCATTTGATGATGGTGTCGGCATTACCGGTGTTGTACTGACCAAACTTGATGGTGACGCCCGTGGCGGTGCCGCGCTATCGGTTGCTTCAGTAACCGGCAAGCCTATTCTGTTCGCGTCAAACGGTGAAGGCATGGATGCCTTTGAGCCGTTCTACCCAGATCGCATGGCCAGCCGAATTCTTGACATGGGTGACGTGCTGACTCTGATTGAGCAGACTCAAAAGAACTTCGATGAAACTGAAGCTCGAGCCATGGCCGAAAAGCTGGCTAAAGATTCCTTCACCCTCGAAGATTTTCTTGATCAGATGCAGCAGCTCAAGAAAATGGGCTCGCTAAAGAGCATGTTGGCCATGATGCCCGGGGCAGCCCAAATGCGAAATCAACTAGATAACTTTGACGAGCGTGAGATTGTGCGCACCGAGGCAATCATTCGCTCAATGACCCCAGCGGAGCGCCGCCAGCCAAAACTTTTGAATGGGTCTCGCCGTTCCAGAATCGCCAAGGGTTCTGGAATGACCGTAACCGATGTGAACTCATTGGTGAACCGCTTTGAACAGGCTGCAAAGATGATGAAGACAGTGGCCAAGGGCGGCGTGCCGCAGATGCCTGGAATGCCGGGCATGCCGGGTATGGGCGGCGGCTTCATGGGTGGCAAATCCAAAGCCAAGAACAAAGATAAAAAAGGCTCTAAATCGGGCAATCCAGCAAAGCGGGCTGCCGAAGAGGCGGCCCGCGCCTTGGGTCAAAAGCCAGGCGAGGCTTCATCGGGGTCCGGTTCGGCCTTTGGCTTGGGTAAGTAAAGCCCAGCTGACTAGCGCCACGCCATATTTTCTGGCAGAATAGAGCGGTTGTCGCCGTTTGACCCTCTAACCAAACGATTACGACAACCCACAGAGCTTTTTCTTCCGAGTGTGCCCCCACGCTC
>JBJOJI010000047.1:0-14079 GCA_046046665.1 Actinomycetota bacterium
GACGCTCGTCGTTGAAGTCGCGCTCGTTGCGTGAGTCATTATCGCGAGTTGAGTTATCGCGGTTTGAGTTTTCACCGTTGTTTTCTGAGCCGCCTTCGCGAGACTCACCAGAGTTACCACCATCGCGACCATTACGGTTGCGGTTTCGGTTGCGGTTGCGGTTGTTGTTTGAACGCTCTGCGCCCTCGCCTGAATTAGATTCTGAGCTTGAGCTTGACTCTGAAGCCTCTGCTGCCTTGGCTGGCTTTTCTGCCTTGGCCTCTGGCGCTTCAGCCTTTACAGCTTTTGCACGAGGAGCCTTCTTAGGCGCTTCTGCTTTTTCTGCCGATACTGAGCCGTCTGCAACAACGCGACGACTCTTCTTTACCGGAGCGGTTTCCTGGATTTCATCCATGTTTTTGATTTCTCTTTCTTAGGAGATATTCGTGACTGTAATTTGAGAGTCACTGTCTGCATGTTTTGAACATGCTGCTACCGCGTTAGATCTGCGGGATTTTCACCAATTATTGGTGCAATGACACTGTAGCACCTTTGAAGTCCACAGCCAAAAGCAGAGCCTGCCATTCTGGAAAGTTCTTTTCAGCCAACTTGGCGGCCTCTAGGCGCTGTGCAGGGTCACTTGATAAAACCAAAACCGATGGCCCAGCCCCTGAAACCACAGCCGCGTGGCCATGCTCGCGCATAAGTTTGACGATTGAATCAGTTTCGGGCATCGCGGCAGCACGGTAATCCTGGTGCAGGCGGTCCTCGGTTGCGGCCATAAGCAGCTCAGGGCTCTGGGTTAGAGCCGCAATCAAAAGCGCTGAACGTGACACGTTAAACACCGCGTCATCGTGAGGAACCGATTCCGGCTGCAGAGAGCGAGCAAGAGCCGTAGACATCTTGTGGTTTGGCACTAATTCAAGAGGTGAAACCCCGCGGTGTACAAAAAGTTTTTTGTGGTGCGGGCCAGTTTCGTCTTCCCAGGCAATAGTTAGACCACCGAAAAGCGCCGGGGCAACATTATCGGGGTGGCCTTCGAGCTCAGTGGCAATAGTCAAAAGAGCTTGATCGGAAATTTCAATAATTCCATCAAGCAATCCCTTAGCCGCAACGATTCCAGAAACAACTGCGGCACCCGATGAACCCATGCCACGACCGTGCGGGATGATGTTGTGCGCTACAAGTTTTAAGCCAGGAACTTTTTGGCCAAACTTTGCGAAAGTGTACGCAAGCGATTTAACCACGAGATTTGTTTCATCGGTGGCGACTTCTCCGGCGCCTTCGCCGTTCACTTCAACTACTGCCCCACTGCCGGCCACGGCTTCAACCTGAAGCTCATCGTAGAACGAGAGCGCCATGCCAAGCGTGTCAAAGCCAGGCCCCAGGTTTGCCGAAGTGGCTGGAACCTTAACCGTGACTTTTCTACCGATAAGTGATGTCATGTTTACTTCTTAGAAAGACCTAGACGTTCGGCAACAGCTTCAACTTTGTTTGCTACAGCCTGAGGCTTAATTCCCTTGCCGCGCTCGTCTTTAAGAGCCCACATTGGGTCTTTCAAACCGTGCCCAGTTACGGTTACAACGATTGTTGAACCAGCTGGAACCTCACCGCGCTTTGAGTGCTTAAACAAACCAGCAGCTCCAGTTGCCGAAGAAGGCTCAACGAACACGCCAACTTCGTTTGAAAGGAATCTGTGCATCCAAAGAATTTCTTTGTCTGAACAATAACCAAACTGGCCGCCAGAAGACTCACGTGCAGCAAGAGCCAAATCGTAAGAAGCCGGGTTACCAATTCGAATTGCAGTAGCAATTGTGTCTGGCTTTTTCACCGGATTACCAAAGCTAAAAGGCGCAGAGCCCTCAGCCTGAAAGCCCCACATTTTAGGCAATGCCTTGATGCGGCCAGCTTCTAGATCTTCTTGGTACCCCTTTGAGTAAGCGGTGTAGTTACCCGCATTACCAACTGGCAAGACGTGAAAGTCTGGAGCAAAACCAAGTGCGTCAACAACTTCGAAGGCACCGGTCTTTTGGCCCTCGATTCGGTCTGGGTTTACTGAGTTCACTAGGTGCACCGGGTAGTTTTCACTTAGATCACGTGCCAGGGTTAGGCAGTCATCAAAGTTTCCTTTTACCTGCAAAATTTGCGCCTTGTGCGCAACGGCCTGACTTAGCTTGCCAAGAGAGATCTTGCCCTTTGGCACCAAAACCACAGATTGAATTCCAGCGGCGGCGGCGTATGCGGCAGCCGAAGCAGAAGTGTTTCCGGTAGACGCCGCGATAACAGCCTGGGCTCCGTGTCCAACAGCCTTTGAAACTGCCATGGTCATGCCACGGTCCTTGAAAGAACCAGTTGGGTTCATGCCCTCAACCTTAAGTAGCACGCGCTCTGCACCTACTAGTTTTGCAAGAGCTGGAGCCTCAACCAATGGTGTGCCACCCTCACCCAAAGTGATTACAGGGTTGTCGCTTGAGATGTCCAGGCGGTCGATGTATTCGCGAATAACTCCGCGCCACTGGTGTGCCATTAGATTCCTTCTACTCGGATTACTGAAGTAATTGATTCAACCGATTCGCTAGCGGCAAGCGCCTTTACAACTGCGCTTAGTTCTGCATCGGTGGCTGAATGGGTTCCTACCTCGAGGGTAGCGGTTTTGCTTCGCTTGCCGTCGTTCAAACGCACCGACTGCTCAACAGTTTCGATTGAAACATTGCCAGCAGAGAATGTATTGGCAATCTTGGCGAGCACACCCGGCTGGTCAGTTACCTCAAGGGTGATTTGGTAGCGAGTGTGAACACGATCAATTGGCAGTACCGGCAAGTTTGCGTGCACAGAATCTGCAAGACCTGGGCCACCGGCCACGTGGCGCTTTGCAGCTGAAACAAGGTCACCCAAAACTGCGGATGCCGTTTGAACGCCACCGGCACCTGCGCCATAGAACATCAATTCGCCTGCGGCTTCAGCCTCTACGAAAACGGCATTGAATGCACCGCGCACAGCGCCAAGCGGGTGCTTGCGGTCAATCAAAACCGGGTGAACGCGAACAGCAACTCCGGCTTCGCCGCCGTTTGCAGCGATACGCTCGGCGATTGCCAAAATCTTGATCACGTAACCATCGCGCTTGGCAGCCGCCATTTGCTCGGCGGTGATTTGTGTAATTCCCTCGCGGTAAACCTTGTCGAGCGGCACCTCAGTGTGAAATGCAAGTGAAGCAAGAATTGCTGCCTTTTGAGCGGCGTCGTAACCTTCAACGTCAAGACTTGGATCTGCCTCAAGGTAGCCAAGCGCAGTCGCTTCTTCCATCGCGGCTTCCAGGCTTAAGCCTTCAGTATCCATGCGGTCAAGAATGTAGTTGGTTGAACCGTTTACAATTCCCATGATGCGATTCACTTTGTCTCCGGCAAGTGATTCACGCAGTGGACGAATAATTGGAATCGCACCAGCAACTGCCGCCTCAAAGTAAAGCTGAGCCAACAACGCCTTGTTCGCGGTAATTACATCTGAACCTGAATTCAGTGCCTGCAATATGTAACTGCGGGCAGGCTCGATACCACCCATGACTTCAATAACGATGTCGGCGCTAACAATTACGTCTTCTGCTTTGGTGGTAAGCAACTGCTTCGGCACGCCAGCTTTAACTGCTTTCTCGATGTCGCGAACAACAACACCAATCAGCTCAAGCTCGGCACCAACGCGAGCTGCGAGTTCTGCCTTGTTTTCAATTAAAAGTCTGGCAACCTGCGAACCAACTGAACCAGCGCCAAGTAGCGCAATTCTTAAAGGGCGATATTCCTGCACGATTAACTCTTTTCGTTCTGGTTTGCTGTTGCCTGGTATTTCAAGTCTCTAGTGAATAAATCTGCCTCGGTTTCGGCACGAATAATTAATCGGGCCTCGCCACTTTTCACCGCAACTACTGCTGGCTTGGTTAAGAAGTTGTAATTATTTGACATTGAGTAGCAGTAGGCGCCGGTGGTGGCTACCGCTAGTAGGTCGTTTGGGTGAACATCTGCTGGCAAGTAGTCATTGCGTACAACAATATCGCCACTCTCGCAGTGCTTACCAACTACCCGCGCCAAAGCTGCTTGGGCCTCGCTGCTTCTAGATGCCAAAACGGTGTGATACTCGGCTTCGTATAACGCGGTACGCATGTTGTCACTCATTCCGCCATCAACCGATACATACTTACGCACTGCCGGGCTTGTGCCATCGGTAACTTTGACATCTTTTACTGTGCCCACGTTGTAAAGGGTCAATCCAGCTGGGCCGGCAATGTATCTACCTGGCTCGAAAGCCAACTTAGGAACCCTAACGGCGTGCTTTGAACACTCCTCGGCCACTACGGCTGTGATTGCATCTGCAAAGTATGCGATTCCAGGTGCTCTATCGGCAGGCGTATAGTTCACACCAAACCCGCCACCAAGATTCAATTCTGGAATTTCGGATTCTTTAGACAGCTCAGCGTGCAACGCAACCAAACGCTTGGTTGATTCAACGAAACCCTCAGCATTAAAAATCTGTGAACCCACGTGCTGGTGCAGGCCCAAAAACTTGAGGTGTGAGTGAGAACGAATTTTGGCTACTAATGCCGGTGCATCGGCTAGGGCAATGCCAAATTTTTGGTCTTCTCGTGCGGTTGCTAAAAAGTCGTGAGTGTTTGCGTGCACACCGGTGTTTACGCGAAGACGAACCGGTTGCACTTTGTCTTGAGCGCCAGCCGCAGATGCGATGCGTTCAATCTCTAGTTCGGAGTCAATAACAATTGCCCCTACTCCAGCAGTTACCGCACGCCCAATTTCACGCAGCGACTTGTTATTACCGTGCAAACCAATTCGGCTGGCGTCTATGCCTCCGGCAAGGGCGGCGGCCAGTTCGCCCCCAGAAGCAACATCAATATTTAGACCTAGTTCGTTGATCCAACTAACAATCTCAGTGCTAAGAAAAGCCTTGCTGGCGTAGTAGACCTTGGCGTCTGTGCCAATCTTTTTTGCGGCATCGCCCAGCGCGTTTTTTGCAGCAGTGGCGCGGGCGCGGAAATCATCTTCATCGATTACGTAAAGAGGTGTACCAAATTGCGCAGCGATTTCAGTGACGGCGACCCCGGCAACCTCTAGCTCGCCAGTGGCGCGGCGCTTTACGTGGCGCGGCCAAACCTTTTCATCAACAGCGTTTAGGTCTGCTGGATAATCAAGCCATTCAGGGGCAAGTGGATTAGACATTTTTACATTCTTTCTGGCGCACTAACGCCAAGAAGTTCAAGACCGTTACGCAGCACAACTCCAGCCGCATCGTTCAACCAAAGTCTGGTGCGGTGAACCGCCTCTACGGCCGCACCGGAAAGCGGCGTTACTCGGCAGGCGTCATACCAGCGGTGGTAAGAGCCAGCAACTTCCTCTAGGTAACGGGCAACGCGGTGGGGTTCGCGAAACTCTGAAGCCTGCGCGATAACTCGAGGTAGCTCGCTTAGCTTTGCCAGTAGTTCAGATTCGGTGGCATGTGACAAAAGCGAAGGATCAAACTCTGTGCGCTCTACACCCAAGCTTGCTGCATTTTTAGCAACCTGTGCCGTGCGGGCATGCGCGTACTGAACGTAGAAAACCGGGTTGTCATTGGTCTTCTTTTGTAGTTGCTCAAGGTCGATATCCAATTGTGAGTTGATTGAAGATCTGGCAAGTGCGTAGCGCGCTGCATCTACACCTACTGCTTCGACTAGGTCTTCCATTGTCACTACTGTGCCAGCACGTTTAGACATTCGAACCGGTTCGCCGTCGCGCAATAGGTTAACCATTTGGCCAATCAAGATTTCCAAATTGTGGTTTGGCTTGTCGCCAAACGCTGCACACATTGCCATCATGCGCTGAATGTAGCCGTGGTGGTCTGCGCCAAGCATATAAATACACTGATCAAAACCTCTTGAGCGCTTGTCTAGGTAGTAGGCCAAATCGCCAGCGATATACGCGGCTTCTCCGTCACTCTTTATTACAACGCGGTCGCGATCGTCTCCGAAGGTTGTGGTACGAAGCCAAAGCGCTCCGTCTTCTTCAAACATGTGCCCCAACTCTTTGAGCTTGTCGATTGCCTTTTGGACAGCACCAGACTCGTAAAGAGAGTTTTCGTGGAAGAACACGTCAAAATCCACGCCAAAGTCGTGCAGGGATTGACGAATTTCAGCAAACATTAAATCAACACCTGCAACACGGAAAGCTTCTTGCGCTGCATCGTTTGGCAGGCTCAAAATATCGGTGGCGGTTTCAGCAAGCACGCGGTCAGCAATTTCTTGAATGTAGGCGCCGCCATAACCATCTTCGGGAGCGGGTTCCCCCTTAGCCCTAGCTAATAGCGAGCGAGCGAAGCGATCAATCTGGGCACCGTGGTCGTTGAAATAGTACTCACGAGTTACCGCAGCACCCTGAGCTGCAAAAATTCTTGCAAGAGAATCGCCTACTGCCGCCCATCGAGTACCGCCCATGTGAATTGGACCGGTTGGGTTTGCAGAAACAAACTCAAGATTCAATTTCACACCGGCGAGATCTGTGCCTTTCCCGTAGTTCAGATTTGACTCAACAATTGCTTTGGCAAGTTCTCCTGCTGCTGCCGCACTTACTGAAAGATTTATGAACCCTGGTCCGGCAATGTCAACTTTTTCAATGCCGTCTACCTTGGCAAGCTCGAGCGAGAGCAACTCAGCAAAGGCGCGAGGATTCATACCGAATTTGCCAGCAACCTGCATAGCCACATTTGTTGCCCAGTCACCGTGGTCGCGGTTCTTTGGGCGCTCAACCACCACTTCGGAAGGCAATTCGCCAGCACCAAGTTGCCCCTGAGACTGCAGGGCAGCCAGGATTCGCACGATGGCGGCAGAAAGGTCTGCTGGGGTCAAAGTTGGTCCTTATGAAAAAGAGGCCACTTGGGCCTCCGTTGGTCAATATTTACCTCTAATCATACGAGAAAGCGGTTGCCTGAGCCCTGTTGGGTTCTGGCAACCGCCTTCGCGATAACAGGTTTTACTTCACTGCACCCGCGGTTAGACCTCGAACGAAGTATCGCTGTAGAGCAAAGAACACCATTACCGGAATAACCAGAGAGATGAACGATCCGGCGGCGACTGTCTGCCATCCGTCTCCGTATTGACCTAACAGCCTCAAAAGCTTGTAGGTCATGACAGCCTTTTGCTCACCAACGAAAATGAAGGCAATTAGATAGTCGTTCCAAACCCAAAGGAACTGGAAGATAGCGAATGATGCGATAGAAGGAATAGACATTGGAATGATTAGCTTCCAGAAGATCTGGTAGTAGCTAGCGCCGTCGATTCGAGCCGCTTCAATAAGAGAGGTAGGCAACGTCATCATGAAGTTTCTCAAGATGTAAATGGCCAGTGGCAGGGCGAAGGCTGCGTGAACAATCCAAGCTGAGGCGTAGTTACCGACCAATTCGATTCCAAAGGTTTTCTTAAGCCAAACCATTCCTTTTAGAACTGGAATTAGAGCGGACTGCAATGGCAAGACCATCAAAGCAACCAAGCTGGCGAACAGAATCTCGCGACCCTTGAACTGAATAAAGGTGAAGGCAAAGGCTGCATTTGCAGCAATTACCAAAGGCAAGATTGTTGCTGGAATTGTGATTACCAAAGTGGCAATCAATGCATTAAGCATGCCGCCATCGATTGCCTTGGCAAATGAATCAAGGGACCAGGTTTGACCCAGTGGATTAAATACTGCTTCCCACCAGCCAGTTGCGGCCGCTTCATCACGGTCACGAAGTGCGGTAATCAGAAGGCCAACTGTTGGAGTTGACCAAACGATGACCAAGAAAGTTAGAGCCAGGGTTGAGCCCACTCGCCAATTGCGAATCACGCTGAAAAACTTGTTCATCGGATTTCCTCCTGGTGGCGAGCGGTTCTAACCTGAAGCCACATGAGCGGCGCAATCAAGACACAGAGAATAGTTACAACAGCTGCTGAACCACCAATGTTTGATTCAACAAAGAAGAGTCGGTAGTACTCGTAACCAAGCACGCTGGTATTAAAGTTACCGCCGGTCATGGCAAGAATCACGTCGAAAACCTTCATAACGCCAATCACGGTTGTGATGAAAACAGACATGATGGTTCCGCGAATCTGCGGAACGATAACGCTCGTGAAAATCTTTAGCGGACCTGCGCCATCGATGCGAGCTGCTTCGATGGTCTCTTCAGGCACAGCCTTGATCGCTGCCGACAACATGACCATAGAGAAACCAGCGTTGAGCCAGATAACCACAATCATTAACAAGAAGCTGTTTAGGCGGCCGGCGTCAATAGTGAGCCACGGCTGGGATTCGCCACCAAAAGCCTCGATGATTGCGTTTAGTAATCCCACGGCTGGACGCCCCGGAGGCGGATAGTCATATAGGTAACCCCATATTGTTCCGGCAGCCACAAAGCTTATAGACATCGGCATAAAGATTAGTGACTTCATTACCTTTTCGCGCTTTGGGCCAACATTGTTTGCTAGGTTCGCAAAAACTAGACCAAAACCAACGGTGATCGCTGGCACGAAGGCAACCCACAGAAAGTTATTGAGCAGAATTCCTAGAAAGTTTTCGTCTGTAAATAAAGTTGTGTAGTTTTCTAAACCAATAAATTCTTTTGCGCGCTTGTCGAAGAAAGACCAGGCGATGGTTTGGAGAAATGGAAGCACTGAAATAACAATCAACAGCACCGCTGCTGGAAGCAAGAAGGAGACTGCTCTCAACTTCTCTTGGGTCTTATCTGGAAGTAGTCGCACCAAGAAATCTAGAAGCCAGTAGAGGCCCCAGCTTGCTGCAATACCCACAATGATTGCAACGATTCCTAAGACTAAATCGTCCATGTGCTAACTCCGTTGTTCGTTTTACCGATGATACAAGTGTTTTGTTTAGAGAGCCCAGTGGCGGGGGATTGCTCCCCCGCCACTGGTTCTATCTCTAGTTAGCTTTCAATAACTTGAAAACTAATTTGATTTTTAGTACTTGCCGTCGATGCGTGCAGCAGCCTCAGCCCATGTTGCCTTACCAGCAACAAAGTCTGTACCTGCAGCCCAGAACTCAGCGTTAACTTCTGAAGGCATCTGGTCTGAACCATCGAAACCGAACAGAGGAGCGGCAGCCATAGCTTCACCGATCTTCTTAGTTAGCTGTGATGGGTATAGTGCCTGGTCGAAGCCCTTGTGAGGAGAGATGGTTCCGTTGCCAACTAGGTACTTAGCAGCATCTGCGCTAAGGATGAAGTTTGCAACCTTCTGAACATCAGCATCGTTGTGACCAGCGAATACTGCTGCAAGGTCTCCACCACCAAGGATGGCTGCAGTGCCGCCCTCAGGAGCTGGAAGTGGGAATGCGTCTGCGTTGGTGTAGTTCTCAGCCTTTAGCTCTGCCTGAATTGCCTCAGGGAAGAAACCAGTGATGAATGAACCCTGACGAAGCATGAAGCACTGGCCCTTAGCCTTGCCACCGGTCTCGAATAGAGGTGCAGTGTTACCGAAACCATCGGTAGCCATTGAAGCACCACCACCGTTAACCTGACCATCTGCAAGCAAACGCTTTGCAACTAGATCAGCAGCAGCTGTGATCTCAGGTGAGGCAAAGTCAAGCTCGCCTGATACCCACTGGGCGTACTTTTCTCCACCAACGGTGTCAAGAACGTACTGTTCCATCCAGTCGGTAAATGCCCAACCAGTTGCGCCACCAGATTCGATACCTGCACACCATGGGTAACCTGAACCATCAGCCTTGATCTTGTCTTCTAGAGCAACAAGTTCAGCGTCTGTGGTTGGCACTGCGTAGCCGTGCTTCTCAAACTGTGATGGGTTGTAGAAAACCATTGACTTTACGTTTGCTGAAACTGGAAGACCGTAGATCTCACCGTCAACAACTGCAAGGGTGTCCCAACCTGGAACCAAGCTTTCCTGGATCGCGCCTAGGTCAACAACTTCCTTTAGAGGAAGAAGGCTGTCAGCAAGGTCCTTTAGACCACCTGGCTGTGGCCATAGAGCGATGTCTGGCTCCTGCCCGGCTTCGATCTTTACCTTGATGTCCTTGTCAAACGCTGCAAGAGAGGTGAAGGTGATTTCGATGCCGTTAGCGTCACCGAATTCGGTTAGAGAAGTCTGGAATGCCTTAGCATCTGCTTCGCCGTAACCACCGAAGATTGATACTTTGCCGTCACCCTCGGGTGCTGATGCAGCACAACCGGTCAGTGACACTGCTGCTAGAGCTGAAACAGCTGCTACAGCCAGGAAACGAGTTCCTAGTTTCATCCTGTATGTCCTTTCAAAGAAACGCTGAAAGCGGTTGCAGTCAACGCGTAAAAGCAGACTATCCCCGCGAAAGCTAGAAAAACGCCGATTTTGGTAACGATTTGTAAACGCTTACATAAAGTCTTCGTTATCAAAAAAGCCTGGAACCCCGCTGAATCCCCCGAAATTAGGCCTATTTAGCCACCAACCCCAAAATTGGGTCGGCGGTTACTGGAATTGGGTCGCAAAGCTCGCCAACAAATTCACCCGATACCTCGTTGATGAAGGCAATCAGATTCCATCCGCCATCGGTGCCTTGTACCAGTCTCGACGCGTACAGACTTGTATCCGGAAAAAGCACGGCCCGATTGAAATCAACATCGGATAAATCGGCAGCAACCGGAAGGCTGTAGATTCCGCCAATCTCACCAGCCGCTTTTCTATCATCTGAAAGCCACAGCGGACCGCAACAGAACAGAATGATTGGAACGCCATCAACTACTTCGAATTGAAAAACCTCTGTCTCACCGAAACCCTGACCCGGCGCACCCAGCGGTGGTTGGATTTGCCAGTTTGTTAAGTCGGCCGATTTAGCAACGCCCATAATTGCCTCTTCTCGGCGACTCTTGGCCGAGATTGAACCCGCGGTAGTAAGCATGGTCCACTCTTTTTCACCCGGAAGCTTAAAGACCCATGGATCGCGAAAGGGCTCGTTGGTGAATCCGGCAGCCAAAGTTTTGTACCAACGCGAATCTGCACTCACCAGTGGCATGGTTTCAACTTTTGTCCAAGTAAGTAAATCTTTTGAAGTAGCCGCGCAAACGGTTTGCCGTTCCCCGGAATCTTCGCGACTTGTGCCGGTATAGAACATCCACCAAATACCATCATCAGCTCGCACAACGGAACCCGTCCAAGTCGTCCAGCTATCGGGTGCGGGCACTTCCGAAGGGGCAAGCGCATCTTGCACCACTGTCCAGTTTTTTAGATCTTTGGATATTGCGTGACCAACCGAAGTGTTGCGGTGCCTGCGATTTGGATCTTGTAGGGCACGAGACGCTTGGAGGTAGAAAGCGTGGTGAGCGGTTCCGTCGAAGGCGAACCAAGAATCCCAAACCCATTGACCGGGTAACTTAAGTGCCATTTTTCTCCTGCTGGCTAATTTCTGGACTCAGCCTAAGACACTTGCGCTGTTAGTCTTAACTCAGCCCTTTGCCCCTATAGCTCAGGGGATAGAGCACCGCTCTCCGGAGGCGGGTGCGCAGGTTCGATTCCTGCTAGGGGCGCGGCTAGGGGCGCGAAATATTAAGTAGAAAACAGGAGCGCATGTTCGGTCTCGAATGGCTACAACCAGAAGCACTAATTGCCTCCTTCGGCATCTACGCACTTATTGGCGTTTGTGCCATTGTGTTTATTGAGACTGGGCTGCTCATTGGCTTTTTCCTTCCGGGTGACTCATTGCTTTTTGTTACCGGACTAATGATCTCTACCGGCGATGTGCTTTTTCCACTGGGCGAAGAGATGGTTCCGGTTCCAATTTGGATAGCCTGCGCAGCAATTTCTATTTCAGCGTGGCTTGGAGATCAAACCGGATACTGGATTGGCCGAAAAGCCGGACCGGCAATTTTCAACAAACAGGAATCCAAATTTTTCAGTCAAAAAAACGTCAGCCGCACAAACTCGTTCTTTGAGCGCTACGGGGCAAAGGCAATTATTTTGGCTCACTTTGTGCCTGTAATGAGAACCTTTGTTCCAGTGGCTGCCGGCATTGGTCAGATGAACTATCGCCGCTTTTTGAAGTACAACGTCTATGGAGTAATTGGCTGGGGAACCCTAGTTACCTTGCTGGGCTACTACTTGGGAAAGATTCCTTTTGTTGCCGAACATGTTGAATACTTCACCATCGGATTTATAGTTATTTCCACAATCCCCATCGTCATGGAAATTGTGAAAACTCGCCGCGAGCACAAGGCCGAGGCAATCATTAGCTAATCGATTTAGAGATTCAAATAGGCGGCTAGCTGCTCTAAAGCAAGCGAGCGATGACTCATCGAGTTTTTGATTTCAGGCTCTAATTCTGCGGCAGTAATTTCAAATCCGTCAGGTATGAAAATTGGGTCATAGCCAAAACCGTTAACCCCTTGCTCTTGCCTAGCTACTCGCCCTGGCCAAATTCCAGTGAATGAAACTTCACCACCAGCAGACACCATTGCAATGGTGCACACAAATGAGGCTGATCTGTTTTCATCACGAACATCCTGGAGTTGACTCAACAACAATTGACGATTAACCCCGTTGTCTCGGCCACCACCCCAGCGAGCACTAAAAATGCCTGGCGCTCCCCCAAGAATTTCAACGGCAATTCCTGAATCATCGGCAATTGCAGGAAGGCCAGTGTGAGCAAAGGCTGCACGAGCTTTGATAAGTGCGTTCTCTAGAAAGCTGGTGCCGTCTTCTACTGGTTCTGGTCCGTCGTATGCCAATAGCTCAAGGCCCGAAACAGAATCGGCCAGGATTGCAGCAACCTCATCAACCTTGTGCTGATTGTGGGTTGCTAATACTAACTTCATTAGTTTGCTGCGCCTGAAAGAGCAACCTTTTGAATTTCTGTTAGCTCTTGCGTTCCCTTCAAGGCAAGGTCAAGCAGCAAGTTCAATTCGTCACGGTCAAAAGGAACTCCCTCGGCCGTTCCTTGAACCTCAACGAACTTTCCATTGCCGGTAACCACAACATTCATGTCTGTGTGTGCCCGAACATCTTCAACGTAGGCCAAGTCAAGAAATGGCTCACCATCAATAATGCCCACCGAAACCGCGGCAACGCTGTCTGTTAGCGGTTGCGCTTTGGCAGGAATTAACTTATTTGCGCGTGCCCAAGCAATCGAATCGGCAAGGGCAATATAGGCACCTGTGATTGCTGCAGTTCTTGTTCCGCCATCAGCCTGAAGAACATCACAGTCAATGACGATTGTGTTCTCACCAAGTTCACGAACATCAACAATTGCTCGCAGACTTCGACCAATCAAACGAGAGATTTCGTGAGTGCGCCCACCAATTTTTCCTTTCACGGCTTCGCGATCGTTTCGATCGTGCGTAGCGCGGGGCAACATGGCGTATTCGGCAGTTACCCAGCCTTCGCCCTTGCCAACTTTCCAACGTGGCACACCTGCAGTGAATGATGCCGTGCATAAAACCTTGGTTCCACCAAAAGAAATCAATGCTGAGCCCTCGGCGTGATCGCTCCAGCCACGTTCAACCGTAATTTTGCGAACTTGGTTGGGGGTTCTTCCGTCTGCGCGAATGGTCATCTGATTTCTTCAACTTTCGTAACTTCAGGCCCAAGGAATCTGCGGGCTAGCTTTTCAAATGCATCGGCGTTTCCGGTGGCTTTGAAGGTTAGTGATGGCATTGTTTGCGACGTGCGCTGGAGATTGTGCTCCACCAAAGTTCGATAAACATCTTTTGCGGTTTCTTCGGCAGATGACACCAGCGTTACCTCTTGGCCCATCACATAAGAGATGGCTCCAGTAAGCAGTGGGTAGTGTGTACATCCAAGCACCAAGGTGTCTACCCCGGCATCGCGAATTGGACCCAGGTATTCTTCGGCAACTTTCAAAAGTTCTGGGCCAGAGGTAATTCCGTTTTCAACAAATTCAACAAATCTTGGGCAGGCGGCGCTGGTAATTTGAAGGTCTACAGCTGCGGCAAATGCATCATCGTATGCCTTTGAGGTAATTGTTGCGTTTGTTCCTATCACTCCAACTTTGCGACTGCGAGTTGCAGCAACCGCACGTCGAACCGCCGGCTGAATAACCTCAACCACCGGAATACCGCGCCCTACGGTGTAGCGCT
>JBJOJI010000048.1:0-8013 GCA_046046665.1 Actinomycetota bacterium
GTCTTCTTCACGCCCAAGTGCACGGCGGTTGTGACAATACCGGTGTCAGCATCTTGCGGAATATCCTGAATTGCATCGTAGGCATGCTTAGCAATAGACCAAGCCATCAGTGCAAACACCGCTAACCAAATTGGCTCTTTACCAAGGGCAAGTGGAACAAAGGCCAACGGAAAGGCGTAATCGGTGTTTGAGAAGCTGTCTAAATATGCACGGGCTTTTAGGCGAAGCGGCGGGGCAGAGTAGAAGGTAAAGAACAGGGCATAGGCCAACATCCATGCGGTGGCCTGCCAAGGAAGAGTCAGGGCAAAATAGCCAAGGAACGGCAGATTGGTAAGCAGCACGCCCCACCAAATTGGCTTGACCTCATTGGGCGAAATGTGAGCACCCTCGTAGCCACCCTTTCGGGCGTTAATGTTGTCTGTTTCTTGGTCAAAGATGTCGTTGATGCCGTAGATAAGAAGGTTAAAAGGCAGCGTTACCCAAATCAGAATTGGCAGCACGCGCCAGTCCCAGATGAAACCGGCCAACCACATGCCCATCACGGTGGTGCCGATTGTGTTGATCCAGAGAACTGGTCTTGAAATAACTACTAGGCGTCTTAGCACCCTCTAAGCCTACGCTCTAAGGGCAATTCACGCGGCCCGCCTATTTGCGCTTTGTGATTCCCTTGGTGGTGAGATCGTATTCAAGACGACCAAGGAACCAAGAGGCAAAAGTGACAGTAATCACCGATACCAGTGCCAGACCGCTAAGCATTAGCAGCACCGCAATTGCTCGACCTTCAAAGGTGACCGGATAGTAATCCCCGTAGCCAATGGTGGTTACAGTTACAAAAGCCCACCAAACCGAATCACCAAAGTTTGTGATCTTGGCACCGGCAACCAGGTGTTCGGCATCGTAAACACCAAGCGAGCAGGTGAAAATTAGCAGCGGCAAAATCAGCCCAAGGTAAATGCCGATTCGAGCCTGCAAGCTTTGGGCAACGCGGGCAATAAAGCCAAGGGCAATAACCACCCGGAACATACGAAAGGCTCGGAACATTGGCAGCAGCAAACTGATGAACTCTACAATGTTCTTCTTCATGAACTGACCCTTGTGGTGGCTCATAAAAAAGCGGGCCAAAAAGTCAACAATAAAGATGCCCCAGATAATGTCGCTGACCAAAACAAAATCAAAGAAAACTGCCGGATCCCATTCGCCTAAAACCTCAAAGGCATAGAGAGCCAGGTAGGCAAGGGCAAGTGCGGCAAGTGGAATTGCCGAAACCCTCTCCCACTTATCCATAGCAATTTCAGAACGATAAACCTTCTGCGCGGCTTGCTTAATGCCAGATTTCTTAGCTGCCCCCAAATTAGTCATGGGTTCAGGTTATCGGGGCTAGGTTTCAGATGGGTTTCAGACCAAGTGGCAAATTACTTGGTGTTGACCTGAGCGCTAAAGGTAAGTCTGATTGCCACCAGGTTTGTTTCCAACTTTGGGCTGCTGTTCAATATTGTTGAGGCGTGATCAAGCAGCCCCGGCTTCATTGCCTCTAAAACCTTGCTGAATTCAAGTGCTCGGGCTATGGCCGAAGAAGATGTCTCAGTACTTGAATAACCACCGATAAATTGAGCTGAATCCACAACCGCATCAGCGGGAATTGAATTGCTTTTCAAATAGGCAGCGATGTCGGCCTGTAGATTTCCCAAGTCGTCTACTTGATATGCCCGGGCAAAGGCACCATCAAAGTGCTCTGTGTAAGAGTACGAGCCTGAGACACCACCAGCACCGCTGGATGAGTTTCCCTTGCTGACTGCTGAGGAGCTGCCAATTGAAAACTGCGGGATAAATGTGATGGTTGCAAGAAAAACAACCATCAAAGCAATCAGCATGTCAGAGAACATCCAGCCGGCTTGCCCGGTTACGTCCTCGGGTTCTGCAAAATTTGAGTGAGGCATTACTTGCCTAGCTTTTTCTCTGCCTTTGCAATTTCACGCTGCAACGATGCAAGTTGAGTCTTCAGAGAACTGGTTGAACTCTTTACCAGGGTTGCCGCCTCTGAAACATTTTTTGCGAGCCTGGCATATGGTTTTTCAATTGTTGCCCCATTAGCAAGAGAAGCTTTTATTGCTTTCACGGACTTCGAAACTTCGGCCGAAACAGAACCGCTGGTAATTGGCTTGAAGTCGAAGAGGGCAGCCTTAATTTCTATAGCCAAAGCGTTTCGTGACGCTGCGAAATATTTATTGGCACGCGAAAGATTATTTTGACCTCTAGATTGCATAACTCCAACAATTGCCGTCAAAAGAATCACCATGGCCACAATCACAAAGTCAAGCTGGGCTATTGAACCAATGCTCCAGAACTTATCTAGTAACCCGTATCCGTCTTGCCAGAATTGCAAAAAATTAGCGGGTGTCCCGGTGTTCTGCAGCACAAATTCATTAAAAGCTTTGGTTGCCTCACTAACGGCTGCCCAGGTAAGCGCCACCGGCACAAAAATGATTATGTTCCTAATGCCTGCTAGCAGCCTGGCAATTCTTAGTAGCCCAGAGCTACCCAGTGCGTTGTAGTTGGGCAAATAGTCTTGAGGCTCAATTGATTGCCAGAACTCTAAATCTTTCTTGGCATCTAAAGCAGCATCAAGCCCAACCAGATATGCGTCTTGGGTGTGCCCAAAGTTTTGCGCCCAACCCTGCAATTGTTCGCGCAGGTTCTGCAGATTGTTTGATTGTAAAGTCATGGTTACTTGATCTTCGAAATTGTGCCGGCATTAGTTGCCAGGTTCAGTGCTCCGCCATCTTTAGGGTCAAAGATTTCAATTTCGTAAGGTGAATCTGGAAAGGCAACATAAACATTTGCAGCGTAGCTCTTGCTATAAAAAACTTGGGCACCATCTGCGTTGGTAAAAGAAATTGCGTTCGCTTGGTTTCCGGCTGCTTTGGTTATTGAGAAGGCGTCACTTTGCGGGTAGGTAGCAATCACCCGATAATCGGCATTGGTGTCTTCTAGACCTTGGCCGTTAGGTAGATAGCGCACAAATACTTGGCCGTTGGCATTAGATATCAGGCTGTATTTTGCGCCATCCATCGGCCCAACCCAGTAGGCGGTTAGTTTATTGCTGATTACCTGATCACGAAGTTGGGCCTCGGTAAGAGCCACTTGGCCAAGCGTTGCCCCGGCCGCGGTCACATTTGAATCGCCTATAGAGGTGATCGCAAAAGTTAAACCGCCGCCAATTAGCGCGCCGGCTAGTGCTGCACCAGCAGCCACCTGAATCGCAAACTTTTTTGTCCAAGTGGGTTCGCCAAAGGAATATGGTTTTGATCCTGATTTTGGCATCACAAGTCTTTTAGGCGGGTCACTCAAATAGGTTTCGTTGCTCATTATTTTCCTAACACGTCGTATTCGGTGCCACTCATTTTGCCTTTATAAACCGTGCAGTTACCAAACTTGATTGTTCCGTCGCTGGAGACACAAATAGTTAGTGAGTTGTATCCGCTAGTTCCTGAATCACCTTTTGGTCCGGTTGGTCCTGCCGGACCGGTTGCGCCGTCGGCACCTTTTAGGGCTGCCAAGAATTGGGTAGTTGTTGCATAGCGCTGGTTGGTTTGAGTTTTCCAAATATCAAATGCGCTCAAACCATCTTTGCCATCACTGCCGTCGGCGCCGTCTTTTCCTGCTACCCCTTGAATACCTTGAATTCCCTGCAGCCCACGGTCACCAGTTGAACCTTTGTCTCCGGTAGAACCTTTGGCTCCGGTTGCACCGGTGTCACCCTTTGGTCCTGACGGTCCGGTTGCTCCGGTGTCACCCTTTGGCCCTGCAGGCCCAGCAGGACCTTGGATACCTTGGATGCCTTGAATACCTTGCGGACCAGCAGGACCCTGAGGCCCAACGCTTCCTCCAGAACTTATTGGCGTGCAATCTGAAACGTCTGAATCTGAATCCACACTGGTTGAGTGAACCGAATCTTCCCCTGCGCTGCCATCGGTGTTTTCGTTTTGATTGTTGTCAGACTCTTCATTTTTTGAATCCGAGTTCTCTTCATCATCGCTGTCGTTATCGTCATCGATAGGTACACAAATCTGACCGCCGTCACCACCGGTTGCTTGATCAATGCAGCTTCCTGAAAAAGTTTTTGAGCCGTCGTCACTTGTAGTAACCGACCAGCCATTTAAAACTTGACCGGTTGGGCAGGTGAAGTTGTCAAGATTAATTTGGGTTGCATCTTTGCCGTCTAGTCCGTCTACGCCAGGAATCCCTTGAAGGCCTTGCAATCCTGGTTCCCCTTGAATTCCCTGGACACCTTGAATACCTTGCTCACCGTCAGCTCCATCGGTACCGTCTCTACCATTGGCACCGTCGAGTCCGTTGCTTCCGTTAGACCCATCGGATCCATTGGCGCCATCGGCACCCGGTGCACCATTGACTCCGTCGACTCCTGCAGCTCCAACCCCACCGGTTAGTCCGGGTAGTCCTTGCTCACCTCGGATTCCTGGTTCACCTTGGGGCCCTTGCTCACCGTTGGCTCCATCACGCCCGTTGACTCCGTCAATACCGCGTGCACCGGCGGCTCCATCTGCTCCACGCGCTCCGGCTTGACCCGCTGCACCATCGGAGCCTCGCAAACTAGCAATGAAGGTGCTGGTTGAAGCGCTTAAATCGCCGAGGCTTTCTTTCCAGATTTCAAAAGCACTCTTGCCATCTTTACCCTGTGAACCCGATGCTCCGGATGGCCCTGCAGGACCGGAAGGTCCAGCGGCTCCGCCAGATCCGGCCTCACCTTGAAGAATAATTACGTCACTTTCGGCTGAAGCCAGAAGCTTTCGTGCCTCAAGCGGCCCTTGCGAACCTGAAGGACGCTGAAGTCTTAGGTAATTAACCGATGGAGTGGAGTTGTTTCCAAAATAAGAGATGGGACCTAAAACCCCAAGTTCAATAACCAAGGCGATGTTGGCTTGTGTACCAGATTCGGCGGTTTCAGCGGCACCAGCTGGCGATGCAGGGGAAACGGCTGCAAAAGCAAGACCACTAATCAGGGTGCCACTTAGCACCCTTCCCCAGGTTGAGGCCAAAAGGCCTTTGCTTCTCATGTCTCAAAGATATGGCTCCTATATAGAGGTAAGTAGGGGAAAGAACGAAAAGACCCTGAATTGAGTGGGTACCCCTATATAAATGGCTTGTCCACAACTTTTGCGAGGTTCATACTTCTTTTATGGGACTAAAAGCGATGGTTGTTGAAGACGACAACTTCACGCGCCTGAGCTTGGTGGCTGCCCTTGAACAAAGAGGAATTACCGTTGTTCTGCAAACCGGATCCGCCGGTGAGGCAGTGGCCGCAAGTAAAACTACTCCGGTATCGGTTGCTCTTTTAGATCTTCACTTAGGAAGCGGGCCATCGGGAATTGATGTGGCCCACGCGCTTCG
This sequence comes from Actinomycetota bacterium, assembly GCA_046046665.1. Classification (GTDB taxonomy): domain Bacteria; phylum Actinomycetota; class Actinomycetes; order Actinomycetales; family Microbacteriaceae; genus Rhodoluna. Next base: position 5,410 of record JBJOJI010000048.1, read on the forward strand.
CCGAGTTGATCCAAAAATTGGAATAGTTTTTCTAACCAGCTTTAGTGATCCTCGCTTGATGAATCCATCGCTGCCACCACTACCCGGCGGATCTCAATACATAACCAAACAATCAGTAACCGATATCAATGTGCTATTTCAGGCAATCAACGATTCCATGTCAACCAAACGTGAAGATCGTCAAGAGCATAACCCAGCTTTTGGAAACCTCTCTGATATTCAAATTGAAACACTTAGGTTAGTTGCACAGGGCCTCACCAACGCCGAGATTGCCAAAAGAAGATTTGTGAAACCAAAATCTGTTGAGCTAACAATTAATCGCGTTGCCAAGGCATTAGGTATTCCGGCAGACGCAACTCAAAATCAGCGAGTGCACATTGCCAAGGTTTACTTCAGAGCTATTGGAGTGGATCATGATCAGGTCGGCTAATTTTGCGCAAATAAAAAATGACATAACCGGGCGTTGGTCATTTGAGCCAAGAGGATATTTGTACTTAGCTCCGCTTCACATCACGTTTTCGGTGATGTTGATTCCAGATTTAGATTCCTTTTCAAAATTAAGCTTTGCAGTGCTGGCAAATGCACTCTCTTTGATTTGTTGCGCCTTACTTTTTTATGTCTACTACGTGACTGTATTTAAAAACAGAAAAACAAAAAATGTTTCTTTTACCGCTGTTCTGTTTGCAGGCGCCACTCTTGGCCTATTAAAGGGTCTTAGTACCGGTTATTTTGTTTGGCTATTTAACCTTGAGCCCAATCTCAATTTGGCTATAACATCACGTGTAGTTCAAACAACAGCACTCGGGCTTTGGTGGGTGCCAACCTTGGCAATCGTTTTTGCATATCGTGAGCGCTTCAAATTGCAAAGAGATACTTTGATTTCAGAACGCGTAATTCTTGCCAACACCAGCCAGCCGGCGAGGGCATTTGGTAAGTCTCGAAAGCTTGTTGATAGCAGTGCCGAACTAAAGAAGTTCATTGCCGGGGTTAGAGAGCAGCTGGCAACCGGCAAGCAAATAGCTGGCGACAACTACAAGGCATTAGCTGAGGTAGTTAGGCAGATAATTCAGGATGACCTGAGGCCACTGAGTCACAGAATATGGGAGCAAGAAAATGAGAGGCTCACTGACTTCTCGCTAAAAGACCTTTCGCACCTAACTGTAACGAAGTACGTCTTTCAGCCCTGGGCCGCATTACCTATTTATTTTGTGACCGTGGCACCGGCAAATGTTTTGCACTTCGGCTGGCTTAGCGGACTGTTGCAGACCGTAGTTGAAATAGCGGTGATTTCAATTGTTTTTCCGGCCGCAGGCTTCATGGCGCCTAAATCAAGGGTTAGAGCATGGGTGCACTTTGTAGGTATGACTCTGCTTTGTACCGGCATTTCGGCTTTTACAGTTGTGAATGTATTCGGAGCCCCGGTTAATGCAAATTTCCAGATCACAACATTCGCTAATTTTGCTTGGCTGTTTGTGCTGATTTTCCTAACCGGGCTCCTTAGGTCTGCACTGGTTAGCCACGACGAAATTCAGAAAGAACTGGTTGAACTAGTTGGCGAAGATCGCGCGATTGAACAATTGGAGTTTCAGCGCAAGCGCTTAATGAACCGCGAACTGGCCCAGTATTTGCATGGCCATGTTCAAAATAGGCTGCTGGCCACGGCTATTCGCATGGAACAAGCAGAGTCTCTATCTGATCCATCAATCATCATTGAAGAGCTCGAGCGAGTTGAGGAACTTCTTGACGATGCATCAAACAATTTTGCAAGATCAACAAATCTATCGCTGGCGAATGAGGTTAGAGCAGTAGAGGGTCAGTGGCAGGGGCTGGTAGATCTTGAAGTAAAGATTGATGAATCTGTGGAGAAACTGATTTTGCAATCCGCGCTTGTGAACGACATTGGCCAAGCCGTTAATGAACTGATTTCTAATTCAATTAGGCACGGGTTTTCTTCTAAAATCGCAATTTCACTTTTCATGCCAACTCCAAACAAACTAATCATCACCTCATTTGATGACGGCCTTGGGCCAAGAACCGGAACGCCAGGTCTTGGTTCGTTCTTGTTTGACTCGCTATGTGGAAATAACTGGTCGTTGTCTGCGGCAATCGGCGGGGGTGCACTAAGCCGACTTGAAATTGGCTTGGCTTAGTTTTCGGAACGTTTACCCAGCGCATCAACGATTTCAATAGCGCCATTGACCTGAGGCGTATCTATCGCCCAGCTTTATACATGGCTAATACGTATTTAGAAGCCTTTACATAGAAAGCATCCGAACTTATTCCAAAGTTTGAAACAAAAGCGTTTTCATAGCTTGTGTCTTTGAGGTCAGTCATAAATTTCTTAAATGCAGCTAAGCCTTTCACTGCGATCAAAGCTTCTGTCATCAAGCTTCCCATGTAGTAACTCACATGAGCCAATGTCCAGCGACTGCCTTCTACTGAACCATTGTTAACTTGATGGGTGAACTTCATGCAATTCTCAATTGTCTCTAAAGTGATCTGCTTCAGTGGGCATAGATCTTGCGTGCTCCAACTATTGGCTTCGAAGTTCATATTCTCATCGAGGCTAGCTGGGATGTTATTTCCTTTCCATGAGCCTAGAGC
>JBJOJI010000006.1:0-27236 GCA_046046665.1 Actinomycetota bacterium
CCTAGCTTTACGCAGTTCTGGTACAGGGTCTGCAGAATCATGTGACCGGTGCGGTCAGCCGCGTAGCAAGAACGACGAACCGGTGCTTTACCGTGGTCACGAGTGTGGCCACCGAATCGGCGCTGGTCAATCTTTCCGTCTGGTGTGCGGTTGAAAGGAAGACCCATGTTTTCTAGGTCGATAACAGCTTGCACAGATTCTTTGGCAAGAATTTCTGCCGCATCTTGGTCAACTAAGTAGTCGCCACCCTTAACGGTGTCAAAGGTGTGCCATTCCCAGCTGTCTTCTTCAACGTTGCCAAGCGCTGCGGCCATTCCACCCTGGGCTGCCCCGGTGTGTGAACGAGTTGGAAACAGCTTTGAAATTACTGCGGTTTTTGCGTGCGGTCCGGCTTCAATAGCCGCGCGCATACCCGCGCCACCCGCACCAACGATTACAACGTCGTACTCGTAGTGATGAACCTTTGGCTTACTCAATTTATGTTTGTTCCTTTTATCGGTTAAGCAAATGTTTTATGAAGCTGGGCAGAAAGAAGGTAATAGCTCAGGTAGTGCACCTGCAGGACATGGGTCAAAAGTAAAGACCACAAGAGTTCCAAGTGTTACAAGCACCGCACAAATTCCCCAAAGAGACCAGACCAACGCCTTGCGAACGCCTTCTTTAGATGCGTAATCGTTTACCAGCGTGCGCATACCGTTTGTGCCGTGAATCATGGCAAGCCAAAGCATTGCTAGATCCCATACTTGCCAGAACGGGTCAGACCACTTTCCGCCAACGAAAGCAAAATCAATGGCCTTGATTCCTTCACCCAAGAAAAGGTTCACGAAAAGGTGACCAAAAATAAGAATTACAAGAAGCACACCTGATACGCGCATGTACATCCAGCCATACTTTTCCAAGTTGGCTTGGTTGCGGCTGCGAGGTGAGCGAGGCTGTTCGATAACTACTGACATTTCGCTTCTCCTTAACCGAATACGTGCATTAGATGGCGAGGTGCAAACGCGATGAAGACTGCGAAGGCAATTGCTACAACTACCCAGAACAACACGTTCTGGTACTTCACGCCTTTGCGCCAGAAATCAATTGCAATTATGCGAAGGCCGTTGAGTGCGTGATACAGAATGGCCGCAACCAGACCTAGCTCTGCAACTCCAATAAGAGGAGTCTTGTAGGTGTTGATTACTGCGTTATAGGCCTCTGGGCTTAGTCGCACTAGGGCGGTGTCTAGAACGTGCACTAGAAGGAAGAAGAAGATTGCAACACCGGTAATTCGGTGCAGAACCCACGACCACATTCCTACTTTTCCGCGGTATAAAGTACCTGCTGGCATGGTTGGCAAAGGCCATCCTCCTTGATCAACTTTGAGTCAAAAATCACTTCTAGTCTAAACCCGTAAAAACCCCACCCTCGCCCATATAGAGGCATTGGGCTAAGGTTTTTAATAGTTATGACTACTCAGCGAGATCCACTGGATCGTTTCTTCAGCATTATTCCTGCCGGCGGCATCGGTAGCCGTCTATGGCCTCTTTCTCGTGCCTCGGCGCCAAAGTTTCTGCACGACCTAACTGGTTCCGGGCAGACCCTGCTGCAAGACACCTGGGATCGCCTGACTCCAATCAACAGCAAAGAGCGCATTCTTGTGGTGACAGGAAAGGTGCACAAATCAGCCGTACTTGAGCAGATTGAAGACCTAAGCACCGATAACCTCGTGCTGGAACTTTCACCTAAAGACTCAACGGCAGCTATCGCGCTCGCCGCAGCCATATTGATGCAGCGTGAACCAGACGTGATTATTGGTTCATTTGCCGCAGATCACGTGATTACTGAAGAAGACCAGTTCCACAAGACCGTGCGCGAGGCCATTTTGGTGGCCGCAACCGGCAAGATTGTGACCATTGGAATTGAACCAACCGAGCCATCGGTGGGTTTCGGCTACATCAAATCTGGTGAGGTTTTGAATATCGATGGAGCTCCCGAGGCTCGAGATGTCATCAAATTTGTTGAAAAGCCAAATATCGCCAAGGCCCGAAAGTATGTTGACTCAGGGCAATACCTCTGGAACGCCGGCATGTTCATCGCGCCAGCCAAGCTTTTGCTAGAGCAATTGGCCAAATCAGAGCCGGTGCTGCATTCTTCAATTATGGAATTGGCAGCTGCCTGGGACACCGATAACCGCAAGGCGGCTATCGAAAGAATTTGGCCGGGGCTAAAAAAAGTCGCTATCGATTACTCGGTTGCCGAACCGGCCGCTGCTGCTGGCCTGGTTGCGGTAATTCCAGCCAGTTTCTCTTGGCACGACGTAGGTGACTTTGCTGCCATCGCCGAACTGCAGTCTCAGGGCCGTCGGGGCAATTTGGCTGTGCTTGGCAACGCCAAGGTGCTTGCCGATAGCTCCAGTGGAATTTTGATTTCAGACACCGATCGCCTCATCGCGCTTATCGGTGTTGAAGACATCATTGTGGTGGATACCCCAGATGCTCTTTTGGTAACCACCAAAGAACACGCGCAACGTGTGAAGAGCCTGGTGGATGCGCTGAAGGCAACTGGGCACTCAGACGTTCTGTAAACGTTTGCACAATCACGTTTATGTTGCGACTCGATTAACTTTTTCTAAACGCGCGCTTGTCGTCATTTTGCCTGTGCACAGCCAGATAGGCTGAAAGGGCAACGACGCGTGAGAGCCATTCGTCGTTATTCCAGGAGGAATCTAATTGAATAAGAACATTCTTAAGGGTCTGGCGCTTGCATCTGTTGCAGCCCTAACTCTTGCAGGTTGTGCTTCAGCTCCAGCTGAGCCAACCGTTACTCCAGTTGACTACAAGGCTTGCATGGTCTCTGATGAGGGCGGTTTTGACGACGGCTCATTCAACGAAGAGGCATACAACGGTCTAAAGGAAGCTATTGCTGTTCTTGGCGTTCAGTCAGCTGAAGCGCAGTCAGCATCAGGCACCGACTACCAGCCAAACGTTGACGCAATGGTTGCCGAAGGTTGCAACATTGTCGTTCCTGTAGGTTTTGCTCTTGCAGCTGCAACAGACGTTGCATCAGCAGCAAACCCTACAGTTAACTTCGCACCTGTTGACACAAACCTAACCAACGCTGACTTCAGCCCTAAGTACGTTTCAAACGTAAAGCCACTTTTGTTTGACACTGCAGAAGCTGCATTCCTTGCAGGTTACGTAGCAGCTGGAACTTCAAAGACCGGCAAGGTTGCTACATTCGGTGGAGCTCCTTACCCATCTGTAACCATCTTCATGGATGGATTCAAGCAAGGTGTTGCTTACTACAACGAAGTCAAGGGCACCAAGGTTAAGGTTCTAGGAACTGACGGAAATGACCAGTCAAAGTGGACCATGACCGGTGACTTCTCAGACGTTGCAAAGGGCAAGACTGTTTCAGCGAACTTCATCAAGCAGGGCGCAGACGTTATCATGCCTGTTGCTGGTCCGGTTGGTGCAGGTTCAGGTCAGGCAGCTCTTGAGGCTGAAGGCGTTTACGTTATTGGTGTAGACACCGACTGGTACAAGGCTCCTAAGTTCGACGAGTTCAAGTCACTTATCTTGACCTCAGTTCAGAAGAACATGAGCGTTGCTATCTTCGAAACCATCAAGGCTGGCCTAGAGGGTACCTTCACCGGTGGCGAAGACTTCTACGTTGGAACTCTTTCAAACAAGGGTGTTGGCATCTCACCAGAGCACGACGCTAAGTGGGGCGCAGGCATTGCCGACGAAGTTGCTGCTCTAGAAGCAGACATCATTTCTGGTGCAATTGACGTAAAGTCTGGCTACTAAAAATAGTTGATAAAAAATTGGGGGCCGAGAAATCGGCCCCCAATTTTTTCATTTGATAGCGGTAATTGCAGTCATTTTTGCCAAGTTAGACTGATTGCCACGCGGAAATAACGCAGATACGAAACGGGAAATAGCGATGAAGCTGGAACTCCGAGGCATCACCAAGCGCTTTGGCGCCATGACTGCTAACGACAATGTGAACCTGGTTGCAGAACCGGGTCAAATTCACTGCCTGCTGGGTGAAAACGGCGCAGGCAAGTCAACCTTGATGAATGTGCTTTACGGCCTATATCAAGCAGATGGCGGCGAAATTCTTCTCGACGACAAAGTAGTTAAATTCGCCGGCCCGGGTGATGCAATGGCCGCCGGCATTGGCATGGTGCATCAACACTTCATGTTGATTCCAGTTTTCACAGTTGCCGAGAATGTAATTCTTGGCCACGAGCCAACAAAATTTGGTGGAATTCTAGATTTAGAAACTGCACGCAAGCAGGTCCGTGAAATTTCTGATCGTTTTGGATTTGAAGTTGACCCAGACGCAATCGTGGGCGAGCTTCCGGTTGGCGTTCAGCAGCGTGTTGAAATCATCAAGGCGCTAATGGGTGACGCGCAGGTTTTGGTTTTTGACGAACCAACTGCCGTGTTGACCCCGCAAGAGACCGATGAGCTAATGGCAATTATGAAACAGTTGCGAAGTGAAGGTAAAGCAATCGTTTTCATTACTCACAAGCTTCGTGAGGTAAAAGAAGTTGCCGACAAAATTACTGTGATTCGCCTTGGCAAAATTGTCGGCGAGGCCAGCCCTAAGTCTTCTGCAAATGAGCTTGCCTCCATGATGGTTGGCCGTGCGGTTGATCTGGATGTTGAGAAGGCTGTTGCAAAACCCGGCAAGGCAACGTTTAAAATTACAAATCTTTCGGCCTGGAACCACTTAGGCACCAAGGTGCTTGACGATGTGAATCTTGAAATTCACGAAGGTGAGATCCTTGTGATTGCCGGGGTGCAAGGAAATGGCCAAACCGAGCTAACTGAGGCAATCATTGGCATGCATGGTAAAACCTCTGGGTCAATTGAACTTGATGGCAATGAATTGATTGGCAAAAACGTTAAGCAGGTTCTAGATCTTGGTGTGGGATTCGTGCCAGAAGACCGAACCGAAGACGGACTAGTTGCCGAGTTTACGATTGCCGAGAATCTAATGTTGGATCGCAGCGACCGAAAGCCATTTGCCAAGGGCATCAGCCTGCAGTTGGGTTTTTTGAAAAAGTTTGCTCAAGAAAAACTGCAACAGTTTGACATTCGCGCTCAGGGTATTGATTCCACGGCGTCTCAACTTTCAGGTGGTAACCAGCAAAAGGTAGTGCTTGCCCGCGAGCTCTCCCGTGAGCTACGTTTATTGGTTGCCTCTCAGCCAACCCGCGGTCTTGACGTTGGCTCAATTGAATTCGTGCACGAGCAAATTGTTGCCACTAGAGATTCGAGAATTCCCGTTTTGATTGTGGCTACCGAGCTAGATGAGGCTACTCAGCTGGGTGACCGTATTGCAGTTATGTATCGGGGCAAGGTAGTTGGTGTGGTGCCGTCTAATACGTCGCGTTCAGTTTTGGGTCAGATGATGGCAGGTATCAGCGCATGAACAAAGTGCTAAAAACGGATCTAATTAAACAGATCTTCAGCCCAAGCTCGCTGGTCACAGTGCTAGCCGTTTTGGCTTCGTTTGTAATCGGCGGTGTTTTGATTGCTCTTGCAAACGAGAGCGTGCAGTCCGCTGCCGGGTACTTATTCGCCAGACCTGGCGATTTCTTCTTAGCGGTTTGGAACTCGGTGATTGGTGCCTATGACGCGCTGTTTCGCGGTTCCATCTTCAACTACAAAGCTTTAGACACAATCGGCATGATTAAGCCGCTTACTGAGACACTTTCGTATGCCACCCCAATTACCTTGGCTGGCCTTGGCATGGCGGTTGCATTCCGTTCAGGTCTATTCAACATTGGTGGAACCGGCCAGATTATTTTTGGTGCCATGGGTGCTGCCTGGGTTGGCTTCTCTCTTGACCTACCGGCCTTTATTCATTTACCGCTAGCCGTATTTGCTGGCGTTCTGGCATCGGCTGCATTTGGTGGCTTCGTTGGTTTTCTGAAGGCCGCAACCGGAGCCAACGAGGTAATCGTCACAATTATGTTGAACTACATAGCCGGATTGCTTTTGTTCTACGTATTAACAACTCCGCTATTTCAAGCTCCCGGAGCCACCAATCCAATTTCACCTGAAATTGTAGAGAGTGCAAAGTACTGGCGCTTCATGGGTGACAGCTTCCGTATCAACGCATCATTCTTTGTCATGTTGGCAATGGTGGCCACGGTTTGGTGGCTACTAAACCGTTCATCAATCGGTTTCCAGTTTCGTGCCCTTGGTCATAACCCAAGCGCTTCCAAAGTGGCTGGTATCAATATTGGTTTGAGCTACGTTTTGGTTATGGCAATCTCAGGTGCGTTAGCCGGTTTGGCTGGTACCTCTCAGGTTCTTGGTGCCGAGAAATTCTTGACTCCTAGCGTTGCCGCCAGCTTTGGATTCGATGCAATTACAGTTGCGCTTCTTGGCCGTTCAAAACCGGTAGGCGTATTGGCAGCGGGCATTTTGTTTGGTGCGCTGCGTGCCGGTGCGGTAATCATGCAGGCTAATCAAAAGGTGCCAATTGATATTGTGCTTATTGTTCAGTCTCTAGTTGTGTTGTTTATTGCTGCACCACCACTGGTGCGGTTAATGTTTGGGTTGTCTCGCGGAGCCAAAAAGGCGGTGGCTGCATAATGAAACGTTCATTCAAAGCACCAATTGCCTTCAGCGTATTCACTTTGATCAGCCTCTGGCTATCAGTTACCGCTCCAAAAGGTACAACGCTATTTAGCTTTAATGCTGGCAAAGAGCTATTTGCAATTCCTGACTTTGAAATTCCAGTGGCCGGTGCCTCATGGGTTATCTTTGCAATTGCTTTATTGGTCACCGGTTTTTCTTGGTGGTTTGCCGTGCAGCGCAAAAAGAATCCGCTATGGCTAACTTCGTTTCTTGCATTTGCACTAGTTCAGCAGGTTTTGGTCGTGCTTTTTGCTGGGCACATGTTTCCGGTTACTACAACCCTTCAAGGCTCGCTGGCTCTTGCCGTTCCGCTAATTTTTGGAGCCCTAGCCGGTGTTCTTTCTGAGCGGGTTGGTGTTGTAAATATTGCAATTGAAGGCCAGCTTCTAGCCGGTGCCTTCGCATCCGCCCTGATCACTTCAATTACTCACAGCTTGACTATTGGCTTAATTGCCGCAGCAATAAGTGGAGCCCTGGTGGCCGGTATTTTGGCTGTGTTCAGCATCAAGTATGTGGTTGATCAAATCATTGTTGGTGTTGTTGTGAACGTTTTGGTCATTGGCTTGACCAGCTTCTTTTATTCAACCGTCATGGCGCGCGATCTGATTGCGCTAAACCAGCCAGAACGATTCAGTCAAATTGATATTCCGTTGCTTTCGCAGATTCCAATTCTTGGGCCGCTCTTGTTCTCGCAAACCTTGATCGTTTATCTAATGTATGCAGCTGTCGCAGTTGTTTATGTTGCGCTCTTCAAAACTCGTTGGGGCCTTCGCCTTCGTGCTGTTGGCGAGTATCCAAAGGCTGCTGACACCGTTGGCATCAAGGTCTATCGCACCCGATACATCAGCGTGATGCTTGGGGGTGCTTTGGCTGGTTTGGGTGGAGCATTCTTCACACTGGGTGCCGTTGGATCCTTTAGCAAGGAAATGACATCGGGCGCCGGTTACATTGCCTTGGCTGCGCTCATCTTTGGCCGTTGGAATCCGCTGCTGGCAACTTTGGCCGCATTGATGTTTGGTTTCGCGCAAAACCTGCAGTCAGTGCTCAGCATTATTGGTTCAGATGTTCCAAGCCAGTTCTTGTTGATGCTTCCTTACGCACTAACAATCGTTGCAGTTGCAGGACTGGTGGGCAAAGTTACCGGCCCCGCGGCAACGGGTAAACCTTACATAAAGAGTTAGGCAAGCAGTGAAATCTGAGAACTCGGCAATCAACTGGGGCGAATTGCGCGCCGCCGCCGCTGCAGCAATGAACAAGGCCTATGTTCCTTATTCAAAGTTTCCGGTTGGTGCCGCCGCGCTAACGGAAGATGGCCGAATCGTTTCTGGTTGCAATGTTGAAAATGCCTCTTACGGGTTGACCCTCTGTGCTGAATGCACGTTGGTAAGCGAGTTGGCAATGTCAAGCGGGTCGAACGGCCCGGCCAAACTAATTGCCTTTACCTGCGTAGATGGTCACGGCAATATTTTGATGCCTTGTGGTCGCTGCCGTCAGTTGCTATTCGAGCACTCTGCAAAAGGTATGGTGCTCGAAACGGTATCGGGGTTCAAAACAATTGATGAAGTCATTCCAGATGCATTTGGCCCTCGAGATTTAGAAGAGCGCGCTCTCTAAGCGCAAGAAAGAACACATGTCAGAATTTTCTGCCCCAGAACTAATCATCGCCAAACGCGATAAGGGTGAGCTAACCACTGAGCAAATTAATTGGTTGATTGCTAACTACACCAGTGGGGCAGTGGCTGACGAACAGATGTCGGCTATGGCGATGGCGATATTGCTAAATGGCATGAGTCGCCGAGAGATTAAAGACTTAACTTTGGCCATGATTGCATCCGGTGAGCGTCTGAATTATGACGGCCTTGGAATGCCAACCGCCGACAAGCACTCAACCGGTGGAGTTGGTGACAAAATCACATTGCCGCTTGCCCCATTGGTAGCGGTATTCGGGGTTGCCGTTCCGCAGCTTTCGGGTCGCGGGCTTGGTCACACCGGCGGAACACTGGACAAGCTTGAATCTATTCCAGGTTGGCGTGCGCAAATTTCGAACGAAGAATTTCATCAGCAGCTAGCTGAAATAGGCGCAGTGATCTGTGCTGCCGGTTCAGGTCTTGCCCCTGCCGATCGCAAGCTTTATAGTCTGCGCGATGTAACCGGAACAGTTGAGGCAATTCCTCTGATCGCGTCGTCGATTATGTCTAAGAAAATTGCCGAGGGAACCCAATCACTTGTGCTTGATGTAAAAGTTGGCTCCGGTGCCTTTATGAAAAACATTGAACGTGCCAGAGAGCTAGCCATCGTGATGGTTCAACTTGGTCAAGACGCCGGGGTAAACACCTCTGCGCTACTAACTGACATGTCAACTCCGCTTGGTCTTGAAATTGGCAATGCGCTTGAGGTAAAAGAATCTCTAGAAGTTCTGGCAGGCGGTGGCCCGGCAGATGTTGTTGAAATTACCGTGGAGCTTGCCCGTGAAATGCTGCGCCTGGCCGGTAAGCCTGATGTTGATGTTGCGGCCGCATTGAAAGACGGCCGAGCAATGGACAAATGGCGCCAGATGATTTCTGCCCAGGGTGGGGACCCAGATGCCGCTTTGCCCGTAGCCAAAGACCATCACGTAGTAACCGCAACGGCATCGGGCTTTCTAAGTGAGCTTGACGCGTTGCAGGTGGGCACCGCTTCATGGCGCCTTGGTGCCGGCCGTGCCCGCAAAGAAGATGCCGTGCAGTTTGGTGCCGGAATCACTTTGCATGCGCAATTGGGCGACAAGGTGGAAGCAGGAGCCCCACTTATGACCTTGCACACCGATGAACCAGCCCGTTTTGAACGTGCACTCGAAGCATTGCAGGGTTCGTTTAAGATTGAAACTTCTGCTCCAACTCGAAAAATAGTCTTGGAGCGCATTAACGGCTAAGGCCAAAACGAAAGAGGCAACACAATGGCAAACTTCGACATCCGCTCGTTGCCTAAAATTTCACTTCACGATCACCTAGACGGCGGCTTACGCCCGCAGAGCATCGTGGAGATGGCTGCTGAAATTGATTTTGCTCTACCGGCCGATAACGCTAAAGATTTGCGCAAGTGGTTTGAAAAGTCTGCCGACAGCGGGTCACTGGTTGAATACCTAAAAACTTTTGACATAACCACAGCAGTAATGCAAACTCGCGAGCACCTAACTCGCGTAGCCAGAGAATTTGTTCTCGACCTTGCAAATGACGGAGTTATCTACGGTGAGATTCGCTGGGCACCAGAGCAGCACCTAACTCGCGGATTGACGCTTGATGAGACCGTGGAGGCTGTTCAAGATGGTCTTGAAGAAGGTATGCAGCTGGTTGAGGGTCAAGGTGGTTTTATTCGCACTGGTCAGTTGGTTACCGCCATGCGCCATGCAGACCGCGGCCTTGAGATTGCCGAGCTAGCTGTTAGGCACCGTAACAACGGGGTAGTTGGTTTTGACATCGCCGGAGCCGAGAAGGGTTTCTTGCCCAGCCGCCACAAGGTTGCTTTTGATTATCTGGCTAACGAACTTTTCCCGGTTACCGTTCACGCCGGTGAAGCCGATGGAATAGAGAGCATCAAAGACGCCATTGTTTCTGGTCGTGCGCTTCGCCTTGGTCACGGTGTTCGAATAGTCGAAGACATCATGTTTAGCCGCACCGATGGCGAAACAGATTTGGTAGTGCTTGGTCCGGTTGCCGAGTGGGTGCACGATCGCGGAATTGTGCTTGAGACTTCGCCTTCTTCAAACCTTCAGACCGGTGCAATTTCCTTGCTTGGTGAAACAATGGCAGACCACCCATTTGATATTCTTTACGACCTTGGCTTCAAGGTGACCGTAAACACCGATAACCGGCTAATGAGCGGAACCTCGCTTACCCGCGAAATGGAACTGCTGGTAGACACTTTTGGTTACAACCTTGATGACCTTGAGATCTTTCAGATGAATGCTGCCGAGGGCGCGTTCCAGGCAATCGATGATCGTGAAGAACTAATTGAGATAATCAACGATGGCTTTGAGTTGGCGCGCAACTTTGGAAAGTAGCCATGGCCTTCGCCAAACTTGCTGAGGCATTTGCAGAGCATTCAATTCGCGTCGCTGCGGTTGCATTAGATCGCGAGCATGCGGTTGAGCTATCGGGTGAATTGTTGGTTGCCAGTGGCCGTGCTACGCCACAGTACGTAAGTGAAATGGTTGAGGTTCTTGAAACTCACGGGCCGTATTTTGTAATTGCACCGGGAATCGCCCTGGCGCATTCGAAGCCATCTGAAGCTGTGATATCAACTGGATTAAGTTTGATCACTCTCGCGGAACCTATTGAATTTCAAAACTTGGCGAACGACCCGGTTCGCATGGTTATTGGGCTCTGCGCTGTTGATCACGATTCACACATTGAGTTACTTGCCGAGCTGTCGGCCTTGCTCAGCGATGAACCTACTGTTAATTCCCTGTTAAATGCAGTAGATACCGAACACATTCGCGATTTGTTCTAGATCTGCAAGGCAGAATGGACTCATGAAGATAATTGCGGTTTGTGGCATGGGGATAGGCACATCTGTACTGCTAAAGATGAACGCCGAAAAGGTTTTAGCTCAACTGGGTATTGAGGCCACAGTCGAGGCCACAGATATGAAAACCGCGCGCGAATCGCGAGACGCTCAGGTAATTTTGACCACACCAGATTTGGCTCAGTTGCTTACCGGGTTGCCTTCAGAGGTCATCACAATTGATCACTTCTTTGACTTAGAAGAGCTCACCAAAAAACTAAGCGCGTCACTTCTCTAAAAGATTTTTACTTTAGAAGTTCCTGCATTGCTTCATTCAAAGAAGTCAAAGACTCGGTAGCCTGCTGTTTTGAACTTCCCACAGCTTGCAGGTAGCACTTTAATTTAGGTTCTGTACCAGATGGTCGAACAATAACCCTTCGGCCGTCAGCCAAGTCAAATCTCAGCCCATCGGTGGCGCCAAGTTTCGCAGTTGCCACATTGAGATCAGTGAACTTGGCATCAACCCCGCTGATTTGTGATGGCGGTTGGTTTCTGAGTTTGCTCATCAAATTTGAAATCACCGATACATCGGTAACTCTGATTGAAATTTGGCCAGTGGCATAGTGGCCGTAAAGTTCACCAAGTTCTGCCAAGTGGCTTTCCAGGGTCTTGTTTTCAAGAGCTAAGCCGGTTGCCAGCTCGGCAATTAGCAGTGCTGCTGAGATTCCATCTTTGTCTGGTGTGTGCGTTGGGTCAACGCAGTAGCCAAGCGCCTCTTCGAACCCGAAGGCCAAGTTTTTAACCTTAGAGATCCACTTAAAGCCGGTCAGTGTCTCTTGGTATGCCAGGCCAAAGTGCTTGGCCACCTGACTAAGCACAGAGCTAGAAACAATAGAGCAGGCAAGCGTTCCGGTTTTGCCTTGCGCTACTTGCCGCCTTGCAATCTGGTCACCCAAGATTAGGCCAATCTCGTCGCCGGTAAGCCTGCGCCAGCCAGCACTCACCGATTGGTCTGGAATACCAACGGCAAGACGATCAGCATCTGGGTCATTAGCCAAAATCAAATCCGCACCAACACCCCGGGCCTCGGCATAACTTAAGTCCATGGCTCCAGGTTCTTCAGGGTTTGGAAAAGCTACCGTTGGAAAATTTCCATCGGGAAGCAACTGGGAGTCAACTGTGATTGGCCTAGCCAAGCCAACGGCGGCAAAAAGTTTCTCAACCACGTGCCAGCCAACACCGTGCATTGCGGTGTAGACAATCTTTAGTGATTTGCCATTTTTTATTTCACCGGTGAGGCTTGCTGTTTCTTTCACGTAGGCATTACGCATCTCGTCACCGATGATCTTGTATTCGGTGCTTTTTGCTATGGAATCAAAAGTTTGTGTTTCGGCGATTCTACGAATTTTCGCGGCAATTTCTTTATCGGTAGGCGAAATAATTTGTGAACCGCCGTTACTGCCTCCAAGGTAAACCTTGTAGCCGTTGTCGCGCGGTGGGTTGTGTGAGGCAGTAACCATAATTGCCGCCGAGCTGTTTAGGTGCTTTCCGGTGAAGGCCAAAACAGGGGTAGGTACCACGCCGTCAAACAGCATGGTGCGAATACCGGCTGCGGCAAAAATCTGGGCCGAATCTTTTGCAAAAATTTCACTATTGATGCGACCATCAAATCCAATCACCACTGATGGCGAATCGCTGAAATGTTCAAGCACGTAGTCACGAATACCGGCAGCAGCTTGAGCAACCAGAACTCGGTTCATTCGGTTGGGCCCGGCGCCAAGTTCACCGCGCAGCCCAGCTGTTCCAAAATCTAAACGGCCGCCCATGCGATCTGCGATGGCTGCCACATCTTTGGCTTCAATTAGTTCAAGTAACTCATTTTTAGTTTCTAAATCAGGGTCCTGAGCCGCCCAAGCTATGGCACTGGCAAATAGCTCATCTTGTTGCAAATTCATGATTAAAGTTTTGCCACAATCTGCGCCAGCAACTCACTAATGCGAGACTCGGCGTCTTTTCCAGCTTGAAGCACCTCAGCGTGACTCAGTGGCTCTTTTTGAATGCCGGCAGCCAAGTTGGTGATCAGGGATAGACCTAAGATTTCCATTCCTGCCTCGCGAGCCGCAATTGCTTCAAGAGCCGTTGACATGCCAACAATGTGACCGCCAATATGCTTAGCCATTTGAACCTCGGCAGGTGTCTCATAGTGTGGGCCGCGGAACTGACAGTAAACACCTTCGTCAAGATCTGAATCCACTGTGCGCGCTAACTCACGCAGGCGCTTTGAATACAAATCGGTTAGGTCAATGAAGGTTGCACCCTCAAGTGGGCTGTCGGCAGTTAGGTTTATGTGATCGCTAATTAGAACTGGTGAACCCGGCTTCCATGTTTCTTTTATGCCGCCGGCACCGTTGGTAAGAATCATGGTTTTCACACCGGCCGCAGCCGCCGTTCTTACACCGTGAGCAACTCTGCGAACCCCGTGACCTTCGTAATAGTGGGTGCGTGCACCTAGAACCAAAGCGTGCTTTCCGCCAGGTAGCTTGATTGAGCGAATGGTTGCCACGTGACCTTGAACTGCGGGTGCCGAGAAACCAATAACCTCTTTAGCTTCAATGGTTGCCACAGTTTCGCCTATCAAATCGGCGGCTTTTGCCCAGCCGGAACCCAAAGTTAGGGCTATGTCGTGCTTTGCAACACCGGTTAGTTGAGCAATAGTTGCGGCTGCCTGGGCGGCAATTTCAAAGGGATTCGCCGCTGAATCATCTAGTGGGTTGTTCATAGTTCGAGTCTACGACTGGCAGAATGGGGTAAGTGAGCGATAAAGAAATCAAAAAACACCACATCGTCATTATTGGCGGTGGCCCTGGTGGCTACGAAGCGGCATTGGCCGGCGTTCAGCTTGGCGCCGAAGTCACCTTGATAGAACGCTCAGGTGTTGGCGGGGCTGCAGTGCTCACCGATGTTGTGCCATCTAAGACTTTGATTGCTACCGCTGAGGCAGCCCAGCGTGTGGCCCATGCCGAGAGCCTTGGCGTGTACTTCTCTATAGACGGCACGAAGGTGAACCCAAAAACCGAGATTGACCTTGGGTTGGTTAACCAAAGACTTTTGAACCTTGCCCACACGCAATCTGAAGACATGCAAGAGCAGTTGGTGCAAGCCGGAGTTCGAGTAATTGACGGCATGGGGCGCCTCGATGGAAACCACCACGTAGTTGTTGACGCAATTGAGGACGGAAAGTCTGAACGCCTAGAGGCCAAGACAATCATCGTTGCCGTGGGTGGACACCCACGTCAGCTTGATACCGCAAAACCAGACGGCAAAAGAATTCTTACCTGGACTCAGCTCTACAACCTAGATGAACTTCCAGAGCACATGATTGTGGTTGGTTCCGGTGTTACCGGTGCCGAGTTTGCCTCCGCATATCGAGCGTTGGGCTGTCAGGTAACTTTGGTTTCAAGTCGTGACACAGTTCTGCCGGGCAACGACGCCGATGCGGCTCAACTTCTTGAACACGTATTCCGTAAAAACGGAATCAATGTGATGAACAAAACTCGTGCAGAAAAAGTTGTAAACACTGGTGATGGGGTAGAGGTAACTCTTGCCGATGGATCGGTTCTAAAGGGCTCACACTGTTTGATGGCGGTTGGTTCAATTCCAAACACCGCCGGTCTTGGTCTTGAAGAAGCCGGAGTGGTACTTACTGAATCTGGTCACGTTCAGGTTAATAAGGTTGCCCGCACCTCACGCGCAAACGTTTACGCGGTTGGTGACTGCAGTACCTTCTTGCCGCTGGCTTCAGTTAGCGCTATGCAGGGCCGAACCGCTGTGTTCCACACCATGGGAGATGTTGCAACTCCAACAGAAGTTCGCAATGTTGCCTCAAATGTTTTCACTGCTCCAGAAATTGCCTCTGTTGGCTGGATGGAACAAGACATCAAAGACGGCAAGGTAAATGGCTACGTTGAAAAGATTGATCTAAACGCAAACCCTCGTGCCAAGATGCAAGGCATTGACGTTGGTTTTATAAAGTTGATTTGTTCAACTGGTGGAACCGTTATTGGTGGAGTAATCGTTGCTCCACGCGCATCCGACTTGATCTACTCAATTGCCATTGCAATCGAAAACCGCTTGACCGCCGATGAGCTTGCTCGCACATTCACCGTGTATCCATCGCTAAGCGAAACCATTAGCAATGCGGCTCGTGCCCTGCACAAACCTAACGTGTAACTAGTCTTCGATTTCTAGCAGCACTGTGCCGGCTGGAACGGTGGTGCCAACCTCGGCGCTGACTGATTTAATTTTTCCAGCCTTGTGGGCGTTGATTGGCTGCTCCATCTTCATGGCCTCAAGCACCACCACTAGATCGCCTTCTTGAATGGTGTCGCCCACGGCAACTGCAATCTTAACGACGGTAGATTGCATTGGCGCCTTTATGGTGTTTCCACTGCCACCGCCGGCAGTAGCGTGCGAGTGGCTCTTGCGCTTTGGTGCATGGCCAGCAGGAACACCGCTTGCTGCGGTTGCACCCAACAGGCGCTTAGGAAGTGAAACCTCAATGCGCTTGCCATCTACTTCAACAACCACGTTGTTGCGCTCGGCTGGTTCTTCGCCGGTTTCAGCAACGCCGCTCCAGGCTGGAATATCGTTCACCCATTCGGTTTCAATCCATCGGGTGTAAATTCCAAACTTGTTTGCCGCAACATCGCCAATAAAAGCTGGGTCGTTAACGATCTTGCGGTGAAAAGGAAGCACGGTTGGTAGCCCGGCTACTTCCATCTCGGCAAGGGCACGACGTGAGCGAGCAAGTGCTTCTTCGCGTGTTGCACCGGTCACGATAAGTTTTGCAACCATTGAGTCGAATGAGCCCGAGATCACATCTCCCGATTCAACACCGGTATCTACGCGCACACCAGGGCCTGAAGGAGCTTTGAAAACGTGTACTGGCCCAGGGGCTGGCATAAAGTTTCGGCCAGCATCTTCACCGTTAATGCGGAACTCAAATGAGTGACCCTTAATAACAGGATCGTCATAATCAAGTACTCCGCCTTCGGCCAAACGGAACTGCTCACGCACAAGGTCTAGGCCGGTTACTTCCTCAGATACTGGGTGCTCAACCTGAAGGCGAGTGTTCACCTCAAGGAATGATATGGTTCCGTCTTGAGCAACCAAAAATTCGCAAGTTCCGGCGCCCTGGTAGCCAACTTCTTTCAAAATTGCTTTTGACGAAGCGTAAAGACGATCAATCTGATCTTTGGTTAGGAACGGGGCCGGAGCTTCTTCAACAAGTTTCTGGTGGCGACGTTGCAGTGAGCAGTCACGGGTAGAAACAACAACTACGTTTCCGTAGGCATCGGCAAGACATTGGGTCTCAACGTGACGTGGCTTCTCAAGATACTTTTCTACGAAACATTCACCGCGACCAAAAGCCGCAATTGCCTCACGAGTTGCTGATTCAAATAGTTCGGCAACTTCTTCTTCTTTATAGGCAACCTTGATGCCGCGGCCACCGCCACCAAATGCTGCTTTGATGGCAACCGGCAAACCAAACTGTTTTACGAAATCCAAAACTTCGGCAGCTCCAGAAACGGGGTCAAGAGTTCCAGGTGCTAGTGGTGCGCCTGCTTTTTCTGCAACGTGACGAGCTGAAACTTTGTCACCCAGTTGCTCGATTGCTTTAGGCGAAGGACCAATCCAAATTAGACCCGCATCAATAACAGCCTGAGCAAAAGTTGCGTTCTCAGCCAGGAACCCATACCCGGGGTGAACTGCGTCGGCGCCAGATTTCTTGGCGATGCCCATGATCTTTTCGATTACCAGGTAAGTCTCTGGCCCGGTCGTGCCGTGAAGTGCATAAGCCTCGTCAGCCAGCTTCACGTGCATTGCATCGCGGTCCTGGTCTGCGTAGATCGCAACTGACAGAATTCCGGCATCCTTGGCTGCTCTTGCGATTCGCACGGCAATTTCTCCGCGGTTCGCAATCAGGACTTTGGTGATCTTTTTTGGGCTTGAAGTCATAATTCACAAGCCTATTGGCTAAAAAGGGCCATTTATTGGCCCAAAATCACAAAAAAATCTAGATTCTGTTGTGAAAAGGTCTAGTTCGGCGGCTATTTATTCCACATCGATACGTAATCCGCCCCAAGCCCATTCACCAAATCACGCAAGGTTGGCAGGCTTAGCCCAATTACAGTGTGGGCATCGCCTTCGATGGATCTCAGAAAGGCGCCACCTAGGCCATCAATGGTGAAGGCTCCGGCAACCTTTAGGGGCTCACCGGTTGCCACGTAGGCATCAATCTCTGCATCAGTAATGTCGGCAAAATGAACTATTGAACTTGAAACTCTGCCGCTTGCAGGGCTCAGCTGACCCGCCACCGGATTGCGGTTGTCAATCACCCAGTGGCCAGAAAATAGGGTTCCGGCTCGTCCACGCATAGCCTGCCAGCGAGCTCGGGCCACTTCTGGCTCGTGCGGCTTGCCCAAAGATTTGCCATCAAAATCCAGTGATGAATCGCAACCAATAATCATGGCGCCGGCGGCATCGGGGTGATTTAGCACCGCCTCGGCCTTTGCTTTGGCAAGTACCTGCACCATGTCTGCGGTTGATTTAATCAAGCCCAACTCGGTAGCGCGGGCTGCAACGGCGTCTTCGTCAACCCCTGGCGAAATGGTGGTGGGCTCAATTCCGCCGGCACGAAGAAGGGCCAAGCGGGCTGGTGAGGTGGAGGCAAGTACTAAACGAGTCACACCGATACTCTGGCACACTTGTCTGGTGAACAAAACTACAAACTGGGTCGGCCAGAATCTAACCCTCGAAATTGAGAAGGTTGCCCACGGCGGCGTATTCGTTGCCCGTCACGACGGGCGTGTGGTTTTTGTATCACATGTTCTGCCAGGAGAAAAAGTTCGAGCGCTGGTTTACGAAGATCGCGGCGGCTCATTCTGCCGCGCGGAACCTACAGAAATTTTGGAAGCCTCACCGGACCGCGTGAAGCACTTCTGGAAGCAGGCAGGCCCTGGCGGTGCAGGCGGTGCCGAATTTGGTCACATCTCACTTGCTCGTCAGCGAGAGCTTAAGGCAGATGTTCTAGAAGAGGCCTTGCAACGCATGGCGGGCATTGCGCTTCGCCCAAAAGTTGAAGCCGCACCCGGAGATGACGAAGCGAATGGTTTGGGTTACCGCACTCGTGTGCAACTGCATGTTGATGAGGCAGGCACTGTTGGCCCTTATCGAGAGCGCAGCCACGAAGTAATTAAAGTTCGCGATTTACCTTTGGCCGTTGATGAAATTCGCGAGTTGGAATTTCAGAACAAGAATTTTCAAGATGTGCACAAAATTGAAATTGCGGTTTCTAGCACCGGCCAAGTGCAGTGGAAAATTGATAAAAAACTAAAAGGTGACGAGCGTCTAATCGAACGCGCCGCGGGTCGAACTTTCCGCATCAGCGGTGGCGGTTTCTGGCAGGTTCACAAAAAGGCAGCCGATGTACTTACCGGTGCTGTAAACGAGATGATTGCTGCTGCTGGAATTGATCTTGAAGCAGACAACTTAGATCTTTACGGTGGCGTTGGTTTATTCACTGGCGCCGTTGCGGCAAAGTTTGGCAAAGAGCTACGCATGACATCGGTGGAGTCATTTCGAGTTGCCACCGATGATGCAACTTTGAACCTTGCCGATCTTCCTAAGGTGAAGGCTGTTTGTTCGGCAACTGAACGATTCTTAAATGAACGAGTCGGCAACCTTGACAAGGGTGGCAAGGCAGTTAGCCCAAAGAACTCAACCATCATTCTTGATCCACCGCGCGCCGGCGCCGGTGCAAAAGTTGTTGAGCAACTTCTTGCAATTCAGCCGGCACACATTGTTTATGTGGCCTGTGACCCTATTGCACTTGCTCGAGACCTAAAGCCGCTGCTTGCTGGCGGCTACGAGCTCAAGAAGTTGCGCGCCTTTGACCTGTTCCCACACACTCACCACGTAGAAGCGGTGGCAAGTCTGGTGCGAAAGAGCTAACTAATGGACCTAAGACCAAAAGACCAACCAATTTGTGTTGCCATCGTTGATGACCACGATGCCATCAGGTTTGCTTTCAAAGCGGCGTGTGCAGACTTTGGATTTGTATTTTGTGCATCGGCCGGTTCGGTCACTCAACTTTTAGATGAAAACCCAAATATCAAATGTGACGTTATCGTCATGGATCTTTCCCTAGCAGATGGCTCGATTGTTGCCGAGAACGTGACCCAGTTAATAAAGACCGGTGCTCAGGTTGTGGTCTTCAGTATTGCCGATAAACAGAATTTGGTTAGAGCGGCCCTGAAGGCAGGCGCCGCAACCCTGGTGCCAAAGGCTCAGTCGATGCAAGACCTAGGTGATGCTATCCGCTTGGTTGCCGACGGGGTTTATGTAAATAATCTTCAGACTACGGCCGCAATTGATGGCGACGCTGAATTCAAGACAGCAGCTCTGTCACCGCGCGAACGTGAGGTGCTTAGTTTGTATGCTTCAGGTTTTGCTTTGAAGCAAGTTGCTAACGAGCTAAATATCAAAGTTTCAACCGCCAAAGAGCACATTGATCGAGTGAGAGTGAAGTACTCCAACATAGGCCGCCCGGCATCTACCAAGACAGACCTCTTGGTTCGCGCAATCGAAGACGGAATTCTCGAAGAGAGTTCGTTGTAATCATGGCTTTGAAGAGGGTGAGCGCAAATCGCACTCTTGCTCTTGCGCGGGTGAACCTTTTGCTTGGCAGGGTTTTCTCAGTAACCGCGCCAATCATTGCTTTTCAGATGCTTAGCACTGGGTTGGCGCAGAATATTCAACACGAGTTAAATCAATTTTGGTTTTGGTTCAACTGGATTTGCCTAGCCGCAAGTTACGCATGGATGACCGTTTCGGTTTGGCTAAGAGGTGAGGCAATTCTTGCCTATCGAGTAATCGTGTTTGCGACTTTCATAAGTTTGGCAACTTGGGGGCTGCAACTAGACGGTGGATCGTTAGATGTTGGCGATCAGCCTTGGATCTGGTGGGGTGTAGGAATTGCCGGAATCGCAGCCATTGGCGGATTTTCCGTGGTGGCGACTGTCTTTATTTTGACAGCGCTTCCGGTGGCCTGGTTTCTCATTCAAGTTTCGGAGTTGGGGGTTCCAGTCGACCCAATTATTGCCGCAAAAGATGCAACTTTTACGCTTCTGTTTTCATCTGTGGTTTGTTCTTTTGTTGCGGTGTTGCGCTATGAGGCCAGCAAGGTTGATGCAGCAAATCATCAGGCGGGATTAGCGGCAATTGAGCTAGCTAAGGCAGACGCAATAGTGCGCGAGCTTGACCGCGTAGACGCATTGGTCCACGATTCTGTTTTGACTACCTTGATTGTGGCGGCAGGCGCCAAATCTGGAGAGCAAGAAAAAGAAGCTGAATTGCTAGCTAAGGCTGCTATAGCAAAACTGCAAATTGCAGCAAGCGATTTGGCTAGCAGTGAGTCAATCTCAATCAGCAGTCTTTTTGACGCGCTTGAGTTTGCCATCCGAAGGCAGGGTGAAGCCATAGCAATTGAAATTGAAAGCCCAAATGACTTCACGGTGCCGGGTGAAGTGGCGGCGGCTATTACTGAGTCAACACTTCAGGCGCTTTCAAATTCTATTCAGCATGCGGGCAAGAATGTTGAAAGAGCTGTTTATCTAAAGGGCTCAAAATCTGGATTAAAGATTGTGGTTAAAGATAATGGCCGCGGCTTCAGGCCATCAAGGATTCCTAAAAACCGGCTTGGGCTAAAGCTTTCCATAATTGGGCGCATGAAATCAGTTGGTGGAAGAGTTTTTATAGATTCCAGTCCTGGCAAAGGAACAAACGTCATCATCGAGTGGGGTGCAAAGTGATTCGTATTCCTAGGTGGGTCGTGGGAACTTTGGGAGTTCTGTTTGCCGTTTTTCACGCTGTGCTTGGTTTCACTACAATTCCAACAATTGCGGATCCATTTGATTCAATTTTTGCTCTCGTACTTTATTTAGCCACCGTGCTTCCCACCATCGTGCTCTACCGCGGGGTCAGGCTTCCAAACGCCCAGGCCATTATTAACTTGGCTGCTGCCGCTCTGATTCCTATTTTGGTCGACTCATACCTATCACCAGAAGACTTAACACCGTATTCAACTTGGTATGTAATGGGTGTCGCAACTCTTATGGCGGCCACTGCGGTTAGGCAGCAGCTGGTAATTGCTTGGGTTGGAACCTGCCTGTTGATCATTCAAGTGATTAACTGGGGTGGAATCATTATTGGAATTCAGGCTGGTTTATTGGGAGCCACCATGGTGGTGTTTGCAGGTCACGCAATTTCGGTTGGCTTAGCCAAGGCGTACCGAGACACCATGGCATTCACAGAAGAGACGCTTGAGTTTGAAAAGCAAAAAATTACTAACGCAGTTGCCAGTGAGGTTAGACGCAGCAGGCTCGAAAAAGCACTGTCCGGCGCGCTGCCGATGCTAAATCAAATTCGGGAATCAAAGGGAAGCCTTTCTGATTCTGAAAAGTCGAACGCCCGACTTCTTGAGGCTGAGCTGCGAGACGAAATTCGAGGCAGAGACTTTATGTCTGAAGAGTTAAAGGCTGCCATCCGAGCAGCCAGAGCCCGCGGGGTAGAGGTTGTGGTGTTGGATGAAGGCGGTTTGGCAGATTTGAGCCCAATTGAAAAATCAAATTTGCTAGATGAAATCGTGAGCGCGATTTCAAAGGTTCAAGAAGGCAGACTCACACTTCGTTCTCCGCAAGGGGAAGCATGGAAAGCAACCCTGGTTGCCAGCCGGCCCGGGGTTTCGTCACCTGACTTGTGGTTGAAGTTTTAGCCCCAGCTGTTAGGTGGCCAGTTAAAAGAAAAGAGCGGTTCTTGCGAACCGCCTTTTCGTCCCCATCAGATTTAAATCTGACCCCAAACTTGGTTCACTTCCCCTGTGGAACCAAATCTTCTCTCTAAGTATGTGCGCTTAGGCGAATCAAAGGTTCCTAAACTAAGTCCCCTCTTGGGGGGACATTAGATAACGGTTTGGGTGTCTTAGTTCAAGCCAGATCTATAGGCACCACGCCACTGGCCGGCACCCGGAACAATTGGGTGACGAAGTTGGGCAACGTTTCTTGACCACGAAGACTTGAGCGGTCTTTCGTATCCCGGTGCGGTTGCTTCTTCTTCAGCGTGAGCTGCTTCTAGAACGGCTATCACGGTAGCCAGTTCCTCTGCTGTTGGTGAGCCGCCAACAACTTTTAGTGAGTCTTGAATTTCGTTCATCAGATTTACCCGCTTTATAGCGGAATGTTTCCGTGCTTCTTTGGCGGCAAGTTTGAACGCTTGGTGCGAAGTGCTCGAAGCGCCTTAATCACTGAGATTCGGGTTGCGCTAGGTTCGATGATTCCGTCTAGCTCACCTCGTTCGGCAGCAAGGAAAGGCGAAGCCACGTTGTAGGTGTATTCGGCCGCAAGTTTTGCACGCACAGCCGCTACGTCCATTCCCGCTTCTTCAGCCTTCTTGATTTGGTCGCGGAACAAAATGTTCACCGCACCTTGGCCACCCATCACTGCAATCTCGGCGGTAGGCCAAGCAAGGTTGATGTCAGCACCAAGCTGCTTAGAGCCCATCACAATGTATGCGCCGCCGTAGGCTTTGCGAGTTATTACTGTCACCAAAGGCACAGTTGCTTCTGCATATGCGTACAGAAGTTTTGCCCCACGGCGAATAACTCCGGCCCACTCTTGATCGGTACCTGGTAGGTAGCCAGGTACGTCGACCAAAGTAAGAATTGGAATTGAGAAAGCGTCACAGAAGCGCACGAAGCGAGCAGCTTTTTCACCGGCTTCAATGTTTAGAGTTCCTGCCATTTGCTGTGGCTGGTTGGCAACTATGCCAACGCTGCGGCCATCAACTCGTGCAAAACCAATCAAAATGTTTGGAGCAAATAGCGGTTGCACCTCAAGAAACTCTCGGCCGTCAACGATGCCCTCAATCACAGTCTTCATGTCGTAAGGCTGGTTCGGTGAGTCAGGAATGATGGTGTTTAGTTTCTCGTCGGCATCGGTGATTTCTAATTCGCCTTCTGGCGCGTACTGCACTGTTTCGGAAAGATTATTTTCCGGCAGGTAGCTAAGCAGAGATCTGGCGTAGTCAATTGCATCTGCTTCGTCGTCAGCTAGGTAGTGTGCAACTCCAGAGCGCTCGTTGTGCGCACGCGCACCACCAAGCTCCTCCATGCCAACATCTTCACCGGTTACCGTTTTGATCACATCAGGGCCAGTTACGAACATGTTTGAAGTTTTATCAACCATGATTACAAAATCGGTAAGTGCCGGAGAGTAAACGGCACCACCGGCAGCTGGGCCCATGATTAGCGAAATCTGTGGAATCACACCTGAGGCCATGGTGTTGCGCTTAAAAATTTCTCCGTACTTGCCTAGCGCAATTACGCCTTCTTGAATTCGCGCACCACCCGAATCAAGAATTCCAATAATCGGTACACCGGTTGCAATGGCAAGATCCATAACTTTGATAATTTTGTTTCCGGCAGCCTCGCCAAGCGAGCCACCAAAAATTGTGAAGTCCTGAGAGAACAGAGCAACTTGTCGGCCGTGGATAGTTCCAACACCGGTAACAACCGCATCTCCGTAAGGACGGTTTTTATCCATCCCAAAAGCCGTTGAGCGGTGACGCACGTACTCGTCGATCTCAACAAATGAGCCTGGGTCAAGCAGCATCTCAATTCGTTCACGCGCTGTGTTTTTACCTTTGGCGTGTTGTTTGGCTACGGCGGTCTCGCCGGCTGCGGTCACGGCTTCGTGATATCGCTGACGAAGATCCTCAAGCTTGCCCTTGGTGGTGGCAATGTCTGGGTTTAGGCGAATTGCCTGGGTGAAGGTGTTCTCAAAGGTCATGAACTTCACTTTACCCAGTGAAATGGACCATTCCTTTGGCAGTTTGCTACTGCGAATCCCAAAATCCGCTGTTCAAAACCTACAGACAGTAGCCTAAGACCATGGATTTACCGCTAAGCAGGCAGATTGCCCCAAACTTAAGTTTTATAGCCGAAACCGGCTCAACCAATACAGATTTGGTCGCCAACTCTTCTAATTCCAGCGATTTTCAGGTCTTAGTAGCCGGATTTCAAACAGCGGGCAAAGGCAGGTCAGGCAGAGACTGGATTGCTCCTCAGGGCAGTTCGCTTTTCGTATCGGTTCTTTTAAGGCCTGATGGCGTAGCAGCAAAACATTTCTCTTGGTTGCCGTTGCTAACCGGTCTTGCCATGACCACGACTGTCAGCGCCTTGCTGCCGGGTAAAGCAGTTTCGCTCAAGTGGCCAAATGACGTGTTGGTTCAAGATTGCAAAATATCTGGAGTGCTAAGTGAGCTACTTGCTGATTTATCCGGAGTGGTAGTTGGCGCTGGCCTAAATATTTTGCAGTCAAAGTCTGAATTGCCTATTGAAACGGCAACCTCGCTCAAGGTCGAAGGTTCTACCCAGTTCAGCCTTGACCAAATTCTTGCTACTTACTTGCAAAATTTGAAAAACCTTTACTCAGCCTGGGTTGCCTCCGGAGGAGATGCCGTTAGGTCTGGTCTGCGCCAAGAAGTGATGTCACGCTGTTCCACTCTTGGTGTCAGTGATAGTTACCGTGTTGGCAATAAAAAGGTGCGAGCAATTTTGCCAGGTGAACAAGAGCTTCTTGGTGACGCTGTTGGTATTGACGACACTGGACGGCTTATTGTTCAGCCAACTGGCGGTAAAGAAGTTGTTGCTGTCGCTGCAGGTGATATTGTGCATCTGCGCCACAATTAACTAGATGAGTTTTCTAGCCGAACAAAGAATTGCAAAGTTGCGCCCACGCGGGTCGCAACTTTTTATACCCAACCTTGTTCTTTTTGTTGTTTGTTTTGCAGCGGCCTTTTTTGCTGGCCGCTTGGCGGAGCAGTGGCAATACATAACTCTTTGGTCAGTTTGCGCAGTTGTTTCCTTTTTATTCTGGCTTTTGCCTATGTTGAAGTACCTCAGTACTTTTCTTGAGGTCACAACTACAAGGGTTCTATATCGTTCTGGCTTACTTGGCCAGAATCGCCGTGAAGTTAGCCTGATTCAAATAAAAGACGTTCAAATCACTAAAGGTAGAACTATCAGCATCATCGTTGATGGGCAGGAACCCCTTGTAATTCGGGGAATCCCGAAGCATAAAACGGTAGCGGTAGAAATAGATCGCCTAGCTGCAGCAATATAGAACCATCCAAAGTTAGGGAACAAATGGCTATGCAAACTCCAAGAGTGGGTGTTATCGGTGGTGGGCAATTAGCTCGCATGATGACTCCACCGGCCATCAACCTTGGGATAGATCTAAAGGTGCTGTCAGAGGCCCCAGATTCCTCGGCAAAAATTGCCACCACTCAAGTGGGCGACTACAACCAATTACAAGTTGTTCGTGAATTTGCCCGCACAGTTGATGTAATTACCTTTGATCACGAACATGTTCCACTGCACGTGCTTGAGGCGCTTGAGGCTGAAGGTTTTAATATTCAACCGCCAAGCAAGGCATTGGCCTTTGCGCAAAATAAATTGCAAATGCGCAGAAAATTATCGGGGCTTGGGCTGCCAATGCCTGCATGGGCTGAGATACACGATGCTGCATCGCTAGATGACTTCATTGCCGCCAACGGTGGAGTGGCAATTTTGAAAACCCCAATTGGCGGTTATGACGGCAAGGGTGTTCGGGTCGTTCGCAATTCGGTGGATGCCAATGACTGGCTAGAAAAACTATCCGAGTTTGGTGGCAGCCTGCTTGCCGAAGAAAAAGTTGACTTTATTAGAGAGCTTGCCCAACTTAGCGCGCGTCGCCCAAGCGGTGAATTTGTAGCTTGGCCGCTGGTTGAGACAATTCAAGAAAATGGCGTTTGCTCAGTGGTGCTGGCACCGGCACCTAATGCAGCTGAAGAAATCTTGGGGCGAACGGTTGAAATTGCGATGCGGATTTCTGAGGGGCTTGGCGTAACTGGAGTGCTTGCCGTAGAAATGTTTGAAGCGCGCGATGGCCGAATTTTAATTAACGAACTAGCCATGCGTCCGCACAATTCTGGCCACTTCAGTATTGAAGGCTCAGTCACGAGTCAGTTTGAACAGCACTTACGCGCAGTGCTTGATTTGCCTCTGGGTTCTGCTGAGTCACGCGCTGCCCATTCGGTAATGGTGAATCTGCTGGGTGTTGATGACAAAAACGATTTTGTTCAGGCTTATAGCAAAGCGCTTGAAAAGCACCCAGCTGCCAAGGTGCACACCTATGGCAAGGGTCCAAGATCGGGTCGCAAAATGGGTCACGTAACCGTTGTTTCAGAATCAGCCGAGCACGCCTTAGCCGAAGCCAGGGGAGCGGCTGCCGTTTTGCTACGGGGATAACCAAGACCCCTTGGGTAAAATTTTAGGGTTGCAGCTTATGAAAGCACCCTAAGGAGTCCACAATGACAAACCCAACCGGTAAGCCAATTGTTGGCGTCGTCATGGGCTCAGACTCAGACTGGTCGGTCATGTCTGATGCCGCTCAGGCTCTAAAAGACTTTGGTATTGAATACGAAGTCGAGGTTCTTTCCGCGCACCGCACACCAGAAAAGATGATTGAGTGGGGCAAGCAGGCGGCCGGCCGCGGCTTAAAGGTGATCATTGCCGGAGCGGGCGGAGCCGCACACTTACCGGGCATGTTAGCTTCTGTTTCAACTCTGCCGGTTATTGGTGTTCCGGTGGCCCTATCAAAACTTGATGGAATGGATTCACTTCTTTCTATTGTGCAAATGCCTGCGGGCATTCCGGTTGCCACAGTTTCTATTGGTGGCGCAAAAAATGCTGGAATTTTGGCTGCTCGCATTTTGGGCGCTTTTGACACAAAGCTTTCTGACGCGGTGGCTGCCTACAGCGAAGACCTGAAGGTTCAGGTTGCTGAGAAGAATGCGAAACTGAAATCACAAATCTAAATCCGCGCCTTAGTCAGCGCACCGCAAGCAGAACCGCATCTCGCGCTTCCGGGCCTTTTCGAAACACCGAGCGCGCAACTCCAGAGCAGATGCACCGCCGCGCCTGGTGGCTATTGTTGCTCACGATTGTTGTTC
>JBJOJI010000084.1:0-3042 GCA_046046665.1 Actinomycetota bacterium
CTGCTCGCCGGTGTGACCTTCATGGCCTTCATGGTCTTGGCGCAATTCGGTTTCAGCCCTGAAGCTTTGTTTGCCAAAGGCGTTGAAGTGAAAACAGCTTTGGCTGGCGTTGCTCAGGAAGCTGCCATTGCAGCGGCCACCGCATCGGCTGCTGCCGCTGCGACACCTGAAGCCGCAGCCGCTGCTGCTGCAGCGGCCGGTGCCGCCGCCGGAGCTGCCGCGGGTGCAGCTGCTGGTGCAAGCGCTGCCGCATCAAGTGCATCTGCTGCTGGTTCTGCTGCGGGTGGTGCAACAGGTGGTGCTGCCGGTGGTTCAACCGGTGGCGGTTCGGGTTCTGGTGGATCTGGAGGTTCTGGTGGTTCTGGTGGCGGAGGAAACTCTGGCGGCGGCGAAGCCGGACGTAAACCTGAAGGCGCCGATGGTCTTGATGGTGATGGCGCTGACAACTCAGAAAATTCTGACGACGACGTCGGCGAGATTGAAGTAGTTCAAGACAATTTGACTACCGAACGCGAACACTGGGGTGACAAACTCTGGATGTTCACCTTGCCGTTTATTACTTTCTTTGATCGTCGCAGTCACAACGCGGCTGAACGCATCGCGAATATTTCACCATTCGTTGCCAAGTTAATTAACGATGGTGCCTACATGCGCGCGATGCTTGGCACGCTAAGTTTCATCGGCCCAATCGTTAGCGCAATTCTTGCAATTGTTTCGGTTATTAATAACGCGGGTGAAATGGCGGCGGGCGAATATAGCCAAATCATCACACCACCGTGGATGCTGTTCCTTGCCATTGCTGTACTGGGTGCTTTTGATGCGGCGGCAGGTTTTATTGGTGTAATGGTGTTTATCATCGGCAGCATGTTGACCGCGGGTCACCTACCTGACAGCGGTGAAATCAGAACCATGATGGGCATGATGTTGGTTGGTGTTGGCCCGGCAATGCTGTCAACTGGTTTCCGCACTATTCGTAAGCACGCAGCCTTGAACTTCAACATGTGGTGGGAGCGCATCGCCGACTTTGCTATTGCTCCGTTTATGGCCGGTTGGTCGGTTAGCGCAATGATTGGTGGTCTGCCTGCGCTTGCCGGTCTAACTCTTGACGCGGCTAACCACGTTCAAGACTTCAGCTTGTTTGTTGCAGGTGCTTTGGTAATTCGTGTTGCGCTTGAAGAGTTTGCTGCCAACGCTTTCCCTGCGCGTTTGAACCGCATCAACCCCGATGAAATTCCAGACCCAGGCATGATTCAAAAGAGCATCGTACTTCTTATTAAGTACGGGGTTTGGGTATTTATTGGTGGCGCACTGATTGGCCCAAGCTGGCAGGTTTGGGTTGGTTCGGCACTGTTTGTATTCCCAACAGTTGTTGGTTGGTTCAGTGACAGGTTCCCTAACAGTCCAAGACTTTGGAAGTTGTTGCCAACCGGTATTCCAGGGCTTGCCTTTACTTTGTTGGTTGCTTCGGCAACCACCGCAACCGTGGGTGCTGTTCTTGGGCAAGATCCGGCGCTGGGCCAGTGGGCCTTCTTAATTTTGCCTATTCCGATGTTGATAATTGGTGCCCTTGGTTGGTTTGGCCGCCATGGTGAAGACCCCGCTGAGGAACGCCCTATAAAGAGGTATAGGTGGATTTACCGTATCGGTGGCATTGTGGTGTTGATCTTCACCCTCAAATTAGCCGGGGTTCTATAAGAATGTGGGGCTAAGCCTACATTTTGGTCGCTTTTTCGTTGTCCACTGCATAGCATTAAGGGGACGGGCACTCTAGCCCCCTGATTTTTAGAGGATTTCCAAGGTGCAGATTGTAAATCGCTCATGGTTGAGCTGGGTCATGGTTGCGGCCATGACATTAGCCCGCGGGAACCTCACAGGCGATTAATCTAATTGCTGGTGAAGGATTCAATCGCGTAACTGACATGAGCTTTTTAGCAACGCGAAGTCAGAAGAAATTGCTCGAGCGCTCTGGTTCGGTAGCGCCATATACAATTACGCACACAAATCCAAACTCGGCGCTGAGTTATTCATTCAAAACTGATGCCAAGTATGGCGATTACACCACCGCCCACTCCGGTTGCCAAAAGTTCCCATCCACGTCAAACAGCAGGTCTTGCGATGCACAATTGCGAGAGTCTGATTACCGCGAGCCTACAAGCATGAGCTACTCGTCGGGCTCGACTGTTACGACAACAAGTGCAACACTCGCAAACTCGGGTCAAGTTGCGGGAACTCCAACGGGCGGCACGGGTTCAAACATGAGCGCGGGTGGAGTAAACACTTTCGGATCAATTTTTGGTCCTGAAGTTTGGTCTGTTCCGTTCGCCGCAACCGTTGGACAAGCTGTATCTTTTGAATGGAAAGCCACCGGAGGTGGAGACGACTACGAAGTTTACGGATTTCTAGTTAAGGTGAACTCAACAGTTGCAGATTGTGCAACTTCCTTAGATAGAGGCGGCTCAACGCAAGCAGAGAAGCTTGCAAGCCATAAGATTCTAGTTTTTGCTCGAGGTAAGCAAGCTACTTCATTTACGACTCTTTCCGGCGCGGTTTCAGAAAATGCTTGTTATCGATTCAGATTTGTGAATGGAACGTACGATGCTTCTGGTGGACTAGCGGTTGGTGCAACTTTCTACATTCAAAACGTCAAGCTGGGTAGTGCCCAGACATTAACATTCCCCACTCTTTCTGACATCGTAAAAACTAACTCCAACCAAACCGTTACTGCAACGGCAACATCAAACGCGTCGGGTGCAACTATTACTTATGCTCGTTCATCTTCTTCCTCGGCAATATGTGACATCAATTCTTCAACTGGTGTTGTCACGGTTTACCAAACTGCTGGTACTTGCAGCATTCAAGCCGACTCGGTTGCTGTGGGGGATTACGGGCCAGCAACCAGTACATTTGCAAGTTTCAATGTACTTGCAGCTGCCACTTCGCCGGTTTCCAGTGGTGGAAATACCGTAACTGGTAATCCGCTCGTTTGTTCCACGCTTTCTGTTTCCGAAGGTTCCTGGGCCGATGGTGGAAAACCAATTCTCA
>JBJOJI010000007.1:0-40838 GCA_046046665.1 Actinomycetota bacterium
TCTTCTACGTAGTTTCCGGTTTTCTTCCAGTCAACGGTTTGAGTGTGCCAACCGTAAGATTCGTAGCGCTTAGAAAGATCTTCGGTGAAGGCAATGTTGGTGTCATCTTCAATAGAGATTTGGTTTGAATCGTAAATCACAACTAGGTTGCCAAGTTTTTGGTGACCGGCAAGAGATGCGGCTTCTGCTGTTACACCCTCTTGCATGTCACCATCGCCAGCGATGACATAAACAAAGTGATCAAAAGGTGACTGACCTTCAGCGGCAGCTGGATCAAAAAGGCCCCGCTCGAAGCGTGCGGCATATGCAAAACCGGTAGCCGAAGCTAGACCCTGGCCAAGAGGGCCGGTGGTAATTTCTACACCCTTGGTGTGCATGTATTCAGGGTGACCTGGGGTAGCTGAACCCCAAGTGCGAAGTGCCTTTAGGTCGTCGAGTTCAAGACCGTAACCGTGCAAGTACAACTGGTTGTAAATAGTCAATGAGCTGTGACCCACAGAAAGAATGAAACGGTCGCGACCCAACCAGCGGTCATCTTTAGGATCATGACGCATCACCTTGTTGAACAAAAGGTATGCAACCGGGGCCAGGCTGATTGCAGTACCAGGGTGGCCATTGCCAACCTTTTCAACTGCATCGGCGGCTAGAACGCGCGCTGTATCAACGGCTTTTGAATCCAAATCGGTCCACTGGAATGCTGACAAGGGAATCTCCTCAAAATATATAGGGGCTCAACAAAAAATTGGTTTGCGTTGGCATCGTTGCCTATAAACGGATGAATTGTGAGGCTAATCATCCCTGTCTGCCACATTCCGTCTAGCAAGAAGTCTATACGCCAAGAGATTTTTCGCCGGCAGGAATAACCAACTATCTCGAGCATTTAGACTTAGAAGACATGCCAAACAAGTTCAAGGCCTATCTAGCCCTAACCAAGCCCCGAGTGATTGAGTTGCTACTCATCACCACTTTGCCGACCATGATTTTGGCTCAGCAGGGTTTGCCTAATTTCTGGCTAGTAATTGCAACCCTGATTGGTGGTTCCCTTAGTGCAGGTGCTGCAAACGCCTTTAATTGCTTCATAGACACCGATATAGACAAGATCATGGGCCGCACCAAGAACCGCCCACTGGTCACCGGGGAACTCTCTGAAAAAGAGGCCCTTATCTTCTCTTGGATTGTGGCAGTGGCTTCAGTGCTTTGGCTTGGATTCTTGGTTAACTGGCTGGCCTCGCTTATTTCGCTAGCCGCGCTTTTGTTTTATGTATTGATTTACACACTGGTTTTGAAGCGTCGAACCCCACAGAACATAGTCTGGGGCGGGGCCGCGGGCGCTGCGCCAGTACTAATCGGCTGGGCCGCTGTTACCGGTGAGGTATCGGCCTCGGCCTGGGTTCTGTTTTTGGTTATTTTCTTGTGGACTCCACCGCACTACTGGCCACTTTCGGTCAAGTACAAAGATGACTACGCAGCTGCCGGAGTACCAATGCTGCCGGTGGTGCGAAGTACCAAAACCGTGGTTCAACAGATTCTTATTTATGCCTGGGCCGTGGCTGCAAGCACCTTGCTACTAATTCCAATTGGCGGAATGGGCCTGATTTACAGCATTACCGCTGTAGCCGGCAGCGCCTGGTTCATTATTGCGGCTCACAAACTTTATAAAGAGGGTCTAGCGGGGGAACTAAAGAAGCCAATGAGCCTCTTTCACCTCTCGAATCTCTACCTGACGGCTCTGTTTGTTGCAATAGCTCTAGATCCGCTACTGCACCTTAATTTCGGCTAATCTAGCCAACGATTCATCGCGCTCAACCCCGTGATCCACAATCGGTGCCGGGTAGCCATTAATCAGGCCATCCACCAAAAGCCAAGGCTCGTGAACCTCTTTGCCGGCCAGGTGGGCTAATTCAGGCACGTACTTGCGCACATAGTTGCCATCGGGGTCAAATTTATAGCCCTGCAAAATTGGGTTGAAAACACGGTAATACGGGCTAGCGTCTGTGCCACAACCGGCGGTCCATTGCCAGCCGTGGGCATTTGACGCAGGGTCGAAGTCACTTAGGTGGCGCTCAAACCATTCCGCGCCGGCTTGCCACTCTAGGTGCAGGTCTTTTACCAAAAAAGAGGCCACAATCATGCGAACACGGTTGTGCATCCAACCCGTGGCCAATAGTTGCCTCATGCCGGCGTCAACCATTGGGTAGCCGGTTTTACCTTGCTGCCAGGCCTCAAGTTTGATTTTGGCCTGATCTCCGCTGTCATAGCGCATTTTGGCAAATCTTGGCTCGTAATACTGATTGATAGTGCCCGGATTATGCCAGAGCACGTCGGCATAGAACTCACGCCAGGCGATCTCTTTACGGTAAACATTGTGGGCAGCACTATCGTCCAGGTCAGCCAAAATGGTGCGCGGGTGGATCTCGCCAAATGCCAAGGCGTGACTCAGGTGTGATGTCCCGCTCAAATCGGCACGGTTTCGCAGCTCGTCATAGCTAGCCAGAGCACGTTTCTTGAACTTGGCATAGGTTTCAAGGGCAAAAGCTTCACCCGCCTTGATCTGGAACGGCGCTGGTTGGGTTGGCTCTGGTCTGCCATTGCACTCAATGGGTTCAATCCAGTTAAATCCTTCCGCGAGCGCTACAGGCGCCGACCAGCCTGCCTTAAACCAGTTATTAAAAAAAGGCGTGTAAACGCGATAAGGGCTGCCATCCGGTTTGGCAACGGTGCCCGGGGCAACCGCATAATAAGAATCGTCTAACTGCAGGTGAATACCCGCTGCCTTCAGGGCCAGGCCAACCTGGTTCTGCTCGGCAACACCGGCCGGGTCAAAAGACCTGGTGGCATGTACGGTACTCGCTGAAGTGGCCAAAGCCGCCGCAACCACAGACTCGGCCACATCTCCATGCTTGATTACTAGCCTGCGGTCCATGCTGGCGCCAAGGGCATCTAGTGAGGCATTCAATGAGTGTTGGCGAATACCGCTAAGCGCAAAAAAGGTATCGGTGTTTACTGGGTAGAGCCCGCACACTTGAGAGTCACCATCGGCTTTAGCCCCGGCAACAGCGGCGTTCAGAGCTATGTTGTCTTGCAGCCTTAGGTCACGTCTGAACCAAAATACCCTAGCCAACTAGATAACCTTTGCGCTCTTGCCGCGAATCGCCAACCACTGCAGGGTGATTAATGAGCAAAGTACAGAAGCACCCAACATGTGCAGCGCCACCAAGGCCGCCGGAACGCCAAGACGGGCTTGAATTACACCGATAATGGCCTGCGCGATGGTAACCACCACCAACCAAGCACTTACCTTCAGCTGATAGCTACGTTCCAGACCTGAGCGGTCTCGCTTGGACAGCAATCCAAGCTGAATTAGGGCTAACGCCAACAAAATGTAGCCAGGGTAGCTGTGCAGGTGCTGCCATAGTTCTAGGTCAAGGCCGTTTCTGACACTCTCGGCATCTCCGGAGTGTGGGCCCGCGCCAGTTACGAGCACGCCGATCAAGATAGTTAAAGCGCCGATCGCGGCTATGGGGTTGGCCGTTAGCCAAATGCCACGCGAAACGGCAATGTGCTTGGGAGGGAGAGCACGGAAGAGCAAAACACTGGCAAACCCAATCATTATGCCGCTCAGCACAAAGTGTGCACCAACGAACCAAGGGTTCAACTGAGTAAGTACGGTGAAGCCGCCAAGTACAGCTTGAGCTGGAATGCCTAGTCCAAGGATTAAGGCCGGAGCCAAGAGGCCTTTACGAAGTTTTTTACCAAGGCCCAAAATTGTTAGGAAGGTGAGTAGGGCAACAAGTGCTAATACAAACGTGAGCAGACGGTTTGCGAACTCAATCACACCGTGAAGGCCCATTTCTGGAACTGTGATTAAGGATTCCTCTGTGCATTTTGGCCAGGTCGGACATCCAAGTCCAGAACCAGTAAGGCGCACAATTCCACCGGTTACAACAATCAAAATCTGACTAACCAGAGAGGCCCAAACGTACAGGGGAATGCGGGCGCTAGAAAAGATCGGCCAACTCAGGATTTTCTTGAACAAACTCGATGGCCTTTCGATTATGGGCTTACAAAGTGGACCCCGCAGAACTAAACTCAAGAGTGTCCTGAGTTATTTCAACTCTTCAATCTTTACACAGGCAGAACTTACGGCTTTGACGCTGCTGGGAATGTTGTGTTTGGTTGATTAGTTGCACTTAAAGACTGAACCAGGTCGAGATAACCACTCGAAACTGACCCATAAAACAGGAGGCCGGCATTGTCCGACATCATCATTGAACGCCCAGAACTAGACAGCCTAGGAATCTACGAATTCGGCTGGCACGACAAAGATGCCGCCGGCGAAACCGCAAAACGCGGAATCAATGAGTCGGTAGTCAAGAACATTTCTGCCCTGAAAAGTGAACCGGAGTGGATGCTGGAGCGTCGCCTGAAAGGCTTCGATTACTTTGGCAAGAAGCCAATGCCGAGCTGGGGTTCAGACCTATCGGGAATAGATTTCGACAACATCAAGTATTTTGTTCGCTCCACAGAGCGCCAGGCAACTTCATGGGAAGAGCTGCCCGACGAAATCAAGAACACCTATGAGAAATTGGGAATTCCAGAGGCAGAGCGCAACCGTCTTGTTGCCGGTGTTGCTGCCCAGTACGAGTCTGAAGTGGTTTACCACCAAATTAACGAAGAACTTGAGCGCCAGGGCGTTATCTTTCTCGACACAGACACCGCTCTAAAAGAGCATCCTGAAATTTTCCAAGAATACTTTGGCACCGTGATTCCTGCCGGAGACAACAAGTTTGCCGCCTTGAACACTGCCGTTTGGTCTGGTGGATCTTTTGTCTACGTTCCTAAGGGCGTACACGTTGAGATTCCACTGCAGGCCTACTTCCGCATCAACACCGAGAACATGGGCCAGTTCGAGCGCACGCTGATCATTGCCGACGAAGGTTCTTATGTTCACTACATCGAGGGCTGTACAGCTCCTATTTACAACTCAGATTCACTGCACTCAGCTGTGGTTGAAATCATCATTAAAAAGAATGCTCGCGTTCGCTACACAACAATTCAGAACTGGTCAAACAACGTCTATAACTTGGTAACCAAGCGTGCGATCGCTCACGAAGGCGCAACAATGGAGTGGATCGATGGCAACATCGGCTCAAAGGTGACAATGAAGTACCCTGCGGTTATCTTGGCCGGTGAGCACGCTCGCGGTGAAACACTTTCTGTTGCTTTCGCTGGCGAGGGTCAGCATCAAGACGCAGGTGCAAAGATGATTCACCTTGCTCCTTACACCAGCTCTTCAATCATTTCTAAGTCAATCGCCCGTGGCGGTGGCCGCACTTCTTACAGGGGTGAAATTAAAGTCATGCCTGGTGCGCATCACTCGGCAAACACCGTTAGATGCGATGCCTTGCTTGTCGACACAATTTCTCGCTCTGATACCTACCCAGCGGTTGACGTGCGTGAAGATGACGTATCAATGGGACACGAGGCAACTGTTTCGCGCGTAAGCGAAGAACAACTGTTTTATCTACAGTCGCGTGGCCTGCCCGAAGACGAGGCCATGGCTATGATTGTTCGCGGATTCATTGAACCAATCGCTAAAGAATTACCGATGGAATATGCACTCGAATTGAACAAACTCATTGAGATGCAGATGGAAGGGGCCGTCGGTTAATGACAGCAACAACAAAGACAGCCCAACACGGACTGTCAGAGCACAGCCATGGCGCAGGCGTTCCAATTCAAACGCGGTACGAACGTAAACGATCAACAAATGTTGCAGACTTTCCTGCGATTTCAACTCGCGAAGAGCAGTGGCGCTACTGCTCAGCAGATCGCCTAAAAGGTCTTGATGCAGATGCTCTTGCAGAGTTCGTTGGCGACCTGGCAGTAAAGCACAGCGATGGGGTAACCACAGCGTGGGTGGGTAGCGACCACAAAGCATTCGGTGCTGCAGGCATACCAGAGGAGCGACCAAGCGCAGCAGCCTGGGGCTCTGCAGAACAGGCCTATCTGGTCACCCTGCCTGCTAACTCAAAGTCTGAAGCAACTATCGAAGTTGTTTCAGAATCAACTGAACCAAGCGCAATTCACCTAATCTTTGAAGCTCAGAAATTTGCCGAAGCCACCGTGATTATTGACCACAAAGGTGATGCGATTCTTGGTGAAAACATTGAAATTATCGTTGGCGATGAGGCTCAGCTAACCGTTATCTCAATTCAAGACTGGAACGACGACTCAGTTCACGCGTCAACTCAAATGGCCAAGCTTGGTCGCAATTCAAAGCTCAAGCACTTGGTAGTTAGCCTGGGCGGTAAGACAGTGCGAGTAGCCAGCTCAACGGAATTCACGCAGCCTGGTGGAGAGGTTGAAATGCTTGGCATGTACTTTGCCGACGCAGGGCAATATCTTGAAAACCGCCTCTACGTTGACCACGCTGTTCCAAACTGCAAGTCTCGCGTTACTTACAAAGGTGCTCTGCAGGGTGAAAAGGCTCACACTGTTTGGGTTGGCGATGTTCTAATTCGCATGGCTGCCGAAGGAACAGACACCTACGAATTAAACCGAAACCTACTCTTGACCGATGGCGCAAGAGCCGACTCGGTTCCTAACCTAGAAATTGAGACCGGCAAGATTGAAGGTGCGGGTCACGCATCTGCAAGTGGCCGCTTTGACGACGAACAACTTTTTTACTTACAGGCTCGAGGCATTACTGAGCTTGAAGCCAGAAGGTTGGTCGTGCGTGGCTTCCTAAATGAAATCATTCAGCAAATCGGCAACGAAGAAATCGAAGCCCGTCTCACTAATTCAATCGAAGCAGAGCTAGCAAGGAGCGGTTCATAATGGCAGTTCGCATTTGTGCTGTAGAAGACATCAAGCCAGGAAAAGCCATCCGTGTAAAAATTGGCGATCTTGCTGTGGCAATTGTTCGTACCAAGGCTGGTGAGGTTCGCGCGCTTGACGACAAGTGTTCACATGGTGAAATTTCTCTAAGTGAGGGTTTTGTAGACAACGAAACAATCGAATGCTGGGCTCACGGAGCCAAGTTCTCACTTGAGACCGGGGCAGCTCTAACACTTCCAGCTTTTGAGCCGGTTGCCGTGTACGAAGTACTCATCGACAACGGTGACATCTTCTTAGAAATTGACGCAGAGTAAAAGACTTTAGAAAAGAGATCAAGAATATGTCAAAGCTAGAAATCAAAAACCTGCACGTAACTGTAGATACAGAGCAGGGCACCAAAGAAATTCTTAAGGGCGTTGATCTTGTAATCAACAGTGGTGAGAGCCACGCAATCATGGGACCAAATGGTTCAGGTAAATCAACCCTTGCCTACACAATTGCCGGTCACCCTAAGTACACCGTCACAAAAGGTGAAATCTTGCTAGACGGCGAAGACGTACTCGAGATGAGTGTAGACGAGCGCGCTCGTGCCGGCCTTTTCTTGGCCATGCAGTACCCAGTTGAGATTCCTGGTGTTTCGGTTTCAAACTTTCTGCGCACCGCAAAGACCGCCATTGATGGTGAAGCACCGGCACTACGAACCTGGATCAAAGACGTGAAAGGAGCCATGGAAAACCTAAAGATGGATTCAACTTTCACCGAGCGAAACGTCAACGAAGGCTTTTCTGGTGGTGAGAAGAAGCGTCACGAAATTCTTCAGATGGAACTTCTTAAGCCAAAAATCGCTGTACTTGACGAGACAGATTCTGGTCTAGACGTAGACGCGTTGAAGATTGTTTCAGAGGGGGTAAACCGCGCTAAAGAGTCAAACGATTTCGGCCTGTTGCTTATCACTCACTACACCCGAATCTTGAAGTACATCAAACCAGACTTCGTGCACGTCTTTGTTGCGGGAAAAATTGCCGAGCAGGGTGGTCCGGAACTTGCCGACCGACTTGAGGCCGAAGGCTACGATCGCTATGTAGTGGCCTAATTATGACTGCAACCGAACTAGACCCAACTCTTTACGATCAGGTGATCGAAGCCCTGAAAGACGTGATTGACCCAGAAATCGGCGTGAACATCGTTGATCTTGGGTTGATTTATGGGCTGCAGAAATCAGAGGATGGAAATCTTTTGATTAACATGACTTTGACCTCAGCTGGTTGCCCTTTGACAGATGTTCTAGAAGAACAAACTGGGGAAGCACTAGATGGTGTTGTTGAGGCTTACCGAATCAATTGGGTGTGGATGCCCCCCTGGGGCCCAGAGAAGATCACCGAAGACGGACGCGAGCAAATGCGTGCCATCGGCTTCTCAATTTAGATTCAAAAAAATCCCCAACCAGTAGGTTGGGGATTTTTTTGTAAAGTCATTTAGCCCTTGAGCTTTTTTACTGCGGCCCAAGAAAGTGGAAGAAGTGCAGCGGCAGCTAGAGCCTTTACCGCATCCCAAATGAGAAATGGAACCATGATTCCAGCTGCAATTGAAAGGTCACCCTTAGTTGCTACAGCTGCCAGCACAGGAATGCCGAAGGCATAAATTACAAGAGATCCGATTGCGTAGCTTGCAAACATCTTTACAGCATGTGAGCTCCAATTGCGCTCTGCAAGCAGCCCAACCACATAGGCAGCCGCAATAAAGCCGATTACGAAACCAAAAGTGGCACCTAGCACCGCCTGCAGGCCAGTTGCGTGTGATCCATCAGATAGCGGCGCAAAGACCGGCAAACCAACAACACCCAAGACAGCGTATAGAGCCATTGAAAGGGCTCCGCGAACTGAACCCAAGGATGCACCCACAAGCAACACGACTAGCGTCTGGAAAGTAAAGGGAACCGGCGAAGCGGGAATAGAAATCTGTGCTGCAACTGCAGTCAGGGCTGCACCAGCGCCAACTAGAGCAATGTCAGCGGCTACGCTGCGAGGAACTACGCGGTCAACAATGGTGTTGCGAGAAATGCTTAGAACAGACATTTAGATCTTTCTGTTGGGGACTGGCCTTTGGCTCTTTAGACGATTGTAGACTAGGCCTTTTGTTGGTCGCCAACTATTTGCGACAGTTTTCAACACCGATATTTGGAGAATCCCATGATTAGCGTGCGCGACCTTGAAATTCGCATTGGTGCTCGCACGCTGATGACTGGCGTGAATTTTCGAGTAGATAAGGGAGACAAAGTTGGTTTGGTCGGCCGAAACGGGGCCGGAAAAACCACTCTTACCAAGATTCTTGCTGGTGATGGCCAGCCAGACCAAGGTTCGGTTGAACGCGGCGGAGAAATAGGCTATTTGCCTCAAGACCCTAGAACCGGCGACCCAGAGGAACTGGCTAGAACCAGAATTTTAAACGCGCGTGGCCTGGGTGACCTGATGGCGCAAATGACAAAGGCCACCGAAGACATGGGTAGCGTTGATGAGAAAATCTTTGATGCGGCAATGACTCGTTATTCCAAACTTGAAGAGCGATTTCAAAATGGCGGTGGATATGCAGCAGAGGCCGAAGCCGCCGCAATTGCCAGCAATCTTGGGCTTAAAGATCACATTCTTGACCAACCACTAAAAACTCTTTCTGGTGGTCAGCGTCGGCGCATTGAGCTTGCCCGCATTTTGTTTAGCGATGCGGAAACAATGATTCTCGACGAACCCACAAACCACCTTGACGCCGATTCAGTAATGTGGCTTCGAGATTTTCTAAAGTCCTATCAGGGTGGCTTAATCGTGATTAGTCACGACGTTGATTTGGTTGAAGAAACCGTGAACCGAGTCTTTTATCTTGACGGCAATCGCACCGTAATTGATATCTACAATATGGGCTGGAATGCTTACAAGAAGGCTCGCGAAACCGATGAAGAACGCCGAAAGCGTGACCGTGCAATCGCCGAGAAGAAAGCCAGCACCCTGCAGCTACAGGCGGCAAAGTTTGGCGCAAAAGCTTCCAAGGCTGTGGCAGCCAAGCAAATGGTTAGGCGTGCTGAATCTCTTCTTAGTTCCCTAGATGATGTGCGCGAAGTTGAGCGCGTAGCCAAAATTAAATTTCCTGATCCTGCTCCATGTGGGCGCACCCCACTAATGGGTGAAAACCTAAGCAAGAGCTACGGTTCACTTGAAATTTTCACGGCGGTTGATCTTGCTATCGACAAAGGTTCAAAAGTAGTAATCATTGGTCTAAACGGTGCTGGTAAAACAACCCTTCTAAGAATGCTCGCCGGAATAGACAAGCCCGATACCGGAAAAATTATTGAAGGTCATGGACTTAAGGTGGGCTATTTTGCTCAGGAACACGAAACCCTTGACGTAAAAAAGAGTGTGCTGCAAAACATGCAACAGGCTGCGCCTCAACTGGCCGACACAGATGCCAGAAAAGTACTTGGCTCGTTCCTATTTACCGGGGACGATGTCAATAAACCTGCCGGAGTTCTAAGTGGAGGAGAAAAGACTCGCCTTGCTTTGGCATCTTTGGTGGTTTCTTCTGCAAACGTTCTTCTACTAGATGAGCCGACAAACAACTTAGATCCTGCTAGCCGTGAAGAAATTTTGCGCGCACTAAGCACCTTTACCGGGGCAGTGGTCTTGGTGTCGCACGACGTTGGTGCCGTACTTGCGCTAAACCCAGAACGCGTTCTGATTTTGCCTGATGGCGATGAAGACCACTGGAACGACGGCTACGCCGAGTTGATTGAGCTTAGCTAAGCCAATTTAGCTAATCGCGTCTTCGGCAGCTTTATCTTCGTCGCCAACCTTTTTTCTTTTCTTAGGTACGTAATTTGGGTTATTCGCGATTCTTTTAGCTTGTTGCTCTTGAGTGATAGCCCACCAAAGCGCACCAAATGCCATGAGTGCAAAAAGTATCCACTGCAGCGCATAGCTCAGGTGGTTTCCTTCGTTCAAATCAGGTTTCGAAAGCACTTTGGGAAAGTCGGATCCGGCATAGTTTTCACTCGCGCGGGCGTAAAAGTTTCTAAACACCTTGCCATCAAGTGCCATTTTTTCTACAAGCGAGTCAACGTTGATGGTTCCAAGTTGCCCAGCCGGAGCATCTCTTCCCAGAGTCGGCTCGGAAGGCCTAAGGCGAGCAACTATAGATCTTGGTTCTTCGTCGGGCAGCGGAATATCATCTGGCGAATCTTGCTCGTTGCCCGTTGGTAGCCAACCGGTTTCGATGGCAATTGTTGAACCATCACTTAAGACAAAAGGTATTACCTGCAAAAACCCTGGCTGTCCGTTATAGGGACGATTGCGAACCAACACAGATTTCTGGGGTTCAAATGTGCCGGTTAAGACCACCGGACGCCATTCATCAGACTTTGCCAATTCATCTCGGGAAATTAGGTTGGATAACTCCACCGGTGACTGATCAAAGTTGTTCTGAATCAGCTCTATTTTGGC
Source organism: Actinomycetota bacterium (assembly GCA_046046665.1). Taxonomy (GTDB): domain Bacteria; phylum Actinomycetota; class Actinomycetes; order Actinomycetales; family Microbacteriaceae; genus Rhodoluna. The sequence continues at coordinate 11,325 of JBJOJI010000007.1, forward strand.
AACAGCTTCAGCACGACGATTGAATTGCCATTGGGAAAGAAAAACACAAGCCACTGCAAAGAGAGAAGCAATTACTAGCCAAACTGCCCAGCGTTTCATTGTTTCAAGGTTCTTCATTAGATCTTTTCTGTGCCTATGTAAAAGCCACGTGTATCTAAATAGTCAATCAGAAACTGAAGGTGATCGCTGCAGGCTAGCCAGGTTTTGCTGCGCTCCTGGCTATGAATCTTTGGGTTTCGCCAAAATACTTTGCAATTAGCAGCGTTGTGGCAACCAGCTCTTGAGCACTTATAAGTTCCTTTAGGAGTCATTCGGCTTTTTAGTATTTGCAAAAGATTCGGCCGTGATAACTAGCGTGGGCGCCACAGCCTTAGGTAATGAGTCACTCTTTTGAGCCGAACCGGAAGCATTTGCAATTACTACCGCAAAATATGGAAGCAAGATGGCCCCAGCAAAGCACAGCCACATGAGCCAGCCTTGAACAAACATGGCGAAAACAATGCAAACTACGCGAATGCTCATGGCCAGGGTGTATTTGAGCATGCGCGAGCGACGCTCGTCTTCTGGAGATTGAGCGATTGAGGTGAGGCTTTGTGGCTTGGCCATGCGAGTTCTCCCATCAATTTGCTTTACTCAAAGACTAGACTTCATTTGTTCCAAGCCATAAATGGGCAACGTTATTCCTTAGAGCCTCAGATTGGCTCTAGCTGAATTTGCAGAGAGGGCACTATGACCACGCCAAGAACAGTCCTAGTTACCGGTGGTAATCGAGGCATCGGCCGCTCAATTGCAGAAGAGTTCATAAGCCTTGGCCACCGCGTTGCCGTCACGGTTCGAAGCGGCGAAGGTCCTTCAGGTTCACTAAGCGTAAAAGCCGATGTAACAGATGCGGCTTCCCTTGATGCGGCATTTGCCGAGGTAGAAGAAAAACTAGGTCCTGTAGAGGTATTGGTAGCCAATGCCGGAATTACCAGAGACACACTGCTCATGAGAATGAGCGACCAAGAGTTTGAAGAAGTAATCAACACCAACTTGAATGGTGTATTCCGTGTTTTACGCCGAGCCACTAAAGGCATGATCAAAGCCAAATACGGCCGAGTGATTTTAATTGGGTCAGTAGTTGGTTTACTTGGCTCTGCTGGTCAGGTTAATTACTCGGCAGCAAAGTCTGCGCTAGTTGGAATGGCCAGGTCAGTTACTCGTGAGCTTGGTGGCAGAGGAATAACAGCCAACGTAGTTGCACCAGGTTTTATTGACACCGACATGACCGCTGAGTTACCTGAAGCACAGCAAGAAGAATATAAGAAAAAGATTCCGGCCGGAAGATTTGCATCACCGCAGGAAGTGGCCAAAGTCGTTTCTTGGCTAGCCAGCGATGACGCGAGTTACATTTCTGGCGCTGTCATTCCAGTGGATGGCGGCCTAGGCATGGGTCATTAAGTTCAATTTCACACACATCAACATCAACAACGGAGTCAAAATGTCTAACCCACTTGCAACCGGAAGCCTAATTGGCAAAACCGCTCTAGTAACCGGTTCATCGCGCGGAATCGGAGCCGACACTCTAGGTTATTTCGCTGAGGCCGGTGCAGCCGTTGTTGTCAACTACCGAAATAAAGAAGCTCGCGCCCTGAAGATTGTTGACGGAATAAAGGCGAATGGCGGTCAAGCAATTGCGGTAGGCGCTGACCTAACTGACTCCGCATCTGTGAAGCAAATGTTCGATGCAGCCAAGACAGCATTCGGTCAACTAGATATTTTGGTTATGAACGCATCCGGGGGAATGGAAGCGGGACTTGGCGAAGATTACGCAATGAGACTAAATCGCGATTCACAACTAAACCTCTTGAAAAGCGCTTTGCCTTACCTGAAGGATGGGGCTCGAGTTGTTTTTGTAACCAGTCACCAAGCGCACTTCATACGCACCACTCCAACCATGCCGGAATACCTACCGGTCGCGCTTTCTAAGCGCGCCGGCGAAGACGCACTTCGTGAATTAATTCCAAGCCTTGCAGAACGTCAAATTGGTTTTGTGGTTGTGTCAGGAGACATGATTGAAGGCACAATAACCGCAACGCTTCTTGAACGCGCTAATCCTGGTGCAATCGAGGCACGACGTGAGGGGGCAGGCAAGCTATACAACGTTCAGGAGTTTGCTGCAGAGGTAGCGTTAGCTGCTGTTGAGCCCGTGCCAACTGACAACACTCGTTTAGTTGGAGATACTTCAGACTTTAGCTAGAGGCCTAACAGCTCAAGCAGTTTACGAAGGTCCTTACCTTCAATAACAACATCGGCTTTTTCGCGAACTATTGGTTTTGCATTAAAGGCCACACCTAAGTCAGCAATTGCCATCATTTCAAGATCGTTTGCCCCGTCGCCAACAGCAACTGTTCGCCTCAAACCGCTTACCGCCGACCATTCCTGAAGTGCCGCTGCCTTGGCGCTTCTGTCGATGATGGAGCCTAAGACCTTGCCAGTCAAGAATCCGGACACCACTTCAAGTTGGTTTGCCCGGGCAAAATCAAGCTTTAGTTCGGCAGCTAGGGGAGTAAGCAATTGGTTAAATCCACCTGAGACCGCCCCAACCTTACCGCCAGCACTTTGAATAGCCGAAATGGTCTCTTTGGCACCGGTCGTGATGGTGATGCGTTTTTGCACATCCTCAAATACCGATTCAGGCAGGCCTTTGAGTGTGGCAACACGTTCGATAAGGCTTTGAGCAAAATCCAACTCGCCAGCCATAGCTCTTTCTGTCACAGCTGCAACTTCTTCACGCTTGCCTGCGACTTCGGCCAATAACTCAATTACTTCATCTTCAATGAGAGTTGAATCCACATCAAAAACCACTAGAAATTCGGTCACGGAGTAACCAGAACGCCCTTCCCAACAACTGTGATGCCCGATTCGCTGACAAAGAAGCCGCGATCGAGATCGCGCTGTTTGTCGACACCAATCGATGCGCCATCGGCTACGACAACGCTCTTGTCGAGGATAGCCCGTCTTACAGTGCAATCGCGTCCGACTTGCACACCATCAAGCAAAATTGAATCGGTCACTAGAGCCCTGGAATGCACCCGAACATTCGGCGACAAGACGCTACGTTCAACAATTCCGCCGGAAACCACAGTTCCCAGCGAAACTATTGAATCGGTTGTTCGACCCTGGTTGCCCTCACCATCATGCACAAACTTTGCCGGAGGCAAATTAACCTGCTGAGTGTGGACCGGCCATTCATGGTTATACAAATTGAAAATCGGCATCACCGAAATCAAATCCATATGAGCTTCGTAGTAAGACTCCATCGTTCCTACGTCGCGCCAGTATGAGTGGTCACGGTCTGTTGAACCTGGAATCTCGTTATAGGTAAAGTCATAAACGCTTGCGTCGTCACGACCCACAAAATAAGGAACGATATCGCCACCCATGTCGTGAGATGAGTCTTCTAAGGTGCCATCATGCTCAATTGCATCGATCAATGCTTGCGCGCTAAAAACGTAATTACCCATTGATGCCAGAACCTCACCTGGGCTATCGGCTAACGGCTTTGGGTCACTTGGCTTTTCCCTAAATGCCGCGATCTTGGTTTTATCTGAATCATCAACCTCAATAACGCCAAATTGGTTTGCCAGATGAAGCGGTTGGCGAATTGCAGCTACGGTCACGCCACGTCCTGATTCAATGTGGGCCTGAATCATCTGGTCAAAGTCCATACGGTAAACGTGATCGGCACCAACCACCACAACAATGTCTGGCCGTTCATCACTAAGCAGATTCATGCTCTGCAAGATGGCATCGGCGCTACCTGAAAACCAGCGCTTTCCAAGGCGTTGCTGTGCCGGCACAGAAGCAACGTATGAACCCAAGAGGGGAGACATGCGCCAGGTCTGAGAGATGTGGCGGTCAAGGCTGTGCGATTTATATTGCGTCAAGACAACTATGCGGCGCAGGCCGGAATTGATGAGGTTTGAAAGTGCAAAGTCAATTAGTCGGTAACTGCCCCCGAACGGAACCGCAGGCTTGGCGCGATCAGCCGTTAGAGGCATGAGTCGCTTTCCTTCACCACCGGCCAGGACCATACCGAAAACTCTTGGAGTGCTCATAGTCAGAATGTTATTCCCCAAATGTTCCGAACAGATAACATTGCGTCATGAGAATCGATTTGGTGACCAAGGAATATCCACCATTTATTTATGGCGGTGCGGGCGTACATGTCGCTGAATTAGTAAAGGTTCTGCGAAAAGACATAGAGGTCAAGGTTCGTTGCTTCGGCGAAGACCGTAATGAAACCGATACATTCGCCTATGTCCATTCTGCGGAATTCAATGCATCCAACGCGGCCCTACAGACCATGTCGACCGACCTAACCATGGTTTCAGACATTGCTGGGGCCGACCTAGTTCACACCCACACCTGGTACGCAAATTTCACCGGGCAAGTAGCTGCGGCACTCCACGGCATTCCCCATTTGATTACAGCTCACAGCCTCGAGCCACTACGACCATGGAAAGAGCAGCAACTTGGCGGTGGTTACCGGCTTTCATCTTTGATCGAAAGATCAGCCTACGAAGATGCAACTGGAATTATCGCCGTTTCAGATGGCATGAGAAAAGACATACTTCGCGCCTACCCGCAGCTTGATCCAAACAAAGTGAGCGTGGTTCACAATGGGATTGACCTCGAGGCATTTCAAGCCGCAGACAACCCAGACCTAGTTCGTGCAAACGGAGTTAATCCAGATCAGCGTTCAGTAGTTTTTGTTGGTCGCATAACAATGCAAAAAGGGCTTCCTTATCTTTTGAAAGCTGCGCGCCAACTTCCAAGTGATGTGCAATTGGTACTTTGCGCAGGAGCTCCAGACACCCCGCAAATTTTGCAAGAAGTGACTGACCTTGTTAGTGAATTGCGCAAACTGCGTGACAACGTTATCTGGGTTGAAAAGCACCTAAGCCGCGAAGAATTGATTGCAATGCTGTCGGCGGCAACGGTCTTTGCTTGCCCATCTATTTACGAACCCCTTGGAATTGTGAACCTAGAAGCTATGGCCTGCGGTACCGCAGTGGTGGCTACAGCAACTGGTGGAATTCCAGAAGTAGTTGCCCACGATGAAACTGGGCTACTGGTTCCAATTGAGCAAGTTCAAGACGGCAGCGGAAAACCTCTTGACGAAGCAAAATTTGTAGCCGATTTTGCTGCGGCTCTTAACAAGATGCTTGAGCACCCAAAACTTGCGGAATTTGGCAAGGCAGGTCGTAGGAGGGTTGAAGACAACTTCAGCTGGCAAAGCATCGCAGCTGAAACGATTCGCGTCTATCAGAGCGCAATCAACGCAACCGCCTAGGCTAAAAGCATGTCTCGCGTCATCGATCTAAATAACGTCACGGTTATCCGCGACGGCCGACCAATCTTGAACAACGTTGACTGGCAAGTTGAATCAGACCAGCGCTGGGTAATTGTTGGCCCAAATGGTGCTGGAAAAACTACCTTGCTAAGAGTGGCCGCGGCGCAAATACACCCTTCTTCGGGCCAAGCCACAATTCTTGGTGAACGTCTTGGTGAAATTAATGTTTTTGAGCTTCGCACTCGAATTGGCTTTGCCTCTTCGGCTCTAGCCGCCCATATCCCAAATTCAGAAACAGTGTTGAATGCCGTAATGACAGCAAGCTATGCGGTTACCGGAAGATGGAACGAAAAATACGAAGACATCGATGAACGCCGCGCAAGAAGAGTTCTAAACGAATGGCACCTAGATGGTCATGCCGATCGAGCATTTGGCACTTTGAGTGATGGTGAACGTAAGCGAACGCAAATTGCACGTGCAGTCATGCCCGACCCAGAACTGTTACTGCTCGACGAACCGGTAGCAAGCCTTGACCTGGCTGCCAGAGAGCAAACAATCAAAATTATTGGTGCATACGCTTCAGCCTCAGCGGCTCCAGCCATGGTCATGGTTACACACCACCTAGAAGAGATTCCAGCCGGATTCACACACGCGCTAATCCTCAGCCAGGGACAGATCTTTTCGGCTGGGGAAATCCACCAGACTCTTACCTCTGAAAAAATCAGCGAAGCCTTTGGGTTTGGGCTAAATGTTGACTTCACCGAGGGCAGATTCCGCGTTAGAGCGCGCTAATTAGCCTCAAAAATTGCTTTTCAAGCCGGATTCCCTCTGGTATGCTTGTCAACTAGTGCCCGTTCGGCACAAACCCCAAAGTTTTCGATTATTACGGAGTTTTCCCATGAAGGCAGACATTCACCCAACCTACGAAGCAGTTGTGTTCCGCGACTTGGCATCGGGTGTAGCGTTCCTTACTCGCTCAACTGTTTCAAGCAGCAAGACCATTGAGTGGGAAGACGGCAACTCTTACCCAGTTTTCGACGTTGAAATCTCTTCAGAGTCACACCCGTTCTACACCGGTAAGCAGCGCATCATGGATGCCGCTGGTCGTGTTGAGCGCTTCAACGCAAGATACAAAGGATTTGGTGCCTAATTTTTAGGCATTAAACACACCACTTCGGAGCGTAAGCTCCGCGAGAACCGCAAGTTGTCCACACAGCTTGTAGGTTGAGACCAAAAGGCTCCGCTTCGGCGGGGCTTTTTGTTTTAACTGGGTTTTATTTGGCCAGCTTCAATGGCCAACCGCGAGTGGCAGTGAAATCAGGGTTCACGCTGCGGCGCATATACGATTCAAAATCTGCATCGATTGCTTCGCTCCAGCTGATTTGAGCTTCATGCAACTCGGCTGCTGTAGCCGGCAACTCATCAGCCCAACGAAGGGCAATGGCTTGGGCAACTCTTCCGGCCGCGATAGCGTCTGCGGTTGCGTTGTGAGCATCATCAAGTGCCACTTTGTAGAACTCTGCTGCATTCTCTAAGCGACGCTTTCCTTTTCGGTATTTATCTTTGTGTTTATCGATGACCAAGGGGTCAATCACAGCGCCAAGTTTTAGTGGCTCTAAACCATGACGAAGCGCCTCGTAGTGCAAAATTGTGAAGTCGTAAGGAGCGTTGTAGGCAACAACTGGCATGCCTCGTGCAAAGAACCCTCTTAGAGTCTCTAGTAACTCGCCAACTACTAAGTCTGCTGGGCGTCCATCGCGCACCGCAATTTCGGTTGTCACGCCGTGAACATCGCTGGCCTGAGTTGGTATTTCGATGCCTGGGTTTGCAAGCCATTCAGAATTAGCCCCAACCACATTGCCATTTGCATCCAATTCCACGGCACAGGCCGTTACGATTCGAGCATCGGTTAGGTCTAAGCCCGTGGTTTCTAGGTCAAATACAGCTAGTTGCTTTGCCCAGTCTGGAAGATTTGCTGCAAAATCGAAACTCAATTGATCGTTCATAAAAACAGGCTAGGTCTAACTAGCGACACAACCCGGCGGCACGCGCAAGCTCTATTGCTGCCACATGAGAATTCAAAGAGAAAATGTGAATTCCAGGAGCACCGGCAGCGATCAAATCAACAGCCAATTTAATTGAATATTCCATGCCAATCTCGCGCGCATGGGCATCGTCTCTGGCCGATTCAAACTTTGCCAACAGTTCATCAGGAATCCGCGCGCCGCTTAGTTCAGCCATTCGAACCACCTGCTTGGCATTACTTATTGGCATAAGTCCTGGCACGATTGGAATTACCGCGCCAGCGGCCTTGGCCGACTCGACCAACTTGGTATATGCATCAACGCTGAAAAATAGTTGGGTTACGGCAAAACTTGCACCAGCGTCTTGTTTTAGATTTAGAACTTTTGAGTCATGTGCCATGTCTGCAGACTCCGGGTGAACCTCTGGGAACGCAGCCACCCCAACCTCAAGTGAAGTTTCTCTGTGAACCAGTTCAACTAACTCTAGGGCCGACTTTAGCTCGCCTTTTTGGAGTGCGTTTGGGTCATCTTTTGGTGAATCACCGCGTAGTGCCAAAATCGCACCAACCCCAGCAGACTCAAACCGTCTGATGATTTCGGTGGTGCTTTCGCGCGAGGCTCCGACGCAAGTTAAGTGACCAATAGTGAGCACTTCTTTAGCCATTTTGTCTACAACAGCCAGAGAACGTTCACGGTTTGAGCCCCCGGCACCGTAGGTCACCGACACAAAATCAGGGGAGACCTCAAGCAGTTTTTCAAAAGAATTCCAGAGACTAGCCTCGCCGGCATCATCTTTAGGTGGAAAAAACTCAAATGAAAGGGTTGGCTCATCAAGAGCCAGCCTTGCCTTTGATACTTCGGAAATGCTCTTAAAGCTAAGGCTCTCGAGCTTAGATTTCCGCAGCAAACTGTTTTCAGGCATCTCATAAGTATATTCGACCGCGGCACAGTAAAGTCCCTCGGTTAGACTTATGACATATGTTTACTCCCCGCTCACAAGCCCTGATTGAGGCCGTACGATCTCGTGTTGTAGTTGCCGATGGAGCAATGGGAACCATGATCCAAGAAGCTAACCCAACTCTTGATGAATTTGAGGGCTTTGAGGGTTGCAATGAAATTTTGAATGTCACCAGGCCAGACATTATTACCAACATTCACGCCCAGTACCTAAAGAGCGGCGCCGAAGCCATTGAAACCAACACTTTCGGAGCTAACTTCGCAAATCTTGCAGAGTACGGAATTGAAGATCGCATTGAAGAACTAGCTTTTGCGGGGGCCAAGGTTGCGCGCGAAGTTGCAGACGATTTCAACACCGATGAAAAGCCACGTTGGGTGCTCGGGTCTATGGGGCCGGGAACTAAATTGCCTAGCCTTGGTCACGAAAAGTTTTCAGTTCTGCGCGACGCATATCAGCTAAGCGCCAAAGGCTTGATTCGCGGCGGAGCTGATGCGATTCTGGTTGAAACCGCACAAGACCTGCTGCAAGCAAAGAGTGCAATCATCGGTTCTAAGCGCGCCATGACCCAACTAGGCGTTCAAATTCCAATTTTGGTATCGGTAACCATCGAAACCACTGGCACAATGTTGCTGGGTTCTGAAATCGGCGCGGCGCTTACCGCGTTGAGTGCCCTTGGAATTGATGCAATTGGTCTGAATTGCGCAACAGGACCAACCGAGATGAGCGAGCACCTTCGTTACCTTTCAAAGTTTTCTTCCCTGCCTCTTGTTGTTATGCCAAATGCGGGGTTGCCGATTCTTGGAGCCCACGGAGCACACTATCCGCTTACTGCAAGTGAGTTAGCGGCCTCGCAACTGCAATTCGTAAATGAGTATGGCGCTGGTTTAGTTGGTGGCTGTTGCGGAACAACTCCGGCTCATATTGCCGAGGTTGCCAAAGCAGTAGAAAATGCAAAACCAAAACGTCCGGCTCTTATTGATGAACCAGGCTTGGCAAGTCTGTACCAACACCAACCGTTTGACCAAACCATGACCTATTTGTCAATTGGCGAACGCACCAACGCAAACGGCTCAAAAGCTTTCCGTGATGCGATGCTGGCAGAAAACTGGGAAGAGTGCATTGAAATTGCACGCAGCCAAACACGCGAAGGTGCGCACCTTCTTGATGTTTGTGTTGACTACGTTGGCCGAGACGGCGCCCGAGACGCTCGTGAACTAGTAAGCCGATTAGCAACTGCAACCACTTTGCCACTTGTTCTTGATTCAACCGAACCGGCAGTGCTTGAGGCCGGATTGGAGTGCATGGGTGGCCGAGCAATGATCAACTCGGTGAACTACGAGGATGGCGATGGGCCCAAGTCTCGTTTTGCTCGAATCATGCCACTGGTTAGAGAGCACGGAGCTGCCGTGGTTGCACTAACTATTGATGAAGAGGGGCAGGCGCGCACCGCCGACACCAAGTTTGCAATTGCTGAACGCCTAATTAACGACCTAACCCAAAATTGGGGAATGCGCCTAGTTGATATCACAGTGGACACGCTTACTTTTCCAATTGCCACCGGTCAAGACGAGACTCGCCGCGATGGAATTGAAACTATTGAGGCAATTCGCAAACTAAATGAATCTTTCCCTGGTGTGCAGACAACTTTAGGTATTTCGAATATTTCATTTGGCCTAAGCCCCGCAGCAAGACACGTGCTGAACTCGGTCTTCCTGCACGAGTGTGTGCAGGTAGGCCTGACCTCGGCTATCGTGCATGCTGCCAGAATCATGCCCCTTAACCAGATTCCCGCAGTTCAATTAGAGGCGGCGCTTGACCTAATTTATGATCGCCGAACCTTTGACTCCGATGGCAACACCACCTTTGACCCGCTAACTAAGTTTCTTGATGTATTCAGCGGGGTAGATTCCGCTGCAAGTCGCCAGTCACGAGCAGAAGAACTTGCTCTAATGCCGATTGAGGCTCGCCTAGAGCGCCGAATCATCGATGGCGAAAAGAAGGGTCTAGAACCAGATCTTGACGAAGCCATGGCTGCGGGTTACACGGCTCTCGTAATCATCAATGACTTTTTGTTAAAAGGTATGCAGGTAGTGGGCGAGCTGTTTGGTAAAGGTGAAATGCAGTTGCCATTCGTTCTGCAGTCTGCCGAGGTTATGAAAACCGCCGTTGCCCACCTTGAGCCATTTATTGAAAAAACTGATGACACCGGTAAGGGCAGAATTCTGCTTGCAACGGTACGCGGCGATGTGCATGACATTGGCAAGAATTTAGTTGACATCATACTTAGCAACAACGGATTTGAAACAGTTAACATTGGCATCAAGCAACCTATCAACGAGATTCTGCGTGCAGCAGAAGAGCACCAGGTTGACGTTATAGGTATGAGTGGTTTGCTTGTGAAATCTACACAAATCATGCGTGAAAACCTCGAAGAAATGAATCAAAGAGGCGTTGCCGAAAAATGGCCAGTGATTCTTGGCGGTGCAGCTCTAACTAGAAGTTTTGTCGAACAAGATCTGGCAGAAATTTTTGAGGGTGAGGTCCGATACGCCAGAGACGCTTTCGAGGGCCTGAAACTAATGGACGCACTAGTAAAAATTAAGCGCGGCGATACCTCAGTAACACTTCCACCGCTTAAGAAAAAATTAGTTCAGCCCAAAAACTTGCTGGTACGCACTGAACCAGATCTAATTCCTGACCGCTCCGATGTTGCCAGCGACAACGACATTCCAAATCCTCCTTTTTGGGGGATGAGAGTAGTCAAGGGTATTCCGCTTAGAGACTATGCATCGTTCCTAGACGAACGAGCCACATTTATGGGGCAATGGGGGCTGAAGCCATCTCGCGCCGAAGATGGAGCAAGCTACGAAGAGTTAGTTGAAAAAGAAGGCCGACCACGACTTAGAGCCTGGCTAGACAAGATTCAAACTGAGTCTCTTTTAGAAGCGGCTGTTGTCTACGGTTATTTTCCAGCGGTTTCAGATGGCGATGACCTGGTTATTTTGCACCACGGCCCAGAAGGGGCAACCGATGGCGGCTCTGGCGGAGTGCCCGGGACAGAGCGCATGCGATTTAAGTTCCCTAGGCAAGCACGCGATCGCCACCTATGTCTAAGTGACTTCGTTGCCTCTAAGGAAAGCGGGAAGGTTGATGTTGTTCCATTCCAACTGGTAACCATGGGAAATCGCATTTCAGAAGCAGCAAACGAGCTATACGCCAAGAACGAATACCGTGAATACCTCGAGATCCATGGTTTGTCAGTGCAGCTAACAGAGGCGCTTGCTGAATTTTGGCACGCGAGAATTCGTGAAGACTTGGGTTTCTCTGCCGAAGACCCAACTAACGTTGAAGGCCTTTTCAAACTCGACTACCGAGGAGCCCGATACTCCTTCGGCTACCCGGCGTGTCCAGAACTTGAAGATCGCGTCAAGCTTGTTGAACTGCTAAAGCCCGAGCTAATAGGCGTCACTTTGTCTGAAGAGTTGCAATTGCATCCAGAGCAATCAACAGATGCAATGGTGCTGCACCACCCTGAGGCAAAGTACTTCTCGGTCTAAAAATGTTTTTAGAGTCAGCCGCTTTAGCAAAAAAGGCATTAGAACGTTCTGTACCAAGATCTGTGCAGGTTGCCGACACCGTCACCAGGTATTGGGTATACCCAAGCAAAACAAAGGCAGCCAAAACTATCGTGTTCATTCATGGTTATCGGGGAAATCATCACGGGCTAGAGGCAATCGCTGGTGCGCTAGAAGATTTTCACGTGATTATTCCTGATTTGCCCGGTTTTGGTCAATCAACGGAGTTTCCAGAAACACACTCAATCGATGCCTATTCAAACTGGGTGCATGAATTCATAGCAGCTTTGAAACTTGCCCAGAAGCCTATTTTGTTGGGCCACAGCTTCGGCAGTATCGTTTGCTCTGCCTTTGCCACCAAGCATTCAGACGAAATTGAATTGCTGGTGCTTGAAAACCCTGTTTCGGCTCCAGCGCTAAAGGGACCAAACGCACCAATCACAAAAATTGCTCAAACTTTTTTTGCGCTGGCCGGTAGCTTGCCACTAAAGCAAGGGGAGTGGCTGCTAAAGAGTTGGCCAATGGTTAGAGGCATGAGCATCATTATGACAAAAAGCTGGCATAGGCCGCTTAGAGCATGGGTGCACGCCCAACACGATGCGAACTTTAATGACTTCGCCAGTCGCAGAGTGGCAATCGAAGGTTACACAGCTTCAATTTCACACAATGTTAGTGACTACGCTGCCGAGTTCAAGAATCCAACTCTTTTGATAATCGGCGATAAAGATGACATCACATCACCGAAGCAGCAGTTTGCCATGGCAAAAAAGATCCCAGTTCCATATGTAATCAGCCAACACATGTCGGTTGGTCACCTAACTCACTACGAAATTCCAAACGAGGTGGCTGATGACATCAGACAGTTTGTGAAGCAAATGGAGAGCGATAAATGAGCTCCGGTATTTTCTTTGATGCCCGCTACATTCAAATAGCGCACCACGATGGAATCAGTAGATTCTCTGTAGGGCTGCTAAATTCTTTAAATAATCAAATTGATGTCACAGCAGTAATTAGCGACCTAAGGCAGCTTGAGAAGCTGCCCAAAGGAATCAAATTTGTGAAAGTAAATTCACCAACGTCAATCTTTGAGCCTCTTGTGGCCTTGCAACTTAATAAACTTGGCGCAAAAAAAGTCTTCTCACCAATGCAAACAATGGGATCATTTGGGCGCAAATTCAAGTTGGTGCTTACCGTTCATGATTTGATCTACTATCGTCACCCAACCCCACCACCAAGCTTTAATGTGGCCGTGAAATTACTTTGGCGCCTCTACCACTTGACCTACGCGCCCCAGAGACTTTTACTCAATCGTGCCGATGCCATTGCCACAGTTTCACAAACCACAAAAAACCTAATGGCCAAACATCGCCTCACGACCAAGCCGGTTCAGGTGGTCTACAACGCGGCATCTGATGGCGCTCAAAGCACCCGCAGACTGGAAGCACCGGCCACTAAATCTCTGGTTTACATGGGTAGCTTCATGGATTACAAAAACGTTGAAGTACTTGTAGCAGGAATGCAGCATTTACCCGAATACGAACTGCATCTTTTGAGCAGAATCACTTCCAGAAGAAAAGCTGAGCTACAGCAACTGATTCAGCAAAACGTTAAGGTCATATTCCATAACGGCGTTTCAGAGAATGAATACTTGAAAATCTTGAACGGTGCCACGGCTTTAGTTACTGGTTCACGTGACGAAGGCTTTGGTATTCCGTTAGTTGAGGCAATGTCCCTGGGCATTCCCACGGTAGTTTCTGAGATTGAAATCTTCCAAGAGATAGGCGGGGAAGCGGCGGTTTACTTCAACCAAGAATCACCAAGGTCATTCGCCGATGCTGTTCTAAGTATTGAAAGTCCGGCACGTTGGTTACAAGTGTCAAAGCTAAGCCAAGATCAAGCCAAGAAGTTCAATTGGAACTCATCGGCAAATACCCTAATTAAGCTTTTAGAAACCCTTTAGCGCAAATTCAAATCAGGGTGCAAAGTGCGCGGCTCATATGAAAGCACTTTCCATTCACCCTCTTCATGTACAAAACAGCTTAGGCAGGCGTTGCCCAGGCGCTCACCGTCTCTTGGGAATTCGCCACGGCTAACGATTCTTAGCAGCACACGAATTAAGGCTCCATGGGAAACAGTAAGAACTCGGCGACCTGAATAATTTTTCAACAACTTGTCAAGCAATTGATTGGCCCTCAGCTCAAGCTCTGGCAACGATTCCCCGCCAGGAACTAAATTGCTATCGACATATTTAGCACGCCATTCATCATGCGTTAGGCCTTCGGCCTCACCGAAAGAACGTTCTAGAAGCAATTGCTCAATTTCAATAGATGCAAAATTATTGACCTCCGCAACAATGTTTGCAGTGTCGCGGGCCCTAGAAAGTGGAGAGCTCAGAATTAGATCCCAGTCGTCGGCATTTATTACCTGTGCCGCGTCGCGTGCCTGAGCAATACCGGTTTCATTTAAGGGAATATCGGTTATTCCTTGAAGCCTGAAATCTATATTCCAGTCTGTCTGCCCATGTCGAAGCAGACCAATAGTCGTTCTAGTCAATTAAAAGCCTTTCAAGAACGAGAGAGGTATTGGCCTCTATCTTTGCGGTAGCAAGCTCGTCGGCTTTGGTTGCGCCAATGTTAACAATAATTATTGGTTTATTTGCTCTGGCTGCGCGCCTGGCGAACCTTAAGCCTGAGTTCACGGTAAGCGATGTGCCTGCAACAAGAAGTACGTCAGCTTCATCAAGGCGCTTCATGGCCAACTCCACTGTGTTAGTAGGTACGGATTCGCCAAAAAACACGACGTCTGGCTTCAGAACGCCACGGCAATTTTGACAAACTGGAATCTGAAAATTTTCACTTGCGTCTACTTCTGCATCGCCATCTGGGGTGAACTCAAAATCGCCGGTCCGGCTGATCTCTGGGTTTAACTCGGCCAGCATTTTATCCATGTCAATTCGACTGATTGATTGAGCGCAAGACATGCAGCGCACCTGATCTAGGCGACCGTGCAGATCAATAACATTCTTAGCGCCAGCCTTTTGATGAAGATTGTCAACATTTTGGGTCACGATTTGAAAAACTTTTCCGAGCGATTCTGCTTGAGCCAGTGCAAAATGTCCTCGATTGGGCTGCGCCTCAGCTATTCGATTCCAGCCAATAAAACTTCTAGCCCAGTAACGTGTTTGGGCTGCTTTGGAGCCCATAAAAACGTCAAAGGTCATTGGGTGGCGGGCAACTCTGCCAGCACCACGGTAATCAGGGATTCCAGAATCAGTGCTGATTCCAGCCCCGGTTAGAGCAAGTATTCGTTTTCCAGCCATTTTTTCACGCGCAAAATCCACGCCATATGTTGCGGCGGCAGTTAGTGCTTCTCTATCTGGCATTGCTTTCATACTAATTCGCTAAGGCCACCTTTAATTGAAAAACCCTGGTCGTGGAGGACCAGGGTTTAGTGTCCGAAAGGGGACTTGAACCCCTACCCTCGTAAGAGGACTAACACCTCAAGCTAGCGCGTGTTTTTGGATTCTTAGGTACTAGCCCCCAGCATATTTTCGTTGTAGTTTAGGGCTATGGCTCAAGACGCGCGCATTTCAATGCAACAGTTCATTGCTTCAATCGAGCGCCACTTTGAAGCAGTGGTTTCTCGTCGCGGTGCCGACGACCCAGCCGTAGAGCAGGCCTACTACCAATTAGAAGATGCCTTCTTAAACTACGAGGAATCGCTCGCAGAAAAATTTGAAGAATACCTTCCAATTTCATTGGCTGAAGAAGAGAACGATTGAACCCATTTGATGCGGTAGTTCTTGGAATAGTTCAAGGACTGACAGAATTCTTGCCAATTTCCTCAAGCGCCCACGTTCAAATAGCCCAGCAGCTTCTTGGCCTTGGCTCAATGTCTAGACCTCAACTGACAGCCTTTATAGCGACAATTCAGCTTGGTACAGAAGCTGCTGTTTTGATTTATTTCTGGAGAGACATTACACGCATTCTGAAGGCATTTTTTGCGAAACTTTTGGGGGCTAAAAATTTAGGGGAGCAGGTCGAACGCGACTCCAAACTTGGTTGGTTGATTATTTTTGGCTCTATTCCGGTGGTTGTGGTTGGCCTAATTTTCAAAGAACAAATTGAAAACCAACTTCGCAGTCTCTGGGTGATTGCAATCTCATTGATTGTTTTTGGCATAATTCTTGGAATTTCAGATTTTGTTGGAAAACGACAAAGATCAATAGAGCAGTTAACCACCAAGCATGGAATTCTGTTTGGTCTTGGCCAGGCTCTGGCAGTCATACCCGGAGTTTCACGTTCTGGGGGAACCATTTCTGTTGGCCTACTTCTTGGGTATAGCCGACAAGCTGCCGCTCGCTATAGCTTTTTGTTGGCCATTCCTGCCGTTGTTGCAAGTGGTCTTTACGAATTTGCAACCACATATTCAGATCTTGATCAAAAAATGATCTTGGCAACACTTGTGGCAACATTGGTTTCATTTGCCGTGGGCTATTCGGTGATTATTGCACTGCTGAAATACCTAAATAGGGGATCTTTCATGCCATTTGTAGTTTGGCGAATCGCAGTGGGCTCAGCCTTACTTGTAATGCTGGCAGCTTAAGGCTGCTTGCCTTCTTGCTCGTCTCCAGCTTCTCCTTTATCGGTGTTTGCATCACCTGAGGCCCTTAAGTATTTTTCAAACTCCATGGCCAATGCATCGCCACTAGCTGCCGGTGATTCAAATTCATCTCTGGCTTTCTCTAGCTGGGCAATGTAGCCAGTCATGTCTTCATCGCCTTCGGCAACCTCATCAATTCCTCGTTCCCAAGTGAATGCTTCATCGGCTAGATTTCCGTGACCAAATTGAATACCCAAGTATTTTTCAATTTCAATCAGCAGCGCAAGCGTTGCCTTAGGTGAGGGAGTGTTGTGTACGTAGTGAGGAACTGAGGCCCACAGAGCAACGCTAGGTATGCCCGCCTTTTCAAGCGCCTGCCCCAATACACTCAAAATTCCAACCGGGCCTTCATAGTGACTGCGCTCAAGTTCAAATTCCACTCGAGCGCGTTCATTCTGGCTGGTAGCCATTACACCTATAGGTCTGGTGTGTGGCACATCAGCCAACATTGCGCCGAGAAAAAGAACAGAATCAACTTCACGGTCCTCGATCATCTCCATGATCTCGGCTGTAAATGACTGCCAACGCCTGCTTGGTTCAACGCCAAGTAGCACGTGCACTCGACCAAGTTGAGGATCTGCAGCTACAACCTCAACCGCAGGAGCGCATAAGTCGGTACTAGGCCAACTAATTTGGCGATTTCCATCTGAGTCGTAGCTAACTGACGGTCTGGTGAATTGGAAATCGTAGTAATCCTCTGGATCAACCGTTCCAATTACATCTGCGTTGAGACGTTCACAAATGAATTTTGCCGCTGAACTTGCAGACTCGGCGGCGTCATTCCAGCCCTCAAAGGCCACAATTAGGGTTCTGCCGGCAAAAATGTTCAAGATTTCCTCAGGTTTAGAGCTTTATTACTAGTTAAAACCCTAAGGCAATCTGACAAAGGTAAAATCGACTCATTATGTTTGGAAAAAAGCTGCCAGCCGCCGTGCTGTGGGACATGGATGGCACGCTTGTGGATTCAGAACACCACTGGTTGGCCAGTGAAAAAGCTCTAGCCGAGGCCCACAATGCCACCTGGACAGAGCAAGACGGTCATGACTTAATTGGCAACAGTCTCTATGAGTCCTCAAAGATTATTAAGGCCAAGATTGGCTCTGACATGGACACCGAGGCCATAGTCCAACACCTGACGGACTCTGTAGTTGCGAGACTTGCCGAATCGATAGCTTGGCGCCCGGGCGCTAAGGAACTTTTGTGGGAACTGAAGCAGAAAAAGGTCAAAACCGCTTTGGTCACAATGTCGTTGCACAGAATGGCCGAAGAAGTAGTCAGCAAGATTCCATTTCAAGCATTCGACGTGATTGTAGGCGGAGACGATGTGCTGCGTGGAAAACCTTTTGCTGATCCCTACCTAAGGGCGGCTGAACTTTTGGGCGTTGACCCGGCTGACTGTGTTGCCTTCGAAGATTCAAACACCGGATTACGTTCGGCCGAAGCCGCTGGCACAAAGGCGATTGGCATTCCAAACTTTATTGAGATTCCAATGTTTCCAGGCCGCATTCTTTGGCCAACCCTTGAGGGCGTTCGCGTCAAGGACTTGCAGAAACTTTTTTAGTTAGGAAGACATGAACCAGCCGATTTCGAAGGCAAAGTTACCTACCGGTCCATTCCGCGAAGGTGACCGAGTGCAACTCACCGGACCCAAAGGGCGACTGAACACAATCACTCTTCGCGCCGGTGATAAGTTCGGCACGCACAGAGGTGACTTGCTTCACGACGACATCATCGGAAAGCCTGAAGGATCAGTTGTTCTCAACCAGGTGGGTGTTGAATATCTAGCCTTTAGACCATTGATGAGTGACTTTGTTCTTTCCATGCCGCGCGGTGCGGCCATTATTTATCCCAAAGATTCAGCTCAGATTGTAACAATGGGAGACATCTTTCCGGGAGCAAGAGTTGTCGAGGCCGGCGTGGGCTCGGGCGGGCTGAGTATGTACCTGCTTCGCGCAATCGGAGATCACGGAACTCTAGATTCCTTTGAGCGCCGAGAAGAATTCGCAGACATTGCCAGAGCCAATGTGGCGACAAACCTGGGAATCGTTCCATCAAGTTGGAATATTCACATTGGCGACTTGCAAGAACAGCTTCCTTTGCAAAAAGAACCGGGCACTGTAGACAGAATTGTTCTAGACATGTTGGCGCCTTGGGAGTGTGTGGAGCAATGCGCAACCGCATTGGTGCCTGGCGGTTTGATCATTGGATACGTTGCCACTGTTACTCAGTTATCTAGATTTACCGAAGCCCTTAAAGATAGTGGTCATTTCAACGAGCCCGAGGCCTGGGAGTCAATGGTTCGAGGATGGCACCTGCAAGGTCTTGCTGTTCGCCCTGAACATCGAATGATTGGGCACACTGGTTTCCTAGTCACAGCGCGCCGAATGGCACCTGGATCAGAGGCTCCAAATTTCAAAACTAGAAACAAGCCTGAATTCACCGATGAAGATTTGAGCGCCTGGAATCCTGATCATCTTGGTGAGAGAAAAGTCTCAGACAAAAAGCTTAGAAAAACCATAAGAAGTGCCGAAGCAGCAGCTGAAGCGCGTATTGAGCAAGAATAACCTTGAAGCAACTAGTAGAAAAGAATCCATTGCGCAAATTATTAACGGTAGCCCTCGCAGCATCACTTTCAATCTCACTTGGTGCCTGCGCCAATGGCTCTAATGCGGGGTTCTCAAACATCAAGGCAACTTGCGAAGAATTTGTTGGTGGTAACGCAATAGATCAGGTCAAGGTAACCGGAGCCTTCGGCACAGTGCCTGAGGCAACTTTCACCTCTCCACTTAGCAGTGACAAAATCGAAACCAAAGTCTTGAGCGAGGGGTCTGGTCCTGCATTTACCGGTGATCAGTTTGTTGAACTTGAATTCATGGCAATAAACGGTGGTACCGGTGCAAAGCTTCAAGCCACGAAATTTGACGGAACCGATTTCAGCTCGCAGGTGATTGCAAGCGGGCAGTACCCCGACTTTTGCCATGCTCTGTCGGGTGTAAAGGCTGGTTCCAGAGTTGCTGTGCTTTTTCCAGCAGCGCTTGCACATAAATCAGAGGGCAATGCAGAGAGCGGCATTGGCAAAGACGACTCTGTTATTTACGTAATTGACGTGCGAAAGGTCTACCTTCCTTACGCAACCGGAGAAGCTCAACCGGCCCAGGCCGGATTCCCATCAATCGTTCGCGCCGAAAATGGCACACCAGGAATTACGCAACTTAAAACAGATGCTCCAAAAGAGTTCAAACTTGAGACACTTATTAAGGGTGCCGGGGAAGCAGTTTCGCAAGGCGACAGCATTACGGTTCACTACTCAGGTTTCGTTTGGGGTGGCGAGAAGTTTGACTCATCTTGGGACCGTGGCCAACCAGCGCAGTTCCAACTTAGCCAGGGCCAATTAATCGCAGGCTTTATCAAAGCTCTAGATGGGCAAACAGTTGGCTCGCAAGTAGTTGCGGTAATTCCACCAACTGAGGGCTACGGAGACCAAGAACAGGGAACTATTCCGGCAAATTCAACTCTTATTTTCGTTATCGATATCTTGGGCACCACCAAACCAGCCAACTGATAATCGGGGGATTAATGTCAGCCAAAAATGAAGAATCCTGGCAACCGGCCAAGTCCGATAAATCCGAGCGCCTACTGCAACTAACCTGCGCCTTGCTATTTGCAGAGCGTGGGTTGACCAAGGCCGAACTGTTCAAGTCCATTCCCGGATACATTGAGGCAATAAACGCAGGCACGACCGAAGACTCGCTAAACCGAATGTTCGAGCGTGACAAAACAGATTTACGCGCTACTGGAATACAGATTTACACTCCAAACCCAAGCGCTGAAGCCGAAGAAATTTGCTACGTAATCGCTGACGACACATTCACTTGGCCAAGTCATGTCGATTTATCAGCCAAACACCTTCAGCTGCTCACACTCGCCGCCCAAGTGTGGTCACAAGCGTCGCTTGAATCGGATGCCAGTCAAGCGCTGGTAAGGCTGAAGGCTCTAGGGGTCGAACAAGCGGCTGATGACCTGATTGGATTTGCCCCAAGAATCAATACTCACGAGCCTTGTTTCTTACCTCTAAATACAGCAATTGAAAATCAACACGAAGTGAAATTCAGCTATCGCAAAGCCAATGGGCAGATATCTAAGCGTCATGTTCAGCCTTGGTCGCTGCACAACATTGACGGGCAATGGCTGTTGCAGTGCTTTGATGTAGATCAACAGGAGCCCAGAAACTTTGTACTTAAGCGAATTGTTTCCAAGGTTGCAACGGTTAGAAATGGGGATCTTGAAGTTGGCTTTGAAGCACCAAGCCACGAGCGCCTGCAAGAAACAACAAACGAATTAATGCAGCACATCGCTAAGCAGGTGTGCGAGCTCAAGGTTGCCAAAGATTCCGGAGCGTGGTTCCACTTTCACCTTGACGGCTCACCAAGATCTAAAGATGGAATCGTGGCGTTCAATTACATGGACCTAGAACTACTTGCCGAGGAGCTCAGGGATTTTGGTAGTGAGGTTTCAGTACTGAAACCTAAAGAGCTTGCCGACGCTGTGTTTGCAGGATTCCAAAAGGTGGTTGAAGCGCATGCCTAAAATCAATAATTTCAACGGCGAAGACAGATACAATTTCATGCTTTCTCTAGTTGGTTTTCTGCAGAATAGAGGCCCGGTGCCTTTAGACGAAGCGGCGGCCCATTTTGATCTAGAACCAAAATATCTTCGCAAAGTTGTCACCTCAATTAACGAAGCACGTGCCCAAGTTAGCGGTTTTGAGCAGTGGTTCTTCATGATTGACCTCGAGGAGCTTGAGCAAAATGGGGTTCTCTCATTAATTGACAACTTAGTTGTGGACGATGTTCCTAAACTCTCAAATCGCCAAGCTTCCGCAATTGCCGCTGGACTCAACTATCTAGCCACACTTCCTGCTTTCAAAGAGGATGCCGACCTAAAAGAACTGCAAGATTTGCTTTCAGCAAACACAATTCGAGGCATAAACCCAATTGTTGAATTGCGCCCGGGAAGCGCAGAAGCAGGCGCAGAAATTTTGCGAAAAGCAATTATGAGCGAGTCCCAAATTTCTTGCGAATACATAAACCAAAAGGGTGACCGATCAATGCGCACCCTAGAGCCACTGCGGCTTGACCCCAGAACTGATGGCTGGTACCTAAGAGCCTTCTGCCCAATCCACCAAGAAGTCAGAAACTTCAAACTAGATCGCATGCGAAGCATTGCACTTCTTGATACCCCTAGAAGTTCTGCGGCAGAAAAAGTCAACGAAATAGATGACGCGGTTTACATTGCAGCAACCTCAGATGCTCGAGTGTTGATTGAAGTGGAACCTGAGGCTTACCGGCTGATTTCAGAAATCAAAAATATTGGAGAACCGCTCAATGCCGAGAATGGCAAAATACGAGCAGAAATCCGAGTTGGCCATCTTCCAAATATCGGTCGAATGATTTCAAAGTATGGTGGCGCTGCCAAGGTGATTTCCCCGGCAGAAGCCAAAGATTTGGTTAGAAATTATGCGTTGACGGCTCTTGGACACCAGGTTCAATCAACCATTGAAAATGAGGATTAGAACATGGGTCAATCATTCTGGATCTGGAGTTGGGTTGTCCTTGTTCTTTCATCTTTAGTTTTCCTGGCATTTTTACTCAAATCACTGCTGAACAAGGCAATGTCTGCGACCCACCAGCTAGAACGAGTGACCCAAAAACTTGAGCAGTTGAGCAAATTGCTCGAAGATAAGCCCGTACTAGCCAAGCCAGAAAGCGCTTTACTTCAGGATCCGACAATTGCCATGCGCAGACGTAAAGAACTACTGAAGAGCAAAATTAAGAAACAAGAGCAACGACAGCGTAGGCTAATAGCGTCCTTGAAGCGCTTTGACCCAAATGAAAGCAGGTTCCACTAATGCGACTAAACGGCTGGGAATTCTACTATGGGGTGGCCCAAAGCTTCCAGGCTTGGCCAAGAGCTTGGCTCAATCAATGCGAATTTTCAAAAAGGAAATCAAAGCGGATGACAAGCCAAAGGATGAAGGCGCTTCAAGCAACTAACAGTTGCTTCAACAGCTGTATCCATGGCCAAAAAACTTAACCCCAACGGCCGAATGAGCCTAGGTGGGCATCTAAAAGAACTCAGAAATCGCCTTTTTTGGTCTGCAATTTTCATTTTTGCCGGCACTGTGGCTGGTTGGTTTTTATTCGAGCCTGTTTTTCAAATTCTGCAAAAGCCCGTGGTCGACCTTTCCAACAGCAGGGGAGTCAACACAACCTTGAACATTGGCACAGTTGCAGGCGCATTCGACCTTCAACTTCAAGTTTCCATTTTTCTTGGCGTGATGATGGCAAGCCCTATTTGGATTTATAACCTTTGGGCTTTTGTAACACCAGGGCTAAAAAAACGTGAACGCAAATACACACTTGGCTTTGTGTTCTCGGCACTTCCACTATTTCTTGCCGGCTGCTGGCTAGCTTGGATATCTCTTCCCGGTTTCGTCACAACCCTGATTGGTTTCACCCCTCGGGGAACAGCAAATGTTATTAATGCAAACGAGTACATACTTTTTACCATTCGAATTCTTCTAATCTTTGGATTGGCCTTCGTACTTCCAGTTGTTCTAGTGATGTTAAATCTTGCTGGCTTGCTAACTGCACAAAGCATCATCAAGTCATGGCGTTTTGCCGTTTTTGTCATTGCTGTGATTGCTGCTCTGGCCACACCTACTGCAGATCCAATGTCTATGTTCTTGGTTATGATCCCACTGCTGGCGCTCTATTTCCTTGCAGCGGCAATTACCTACTTAAACGACAAACGCCGTGCCAAGAAAGCTTCAAAATTTGAAGAGGAACTCAATATCGAAACTCCATCAAATGATTGAAAAAGATCTAAGCCCATCGGAAAGATTTGCGAAGGCTAAAGAGAAATCTAAGAGCCCTTCAATTGCAAACTTCGCTAATCTGCTGAAGTTTCCCATGGATCCTTTTCAAGAACAAGCTTGTTCAGCCTTAGCCAAAGGCAAAGGGGTGCTAGTTGCCGCCCCAACCGGTGCCGGTAAAACTATCGTCGGAGAATTTGCTATTCACCTTGCGATAGAAAAAGATCAGAAGGTTTTTTACACAACTCCTATCAAGGCACTTAGTAATCAGAAATACGCCGAGTTAGTTAAGCGCTATGGCGCAGAGCGAGTTGGCTTGCTGACGGGTGATACAAATCAAAATTCTGAAGCCCAAATCGTCGTAATGACCACCGAAGTTTTGCGAAATATGATTTACGCAAATTCAAATTCGCTCATCAGCTTGGGCTACGTGGTTATGGACGAAGTTCATTACCTAGCAGATAGATTTCGTGGTGCGGTGTGGGAAGAAGTAATTCTGCACTTACCAAAAGACGTAAAAATTGTGTCGCTTAGCGCCACAGTTTCAAATGCTGAAGAGTTTGGCGCCTGGCTTGATGAAGTACGCGGAGACACAGAGATAATAGTTTCTGAAATTCGCCCAGTTCCATTGAATCAACACGTGCTTTTCGCCGACGAGCTGATGGAGCTCTTTGACGAGACATCCAAAGATCCAAGAGTGAATCCTGAACTGGCACAAATGCACGCCACCAAGCTCAGGAATCCTATAAACAAGCCAAATCGCGGACGCCGAAATGACTTCGGTCATCAGAGAATGCAGCTTAAACAGATTCACAGAATTTCTAAGCCCGAAATTGTAGACATCCTTGAAGACGAGGATCTACTGCCGGCAATCTTCTTTGTATTCAGTCGCGCAGGCTGCGAGGCCGGCGTAAAGGCATGCCAAAGCCACAATATTCGACTAACCACAACAGAAGAAAAGCAAGAAATACGCAGGCTCGTAGAAGAGAAGTGCTACAACATCGCCGATGAAGATCTGAATACCCTTGGATACTTTGAGTGGCTTAGCGGGCTCGAAAGAGGTGTGGCTGCCCACCACGCGGGAATGCTGCCGGCATTTAAAGAAGTAGTCGAAGAGCTCTTTCTTAGAAAACTTGTGAAAGTAGTTTTCGCAACAGAAACCCTGGCTTTGGGAATTAACATGCCGGCTAGAACTGTGGTACTTGAACGACTAGATAAGTTCAATGGTGAAGGTCGCGTAAACCTAACACCAGGGGAGTACACACAACTCACTGGGCGCGCTGGGCGACGCGGAATCGACACCCAGGGGCATTCGGTAATTCAATGGAGCGCGAATCTTGATCCCAACAGCGTCGCCGGTCTTGCCAGCAAGCGAACATACCCGCTAATTAGCCCCTTTAAGCCCACCTACAACATGTCAGTAAACCTTCTAGAGGCATTCGGTAGAGAGAGATCTAGAGAAGTTTTAGAGACTTCTTTCGCACAGTTTCAAGCCGATAGATCTGTGGTTGGTCTTGCTAGGGGCATTCGCGAGAAGCAAGTTTCACTGGACGGCTACGAACTAGCAATGAAGTGTCACCAAGGTGACTTTGTTGAATACGCAAAGATACGCCGCGAAATGACAGACATTGAACGTGCTCTTTCGGCATCTAGGGTGCGTGCAGACCGCGGAAAAGACTTGCGACAAAGCAAGGGACGGCACCTTCAAGAACAAAGATTGAATCAACTGAAACGTGACATGCGCTCGCATCCGTGTCACTCTTGCAATGAACGGGAAGCACACGCCCGCTGGGGTGAACGCTGGTTCAAACTTAGCCGCGAACTTGAAGCCATAGTTTCGCAAATTGAAGGCAGAACAAATCAGGTAGCCAAAACCTTTGACAAAATTTGCGACATGCTTTCAGATTTAAACTACATTCACGTTGTAGATGGTGACTTTGAGGTTCTTGAAGCCGGAAAGACTTTGGCAAGAATCTACGGTGAGCGAGACCTGCTTATTTCAGAATGCCTTCGCGAAGGAGTGTGGAACAAGCTAGACGCCGCGAGCTTAGCCGCCATGGCAGCGGCTTTGGTTTATGAGGCTCGGAGAGACGAGGAATGGGAACCACGACTTCCAAAAGGAAATTTTGCTGAAGTGTTGCAAACAACTGTTGAAATTTGGGCAGACCTTGAAGACCTAGCCAGGGTTCACAAGCTAGGCCAGACCGCGCCGCTTGACCTTAGCTTTGCGCTTCCAATTCATAGGTGGGCATCCGGAGCAAAACTAGACACAGTGTTGGAAAGCGCCGATCTACTTGCAGGTGACTTCATACGGTGGACGAAGCAAATTATTGATCTTCTTGACCAAGTCGCTCAAACAGCAGGGCCTGAGCTAGCCAGCACCGCTAAGAGTGCGGTAGATAAGGTTAAGCGTGGAATTGTTGCCTACTCTTATTACGGCTAAGTAATGCAAAAGTTCTTGAACGCCACAGGCAAATCATCTCTTTTACTGAGGGTCGCCCTTGCACTAATTGGTGGATACCTCTCGAGCCTTGCATTTCCAAGGGAAAACCTCCATCCACTAATTTTTGTGTCAGTTGCCTTGTTGTTGATTTCCATTTACAGGTTGAACCTATTCAAATCAATGGCCGTTGGTTTTGCAGGGGGGCTAGCTTTCTATTTAAGCCAGATTGAATGGCTAAGCCTCTACCTAGGTCCTATTCCGTGGCTAGCTTTATCGGTGCTGGAAGCAATTATTTTTTGCATCGGAATGGTTGCAATTGCCTTTTGCTGGAGGCAATTAGAGAAAACTAATTTTCGGGCATCAATAAAGCACGTTCTAATCGCTGCGTCCCTAGCTTCACTTTGGACTTCCCGGGAATGGGTATCAATAACCGTTCCATATGGGGGGTTCCCTTGGAGCCGACTTTCTCAGACCCAAGCAGATTCATTTTTATCTAGATGGGCGTATTGGGCGGGCCTTGGTTGGCTTACGTTCGTAGTTGCATTTATAGCTGCCGCGTTCGCAATATTGGTTTTGACAGGCATCAACCGCCAAGAAAGATTACGATTTTCTTCAACCTGGCCAACCGGCGTAATTATTGTGCTATTTACTGTGATTCCCATTCTCACGACCATTGATGCCTCAGCTGACGCAGGCAGCATAAAAATTGCTGCTGTTCAAGGCAACGCAAATGCCGGACTTTTTGCAAACACTGTTCGCGGTTCTATTTTGCAAAATCACTTAGACGCAAGCCTGCTGATTGCGAATCAAAAGGTGGATCTAGTAGTTTGGCCGGAAAATGCTTCCGACCTAAGCCCTTTCACCAGCCCCCGAGCAAGAGAAAAAATACAAGAATTTGTTGATAACCAAGTTGGGGTTCCTCTTATTTTTGGCACAATCACCGAACGCGGAAGTAAAGCATTCAATAGTTCAATTCTTTGGGAACCCGGAATCGGCCCCACAGATTGGTACGACAAGAAAAGGCCCGTGCCGTTTGCCGAATACGTGCCCGATAGGGATTTTTGGTATCAGCTTGCCCCAGACCTAATTGGTCTAGTGAGCCGAGGTTATGAATTTGGCCAGCGAGACGGTATTTTTGAGGTGAATGGATCAAAGCTTGGTGCCTTAATTTGTTTTGAGATTGCGATTGACGGCATTGGAAAATCTTTGGTCCAAGACGGAGCCCAAGTAATTCTGTCGCAAACCAACAACGCGGATTTTGGAAGAAGTGATGAATCATTTCAACAAGCGGCCTTTGCGCGGCTTCGGGCAATTGAAACAGGAAGAACCGTGGTTAATATCTCCACGGTTGGTGTATCGGCCATCTATCTTGCCGATGGTTCTGTTGCCCAAGAGTTAAAAACTTTCGAAGCCGGCGCCATGATTCAAGATGTGCCGCTACGAAAATCAATTACACCCGCCATGCTAATTGGCAGTTGGGTAGATCTTTACATCAACCTGATGGCGTTATCGCTGATTACACTAAGCCTTTGGTTAAGATCAACATCGAAGAAAAAGAGAACTGCATGAAAACTCTGGTAATCATGCCCACGTATAACGAGATAGAGAGCCTTGAAAGTTCGGTCCATGCCCTCAGAAACTTAGAAGAGCGGATTGATCTACTAATTGTCGATGACAGCAGCCCCGATGGAACTGGGCAGTTGGCTGATTCACTAAGAAATAAAGCTACTCACGTATTGCACAGGTCAGAAAAAGACGGTCTTGGTGCCGCCTACCTTGATGCATTTCGTTGGGCGATTTCTAAGGGATACGACCTAATTGTGCAAATGGATGCAGATGGAAGTCATCTGGCCAAAGACCTGCCTAAATTACTTGCCGAATCTCACAACGCAGATTTGGTGATCGGGTCAAGATGGGTTCCTGGCGGCTCCGTAGAAAATTGGCCTTGGTACCGAAAGGCTATTTCAAAAATCGGTAATTTTTACGCCCGAATCATGCTTCGAAGCTCAGTGAATGACATGACTGCTGGTTATCGAATCTATAGAGCATCATTTTTGAAAACCATTGACCTTAGCGGTGTAGCTTCACGCGGATATGCATTTCAAGTTGAAATGACCCTCAGAACTATGCGAGCTAGGGGAGTCATAGCTGAGGTGCCAATTACGTTTGTTGAACGAGTGCAAGGTGCTTCAAAAATGACAACAGCCATAGTGCTCGAGGCGCTATGGCTGGTCACAAAGTGGGCCTTCTACAAGTCGGCTTGACCACCGGCACGGCGAGCACGAATGTAGTCCAATCGCTCTTGCAAAATCTCTTCTAACTCTTCACGACTTCGGCGCTCCAGAAGCATCTCCCAGTGTGAACGAGGAATCTTGTCTTCAGACGCGTCAAGAGTTACGATCTTGCCATCTTCAAGTAGGACAGCCTGAGCTGGGCAACTCTTGCATTGCCAGGTTTGAGGAATTTCAGCATCCGCCGAGAAGACCATTTCGGAAACATGCTCGTTCTTACACAAGTAGGAATGTGAGACACGTGCTGAGTAATTTACTCCGCGTTCGCTTTCAAGACTTTGGGTACCTAGACGCATTCCGCGCATTGTCTGCTGTGCCATTTTTTCCTCCTGTTTGGTTCGCCCTTTTGGGGCTCGACGAGGAACAACTCGGCGTGAACGCTTTATCTTCCCTCATAAAGGAGAAATTCACCAAACTCACAGGGTTAGTGGAGTGTCGCCTTAGCAATATCGCAATGGTCAGTAACTATTCCGGTTGCACCCAGCGCGGTCAAACGTTGCATTTGTTTAGGATCATTTACGGTCCAGTAATGAACTTCTAAATTCGCAAACTTTGCTTTGGCCATGAATCTGGGGGAGTCAAACCTTAGAAACCCGCGACGTGCTGGAATCTGCAAGGCATCGCTTCCCTTGGCAAAAAATTTGAACATTTCTTTTGGAAACAAAAAGCTTGCAACATAAAGTTTAAGAACTTTGCTCACACCCGCCGAAGTTCTTACACGTTTGGTGAAAAGCTTCAAAGCACTAAGTCTTCTTGACTCACTGAAACTAGAAATCAGCACCCGGTCATGAGCGTTATGTTTTTCAACTGCTGCGACGGTTGGCGCTATGGCACCTTTTGATTTGATATCTAAATTGAACCTGGTACTTGGGAACGCCTCAAGCACCTGCTCCAAAGTTGGGATGCGCTTTCCATGCCCAAGATCAAACTGAGAAAGTTCAACAGCGGTCAGTTCAAAGACCTTCTTTTTAATCTTGGCTAGTCGAATCAAATCTTGATCATGAAAGACCATGGCAACACCATCAAGAGAGCATTGAATGTCTGTTTCGATAACATCGGCTCCTGCTGCAATTGCATCGGCGAATGCCTTTACGGTGTTTTCCGGAACAAATTCAGAAACCAAGCCTCGATGGGCAAGGATTTGAATTTTGGCAGTTGGCGATAGGGAAGTGGCTTTGCTTCGCATGTCGACATCTTCCTAATTGAACTGGCTAGGCTCTAGTTATGCGCCTTGGTTTTGATTTTAAGTCTCTTAGACGCCTAACACGTCTGAATATTGGATTGCTACTTTACGGTTTTGGTCTAGCGCTAATTGTTGAGGCGCAAATTGGATTACCACCATGGGACGT
>JBJOJI010000049.1:0-16249 GCA_046046665.1 Actinomycetota bacterium
CTCATGAACTCACTAGGCCGTTCACTTCGCGCATTCGGCCGTAAAGAAATTTGGAGTTGGCCACTATTTTGGTTCGCACTACCGGTTTACTTCACACTATCTTTTTTCTTTGATGTCTTTTTGGCTAAAAGCTGGAGAATTGAGTGGCTCTACATTGCCATCATCTCTTTGGGTGCGGTTCTTATTCTTGGTATCGCCATTCGCTTTCTAATCATCAATAAGTTTTTTAGGTCTAGAAACTCTTGGTTAGTCAATTTGATTGGTGTGGCCACGCTTGGTGCGATAAAAAACGTCTTAGTTGGCGAGCTATCAATTCTTTTTGGTCTAGTTGATTCGGCAGACTGGCTATTTCGCGTTTACGGCGGAGCAGGCCTTGCAATTGGTTTGCTATTTGGATTTGTCTACATCCTTGGTTCCCGCATAGACCACAATGCCAGCATGGCTCAACTTGAGGTTGCGCGTGCAAGGCTTATGAGCCATCGTTCACAAGCCGAAACCTTGCTTCACGCTGAGCGTGAAAGTTTGTTGCAGCAAACTCAGCGCGTGCTTCTTCCAAGACTTGATCAGGTGCAACTTGCGCTGGTAAACAACGCCGAGCGAATCACAACAATTGACGCACTTCGTGACTTGGTACAGACCCAGGTGCGCCCGCTAAGTGAATCGCTCAGCAAGGTCGCTAAAACCCTCACTGTTGCTCAAGCACCAAAGGTTCCTAAGAAACCTCAGGCAAGAATGTTCCAAAATTCCTTCTTGCTAAAGCCACTGATTCGCCCCGGCTCAATGTTCCTGCTATTCATGGCGGGCAATTGGTTTCTAACCTTTGTGATTCTTGGGCTGGAGGCCGCCGTTTGGAGCCTGCTTTACTCATTGGCCAGTTTGATTGTGATCATTGTGGTGAAGGCCCTGATTCCCGCTGCCTTCAAAGTCAAACGCGGTGTCGGCATTGGATTGTTGCTGCTCATTGGCTTTGCCGCAGCGAACCCAACCTACTGGCCACTGAAGGAATTCAGCCACAATCTTGAGCAAGACCTTTTGCTTTTGTTGGTGGTCTTAAACGTAATGTTTTGCGTAGTTGGGTTTGCCTATTCAAGAAGTTTTGAGATTGACCGCCTAGAGGCAGTTACTCAAATGCAAAGAGACAACGATTCGCTTGCACGCGAGGTTGCCCTGTTTGAACAGCAAATGTGGATCGCCCGCCGGAATTGGAGTTTCGTTGTACACGGCACAGTGCAGGCGGCTCTTACCGCGGCAATCACAAGGCTAAGTTCAGGTGATCAGCTAGAGCAGTATCAGATAGACATGGTGATGCAAGATCTAAACCGTGCCAAAGAAGCCCTCTCAAAAACTCCAGAGATTGATGTTGATCTACCAAAGGCTCTGCAAAACCTAGCCTCTACCTGGGATGGAATCTGCCAGGTCAAATTCCAAATCACAGAAAGGGCAACCAGGGCCCTGCAACGAGATTCCGGCGCTCGCATGTGTATCAACGAAATTTGCAAAGAAGCTGTTTCAAACGCCGTGCGCCATGGGGAAGCAAAAAATGTGCTGGTTGAAATGGATCGTGATGCCAATGAGCTACTGGTACTAAAGGTTTCAAATAACGGCAGGCTGCTTGATTCCAAGATTCGCCGTGGAATCGGAAGCTCAATGCTTGATGAGCTAACTCTTAATTGGTCGCTAACCAATAACCGCGCAACTGCTCGAGTTGATCTTGATGCAGAGTTGCCCTTATCGGTGCTTACGGCGGGTAAGTTTTGAAAACCAAATTCATCAAGCAGATTTTTTGGCACCGTCTAGAGGACGTACATCTTTTTGCATGGGGCTACTTTGTATTCCACGTTTTCTCTATGTTTATGATGCGAGTGTTTCTAAATTCGGAAATATTCTTTTCGCGCTTTGACTTTTGGTTCTGGGTATTGGTTGTTGAGCACGCCTTCATTTTTGCCGTTTACTTTCTGGCAAAAAAATTCATTCCAGTAACACCACCGTGGCTAGTGGTTCTAAGTTCCTTGGTTATAGGAATTATTCGAACCTTAATCACTACCAACATGGCACTAATGGCCGGATTAGAACCCGGCATTGATTGGTGGCTACAGTTGACAACCGGCGCATTGTTTGAGCTAGTTATGGTCTCTGTGTGGGCCAACGTGAATGGCGCATACCGTGAACATCAAGAGATTGTTCGGCAGCTCAACAAAGCCAAAAACGCAATTCTTGGATACCGTGAAAATGCCGAAGTGATTTTGATTGAAGAACAAGAGAAGTTGCAACAGCTAACTCGCGAAAGTCTATTGCCACAGATTCAGCTGATTGAGAATGCCATAGAGGCCGGAAACCTTGGTTTATCAAGCCGATGGGGCGTGGCCCAGGAGCTAAAGAGCTTAATCAACAACCAGGTGCGACCACTATCTGAGTCTCTTCGGCAAGCGGCCAAGATGCTGGTGAAGCCAGCACCTAAGGTTCCAAATCAAGTTGCCTCTGTTTTAGCGATACCCA
This sequence comes from Actinomycetota bacterium, assembly GCA_046046665.1. GTDB lineage: Bacteria > Actinomycetota > Actinomycetes > Actinomycetales > Microbacteriaceae > Rhodoluna. Next base: position 2,497 of record JBJOJI010000049.1, read on the forward strand.
AGAGGTTCTCAATTACTAATTCAATATTTCCAACCGTCACGTCTATCACGCTGCTATTGGGTTTTGTTTCTGCACCACTTTGGATCTTGGATCAAAGTTGGACATGGGTTTCGCTTCTTTTGCTCATGCCCTATTTTGTGATTTTGGATCGGCTGAAGAAACTCACAAGCGAGTGGCGCCAGGTGAATTCTTGGCTTGGTGTTCCAATTTTGGTTATTTTTTCAGTGGTGCCAGTCTTGCCCGCGTACATAACCGCTTTGGTTTTCTACCCGGATGCTCGTCAAGCTGCACTTTATGCTTCCACGGTTTCGTTCCTATCTTTGATAGTTATTTTGTCTTTTGCCTTGCTTGATTCCTTTGATTACAGAAGTAGGGCGTATCGCCAAATCTTGATTGAGCAAAATAGGGAGCTTACTGTTGAAACAACACTCTTTGAACAGCAACTTTGGGCGGCGCGTAGAAACTGGTCTCTAGTTATTCATGGAACTGTGCAGGCTGCTCTAACTGCTGCACTAACTAGGTTGAACTCGAATGATGCCGATCAGTCAACTCTTGATCTTGCCAAGAAAGACTTAGATCGGGCAATAACGGCACTCACAAATCCGCAGACAACTGACATAAAGTTCACTTCGGCAATCAAGGAATTGATTGCTACTTGGCATGGGGTTTGCGACATTGAATTTGAAATCAGCCCAGAGCTCAAGAAAACCATTTCTAAAGATGTCCGGCTTAGCATGTGCGTAAACGAAATCGCCAAAGAAGCAGTTTCAAACGCAGTTCGCCACGGTGATGCAAGAAATGCCAACATCAGCCTTGAGGTTTCTGCAGCCGGGTTGATTGCACTGCAAGTGACTAACGACGGTAGGCCCCCAAAAAACGGCAAGCGCAAGGGTCTAGGTTCGCTCATGCTCGATGAACTAACGGTTGATTGGCAGCTATCGGTTGATGAAAACCGTGACCAAACTGTGTTGCTAGCGCATCTACCTTTTTCTAAGCCACAGGCGTAGCATTGCTCGAACAGGTTAGCAATGGGGCTAGCTTGGCCGGCAAGCGCCGGCAACTGAAGGGGGCAACATGCACGACGATGAATTTGTATTCGCAGTAATCCCTGATCACGTATCGGCCGAAGACCGGTGGGACAAAATTCTTCAAAAATCAGATGGAAAAACCGCCCTTGAACGCGCGGTGCATGCGGCCCACGAATCCAAACCAGTCACCGGCATTGACCTTGTCATAGTGCTCTCATCGAACGAGGCTGTTTTAGATGCCGCCACAGATCTTGGAGCCGTGTCTAATCTGGTGCCAAGCTTCTTTAACAGCGAAGTGATGTTGAAGACCTACTTCAGCGACCCTGGAGTTTCCATTGATCCGGGCGATGACCCGTGGATTGTGGTGATTGACCCGTATTCGCTTGAACTTTCGGAACCACGCCAGATGAGTGAGATCACAGGCAGCTAGCGGCACTTGCCCCCGGCAGGAATAATACCCCTGCCGTCTGGTTGGATAGAGGTATGACCTCAAAACCAGCTATTACTGCCACGCCCATTGCCAAAGTTCTTCAGGAACGCTGGAGTCCACGTTCGTTCGACGGGACCTTCGAAATTTCAGACCAAGAAGTGCTGAGCATTCTTGAAGCAGCCCGCTGGGCCCCTTCGGCCATGAACGTTCAGCCTTGGAGATTCAGTGTTGGTAAACGCGGAACCGAGGTCTTTGGCAAGATCGCTGCCCACCTGAGTGGTTTCAATGCGGCTTGGTCACCTAAATCTGCGGCCTACTTTGTGGTCTCAGCTTTTGTGAATGGCAACGATGTAGAGCACGGCACCACAACTCAGTTTGATGCGGGGCTTGCGACATCGCAGTTACTGATTCAAGCACACGCGCTTGGCTTGCACACCCACGTAATGGGCGGAATTGATCACCCAGCTATGGCTGCAGAACTTGGTTACCCAGAAAACCTGGCGGTACTTGTTGTGGTTGCCGTTGGCAAGGTTGCGCCTGCCGATGAGCTAGAGGGGCCGGCTCGCGATCGTGAGATTGCACCGCGCACTCGACTGGAACTTGATGAAATCGTGTTGCACGGCCTAAATAAGTAATTTTTCGATTTATGAATCCAGTAATTCAAATGCCCCTAATTCACCATGCCATCTCTGACCAGATCAGTGGTTGGTATGACCAGATTGGGCCATGGCTTTTCTATGGCGTGGTGTGGGCTTTGGTGTTTGCTGGAACCGGATTATTTATTGGTGCTTTCGTTCCTTTTATAACCGGCGACTCTTTGGTTTTCGCAGCCGGTTTGGTTGCGGCAACCGCTGGTTCACAGGTAAATATTTGGCCAATGGCAATTGGAGTTGGTATTGCTGCCTGGTTGGGTGATCAGGTTGGTTACACCCTTGGTCGTCACTACGGCCGCCCGTACCTCGATAAGCGCAATGGTCAGTGGTTGCGCAACGCAATTACAAAGTCTGAAAAGTTTTATGCGGCGTGGGGTTGGTGGGCAGTTGTAATTGCGCGCTTCATGCCTTGGGCTCGTGTATTGGTTCCAGCTATCGCTGGCATCTCACACATGAACTACTACAAGTTCTTTAGTGCTAATGCAGTTGGTGCGCTTGCTTGGGGCACCGGCTTAACTGTTGCCGGATACTATGCGGCCACAATTCCCGCGGTAAAGAATGCCTCTTACGCAATTGCGATTTTCTTCATTCTTGCTTCGGTTCTTGCCGGTGTTCGCACCTGGATTAAAAACCGCCGCGCTGCCTAATTTTGAGAGTGCGCAGTCGACAATTTTGAAGTTCTAATCGGCAAGCTCTTGTGATTTTTCGCGGGCGTAAAACTCTTCTTCTTGAGCAGCCCATTCGGCCCAGTGATCAGCAGAGCCTTCACGTTCTAGCCAGCGCTGGTGGCGTATTTCTTGCGGCACCTCTAACCAAATCTTGACGCTGGCAACCTGGGCGCTCAATTGGTTCAGCGCCCCACAGCCTTCAATGATTAGTGGTGTTCCACCAGCAAACTCTCGCCACTCACCGTTGCGAGCTTCAAATCCTGGTTCGCCTGGATTAGCCCAATCAAACTCACGCCACTGCGCAATGTATGAATCAGATAGCGGTTTCAAGATGAAGCGGTTTAGGTAATCGGCCCCAGCTTGCAGGCCGTTCCAGCCAAGATACAGATCATCCATGTGCACCACTCGAGGTGCTGATTCGCCGTTCTTGAAAATTAGATTCTGAACTTCGGCAGCCAAGGTGCTCTTGCCTGAATTACTGCGCCCATCAATCAACACAATCGGCATTGAATTGCCGCGGTCAACCAGCTCAAGAACCTGCGCAGCTATTTTTTTGGCGAGTTCGCCTGCCGCAGTCACGGCCGCTGAATCGTTCATTAGATTTCGTAGATCACTTCTGGGTGCTTATCAAAGCGGTAGCCGCCGCCGCGCACTGTGCGAATAATGTCTTCGTAACCGGCAATCTTTGCGCGCAATCGGCGAATGTGCACGTCAATTGTTCTGTCGTTCGGAATTTCGCCTTCGCCTTCATTCCAAATAACATCAATAATCTCGCGGCGAGAAATTGTGGAACCTTCGTGCTCAATTAGGTACTGCAGCAATTCAAATTCTTTGTAGGTAAGGTCTGCGTTCTCGCCATCGGCAAAAACCTTCTTGCGACTTGGGTCAACCACAATGCCTTTTGGCGAATCTAGAGGATCGTGAACCTCTTTGGCGGCGGTTAGCTTGTCTAATGCGCGCGGGTCGCGAAGTGCGGTGCGCACAACATCAATGGGTTTGCCACCTATTCCTTTTGGCGCTAGGGCTACTGCTGCATAGGTCTCGCCTGCGGCTGCCGGAATTAGTTCGGCTACGGTTTTGCGCAGAGCGGTTACAAGTTCTGAGAGCGATACACCGGCGGCAACCGCGGTTGCTTCATCAACGCCAACATAGAGGGCAAAGCCGCGAGCTTCAGTTTCTAGATTTTGGGTTGAGTTTTGTTCTGGGGTGTTGTTTGAGTTTGTCATTAGAAAATCCTTTGTGTGGGTATGCGAAAAATGGGGCGGCTGTTTAGCGGCACATTCGCATGCACATTGTGCAAAGGGTTTTTGACATAGCCAAAAGTTTAGCGGCTACTGGGCAACGCCGTAAAGGCGGTCACCAGCATCGCCAAGACCGGGCACGATGTAGCCCTTTTCGTTTAGCTTCTCATCTAGGGCACCAAGCACAATGTTCACGGCGTGACCCTGTGCAATGTACTTGGCAACGTGCGCCTCAACTGCAGCCAAACCTTCAGGGGCACCAAGTAGGCACACGCAAGTAACATCGGTTGCTCCGCGTTCAAAGACGTAATCAATACTGTCCATCAGGGTTCCACCGGTAGCCAACATTGGGTCAATTATGAAAACCTGGCGGCCGGTTAGGTCATCGGGTAGGCGGTTGGCATAGGTATAAGGCTCAAGAGTCTCTTCGTTGCGCTTGATGCCCAAAAAGCCCACCTCGGCGGTTGGCAGCAACTTGACCATGCCCTCGAGCATGCCCAAACCGGCACGAAGCACAGGAATGATAATTGGGCGCGGGCGAGCCAGCTTCACACCATTGAATGGTGCAACCGGGGTTTCAACAACCACCTTGTCAACGCGCACATCGCGAGTTGCCTCATAGGCCAGCAGGGTCACCAGCTCTTCAACCAATTGGCGAAACACCGGGCTTGGGGTGTTCTTATCGCGCAGCACGGTGAGCTTGTGGGTGATTAGAGGGTGATCGGCAATGTGAACTCGCATATGATTAGAGGGTGATCGGCAATGTGAACTCGCATAGGGCAAATCTACCTCAGGGTTTGCCTGCGGTAAATTGGGGCTTATGAACTACGAAGCCCTGATGGATACCGCGCTCGCCGAAGCTGCGCAATCGGGGAACGACGTACCAGTGGGTGCAGTAATCATTGATGCCGCAGGCCAAATCATTGCCCGAGCTCACAACAACCGTGAGGTCACTCACGACCCAACCGGTCACGCTGAAATCATTGCCATACGTGAGGCAACCACCGCACTGAATGATTGGCGCCTTGAAGGCTGCACCCTGGTGGTAACTCTTGAACCATGCGTGATGTGTGCAGGCGCCATTGTTGCCGCCAGAATTCCGCGAGTTGTTTTTGGCGCCTGGGACGAGCGCGTGGGCGCCAGCGGAAGCCTCTACGACCTACTGCGCGATGCCCGCCTTGGTGCACCAGTAGAAGTAATCAGCGGAATTAAAGAAAAAGAAGCCGCCCTTCAGTTGAGAGACTTCTTTTCTTCAAAACGCTAACGCTGTATATCGGGTTCTAGATAAATAACCCTTGCTGCAGGAACAGCAGTGCGCATGTTCTCTTCGGCAGTATCAATGATCTTGGCAATTTGCTTACCGGTTGCTTTTTCGGCAACAGCAATCTTGGCACCAACCATAAGTTCTTCAGGCCCAAGGTAAAGGGTCTTCATGTGAATTACAGATTCAACGCCTTCAGTAGCTTTCAGTGCTTTGCGAATCTTTCCGGTGTCTTCGGCGGTTGCGCCCTCGCCAACCAAAAGGCTAGAGGTTTCAAGACCAAGCACGATGGCAACCAAAATAAGCAGCCCACCAATAGCTAAGGTTCCAATTGCGTCCCAAATTGGATTGTGAGTTACAACGGTGAGACCAACCCCACCAAAAGCCAACACCAAACCAATTAGTGCGGCAAAGTCTTCTAGCAAAATAACTGGAAGCTCGGGGCTCTTTGCGTGACGAATAAATTGCACCCAGCTTTTACCGTGGCGCAAGTGATTTGCTTCTTTAACTGCTGTGCGCAAACTGAAACCCTCAAGCACAATCGCAACACCAAGCACCACTAGCGGCAACCAAACCATCTCAAGCTCGTGTGGGTGCTGCAGTTTGCTTAGGCCCTCGGTAATTGAGAACAAACCACCAACGCTGAACAGCACGATAGAAACCATGAAGGCGTAAATGTAGCGCGAGCGGCCATAACCAAAAGGGTGAGCTGCAGTTGCCGCACGTTTGGCGCGCTTGCCACCAATAATGAGCAGAATCTGGTTTCCAGAGTCAGCCAGCGAGTGAATGCCCTCGGCGAACATGGAAGCCGAACCAGAAAACGCTGCCGCGATGAACTTTGTGATTGCAATACCAATGTTGGCAAGCAGTGCGGCAATGATTGCGCGCATTGAACCTTCTGTACTCATAGGTAGTAGCCTATTTGACGGTGACGTGTCCGAGCGGCCGAAGGTGCAACTCTCGAAAAGTTGTGTGGGTGAAAGCCCACCGTGGGTTCAAATCCCACCGTCACCGCCATCCCTCTTTTATGGTGATACGAATTCGCATCGGATCATATTTATCGTCGTAAGCAAGCTCTTCTTGATCGCGAGCAATTACCACCCAGCTGTAGTCCGTCTCTTCAATTCGGGTGATTGCATATTTTTCACTTTGCCCTAAAAGTGTGTTCGCAAATTTCATAGTTTCTGCGGCAATTGCGTTGACGCTGTTGGCAGCATCAAGGTCCGCTTGGGTCAAAAGTTTTGGGATTTCATTTGCATACATGATTGGGCCGACTCTTGCTTGATCTTTAGAGAAGGAAATCAACAATCGAAAAACTTTGCCGAATTCGGAATCGATTCGGTCAAAAGCATAAACTTTGCCAAATGAATCTTTCGACCCGTCGTCATAAAAAGCTAGTCCTTGATAAAGGTCTGAGCCGTCGGCGTTTTTGAGCGGAACCCCTAATCCAGAGACGCACAAATCGCGAGGTAATTCAGAGTCGGGTTCGATTCGCACCGGCGAAAAACCTATTACCGAATAAGCCACTACGCCCAGTTTGTTGGCTATTTCCAGAGCAGCATCACAAGCTTTTTCTGCCCCGGCTGATTCCGGCATGTAAAAAAATGGTTCGTACATTGGCGTTGCACAAATCAAATACATACCAACACAACCACTAGCCATTTGACCAGAATCTGTGAACCCGGCATCAACCGCGGTTGTTTTGACTACTTCAACGAACGGGTCAGTTGGGGCCGTGCAACCGGTCAGTGCAAGCAAACAAACTAAAGCTGTGACGATTGATCGTTTCAAGTCAGCCCCCAATAGTGGTTGTTGAAAAAACAGTAGCACCGGGCCCTTATCCGCTCGGGTAACATTTACCTAATGAGCAAGAAACTTAGAGTCGCCATCATTGGCGCAGGCCCTGCCGGAATCTACGCGGGCAATATTCTTGCAACCAAATACCCAGAAGTAGACATTGATCTATTCGATTCACTGCCAGCACCCTACGGCCTTATCCGCTACGGAGTAGCCCCAGATCACCCGCGCATCAAGGGCATTGTGAATTCTCTTCACGAAATGCTAGATGGCGGCCACGTTCGCTTCTATGGCAACGTTGAATTTGGCAAAGACCTAAAACTAGGCGACATTAAAGAGCACTACCACGCAGTGATTTTTGCAACCGGTGCAATCAAAGATGCCGAACTAAGTATTCCAGGCGTTGAACTTGAAGGCTCTTATGGGGCCGCAGATTTTGTGGCCTGGTACGACGGCCACCCAGATTACCCACGCACCTGGCCACTAAAAGCGCAGCAGGTGGCAGTACTTGGAAACGGAAACGTAGCCCTAGACGTTGCCCGCGTTCTTGCCAAGCACGCAGACGACATGCTGAGCACAGACATTCCAGCAAACGTTTACGCGGGTCTCAAAGAATCACCGGTGACAGACGTGCATGTGTTTGGTCGCCGCGGCCCAGCGCAAATTAAATTCACCCCAATTGAGCTTCGCGAACTTGGCGAAATTGAAGACGTAGACATTGTGCTTTACGACGAAGATTTTCCTGAGGGCTGGTTCAACGAAGAAGCCGAAGGCGTTACCAACCAACACCGTGTAATGACCCGCATCATTGGTGGTTGGCGCGAAGAGCAGGTTGAACGCGCCGCCAAAGTTGCCGCCGGCACATCATCCGCCGCATCACGCCGCCTGCACCTGCACTTCTTCTCAAGCCCCGTTGAAATTACCGGTGCTGGAAAAGTTGAAAGCATCAAATTTGAACGAACAGCGCTGAACGAAGACGGCGCATCGGTGCACGGAACAGGCCAGTTCGTTGAGTATCCGGTGCAGGCTGTTTACCGCGCAATTGGCTACTTTGGTTCAGAACTTCCAGAAGTGCCGTTCAACGAAAAGTACGGTGTGATCCGCAATGAAGGCGGCCGTGTAATAAACACCGATGGCACCCAGGTGCCTGGCCTTTACGCAACCGGATGGATCAAGCGCGGCCCAGTTGGCCTCATTGGTCACACCAAGTCAGACGCAACCGAAACCATTGACAACCTACTCGCTGACCTAACCGCCTTGGAAAACTCCGGAAACCTCAGTGACCCGGCAACCCCAGATTCTGCGACCCTGCTAAAAACCCTTGCCGAGCGCGGAGTGAAATACACCGATTGGGCCGGTTGGCAGAAACTAAACGCACACGAAATTGCTATTGGTGCAGCCGACACTTCTCACGTTGAACGTGAGCGTGTAAAGGTTGTTGACCGCGAAGAGCAAGTTTCTATATCACGTAACAAATAGTTTTAGTTATTCGGCAAAATCACCGCCGGCACAAAACTACTGCCCAAGAGGGCATCTTTATTACAAACTGTTTCTCTCTTTTTCGTAATGTTTCCGCGCTATTTTGCGCAGCGCAATTCTCTTTCTAATGTCTACTCAAGGCATTTCGCCTGGGGGATTCAAAAGGCGAACCCAACGACTTAGAAAGACACAAAATGGCATTCTCATTCAAAAAGACACTGGCTGTTGCAGTTGCTTCTGCAATTGCAGTTGCTGCATTCATCCAGCCGGCACAGGCTGTAACCGCATCATCACCAACCAAGGCCCTAGTTTCAACCTCATGGTTGAAGGCAAACCTAGCTGACAAGAAGCTTGTTGTGCTTCACGTAGGTGACGCAGATAACTCGGTTTACCTACGCTCACACATTGAGGGTGCACAGTTCATTAACTGGAAGACCGAACTAGCAAACGCATCAGAGTCAAAGCTGAAGAACGGTGTTGTTACCAAGACCAACTTTCAGGCTGTGACCAAGAAGCTAGGCATCAACAACGACTCAACCGTAGTTCTGTACCACGAAGCAAAGTCAATCAACAAAGCAACCTGGGGCGCTTGGGTGTTCAAGCTTTACGGCTTCAACGACGTACGCATTCTTGACGGTGGTCTAGCAAAGTGGACAGCTGACGGAAACGCAGCAACTCTTGCTGTTCCTGCAGCCAAGAAGGCCGGAAACTTCGTTGCCAAGGCTGCTTCAACCAAGCTTCGCGCAGCAATCTCTGAGGTTGTAGCCGCTGCAAAGAGCACCAAGAAGACCAAGCCGGTTATCGTTGATACCCGCGATTCAGCAAGCTACGCAGGTACCAGCGCAGCAACCGGTCTAGGCACCGCCCCTGTAGCTGGCCACATTGCCTCAGCGAAGAGCATTCCAACCGCGTCTATTCAGAACGCAGACGGAACCTTCAAGACTGTCAAGGAAATCAAGGCTGCCTACGCTGCCGTTGGAGTTACTTCAAAGACCAACGTTCTGCTTTACTGCGGTACCGGTCTATTGGCTTCAGCTTCATGGTTTGCTCTAACCCAGGTTCTTGGCTACGACAGCGTGAAGAACTATGACGGCTCATGGTTTGAATTCGCAACTATTGCTCCTAACGAGCTAGTAGAGAAGGCAGCCAACTAATGAGCAAAGCCGCAGCCTCTTGCGCTGTGGATCCAGCTGTTAGCAAATCAGCCGGCCAACCCAAAGAACTTGGGTTGGCCGCTGTTGCGCCAGTATGGACCCGCGGTGACACAATTCGAACAGCAGTAGCCGCACTCATCATCGTTGCGCTTTTAGTTACTGCAAACATCATTGGAAACATTCCAGAATTTGGAACCAACGCGTCTACTTCGCTTTTGATTGGTACCGCACTTGGTATTGCGTTTGAACGTGGACGTTTCTGTTTCTTCTGCATCTTCCGCGATGGCCTGCAGCGCCGATACAACTCGGGCCTGTTGGCAATTTTCACTGCGATAGGTGTAGGCGCAATTGGCTACACGGTTTTGTTTGGTTTGTTCTTGCCGGTTCCCGGTGAAGGTGCAATTCCAAGCGCTGCACACATTGGCCCGGTTAGCTGGGCTCTGGTTCTAGGTGCAACCGCATTTGGAATTGGAATGCCACTTGCCGGTGCGTGCATCTCTGGGCAGTTCTACCGCCTAAGCCAGGGATACCTTCGCGCTATTCCAGGTTTGATTGGTGTGATCTTTGGTTTCATTTTGTCTTTCAACAGCTGGAACTTTCTGTACGAAAACTCAATTAAAGATGCACCAAAGCTTTGGCTACCTGATGCACTTGGCTACGCAGGTTCACTAACTCTTACTTTGGTTGTTTTGGCAGCGCTTGGTTACTGGGCAATTAAAACTTCAAACCACAAAGAGTTATTCAAGCCAAACAACGGCACCTACGAGTGGGCTGATGTTCGACACAACATCATCAAGCGTCGTTGGAGCCCAATTGCAACCGGTTCAATCATTGGTGTAGTTGGAGTCTTTGCTTACCTGCGCATGGAACCACTTGGCACTACACGCCAGCTCAACTCAATTGCGCAAAGCGTCTCTGCAAAATTTGAACTCGCTCCAGAGCTCAAGGGACTCGAGGGTCTTTCCGGTTGCATCGGTGCAGCAGTTGAAACCATCACCAACAACGGTTGGTTGGTAATTGGTTTGTTCATCGCAGCCCTTGCCGCCTCTATCAGCGGTAACCGTTTCAAGCCAGAGTGGCCAACCCTAAAGGGCACCGCTTCGTCGCTAGTTGGTGGAACTTTGCTTGGTTGGGGTTCATTTACCTCACTTGGTTGCACCATTGGAAACCTAGTTTCTGGCACCCAGGCCTTCGCAGTATCGGGTTGGGTTTTCTTCTTGTTTGCATTCTTGGGCACGTGGTTGGGCCTAAAGCTAAAGCTAGACAAGATCGCAAATGGTTAAGGCTCAATTGCTACAGGCAGTTCGAGTTGCCGCGTCAGCACTGCTAATTACGGCAGTGCTGACCGGCGCCAGCGTTTTGACCCCGGCCCCCGCCGATGCCGCCAGCAAGCAAAACCAAAAACTATTGACCTTCACCGGTACAACTGTTGACGGCCTTGCGTATAAATCCACCGATGTCCTAAAGAAACCAACCGTGATCTGGTTCTGGACACCATGGTGCGCAATTTGCCGCAACGAAAGCAAAGCTGTTGCCGCACTTTCAACCAAGTACGCGGGCAAAGTAAATTTCGTTGGAGTTGGCGCAAACGGAAGTGTTGAAGAAATGAAAGAGTTTGTGGGTTTGCAAAAAACTGCGAACATCACACATCTGAACGATGCCAAAGGAAAACTGTGGAATCGTTTTGGTGTTGTGATACAACCAACCCTGGTGTTTGTTGATAAAAACGGAAAAATAAAAACACACGTTGGTCCCTCGACAACAAGTTACATCACTAAGCAAGTTGCGGCGCTTGCCAAGTAGGCGCGCACAAAACAATAACTGACTAAATCATGGAATTTTCTTCGATCTCAATCGCAATAGTGGCCGGTGTGCTGGCAACTTTCAACCCGTGCGGTTTTGCTCTGCTACCTGCCTACCTAAGCGCGCTGGTAATTGGGGGAGAAGGCGAGAACAAAAAAGCATCCGCTGTTTATGCACGGGCAATTAGATTTAGCGCGGGAATGGCACTTGGCCTCGTGGCCGTTTTTTCTGCCTTCGCACTTATTGTTTTTCCTTTTTCACTTTCGCTTGAGCAGTACCTGCCGGTGGTCACCGCGGTTATTGGTGTTTTTCTAATTGTTTTTGGAATTCAATTGCTGCGCGGCAAGTCACCGGTGCTTAAAAGAATTTTGAATCCAAACATTGCACCAAAAAAGCAATTCATCACTCAAATTGGGTACGGCGTTACCTTTGCACTTGGTTCGCTCTCTTGCACCATTGGCCCGTTCTTGGCAATTGCATCAACCGCACTGGCATCTGGATCAATTGCAAAAATAATTACCAGCTTTGCGTTGTACGGGGCAGGTATGGCAATCACTGTTTTGATATTGGCGTTATTAACCGCCGCCACAAACCGCGCGTTGATTTCAAAAATTCGCAGAGCAACCCCGGTGATCGAAAAACTGACTGCAATCTTGGTGGTTGTGGTTGGAATCTACATATCGTTCTATGCCTGGTTTGAAATTCAGTCTTATGCGGGGGCCGACACCGCGAACCCAATTATCGACTTCGCGCTCACCATTCAAGGCGCCCTGATTCAAGGCGTGGTTACCGTCTTAGGTTGGCTGCACCTTTTATAAAAGCCATTTCAGGGCAACTAGGCTTATTTCATGGCCCAGATTGAACTGACCCAAACCCACATGCTTATCAAGCTCACCCCGGGTGAGAAGATCTTTGGCCTGCACGTAGATTTCAAGATTCCGGCTGCCCTAATAAGAGGTGCAGAAGTTGCCGATAAAGATGTGTGGAAAACCTTTGGCATGCGAATCGGCACCGGTTTGCCCGGATTGCTGGTTTATGGCCACTTCTGGCGCGCAAGTAGCAAGGCCGGGGGCCCGGGCGGCTGGACTTTCGCCCTTTGGCGCTCAAACCACCCATCTTTGACCCTTACTTTGGCCACCGCCAAGGGCGATAAAGGCACTCGCCAGCCATATAAGAGGATCGTAATTACCCACCCAGAGGCCCAAAAACTGGCCGACACCATCAACGACGCGATTGTGGCCTGCTAATGCAGGAATATAAGCCGCAATATGAGGGTTCACCTGATCCGGTTGCGCTTATTGGGGTGCACCTGGCCAAAAAGGGCCTGGGTAGCGCGTTTGCCTGCGATTTCAAGCGAATTTCCCGCAAAAGGGCCGGTTTTAAGGCCCTAAAAGACCGATATTTGGCCGATTATGGGGTGGAATTTGAGACCACCAGCTCTTCAACGGGCAAAGAGCCCTGTGTTTTAGCCAAATTTGACGATGGCAGCACGGCCCTGCTGCTTGATGCTCGCGACTTAGCCCTGGTAAACGGCGACCTAAAAAAGTTTGACCAAAACCTTAGAGCAAAGCTGCTCTTTTTCTTTTAATTTGTTTACAACCGTTTAGTAACGGTTATAGACTGATTCTTTGCTCCCAAACACCCCGTATGCATAAGGTTGCGATTTTTCACCCAAACCAAACCATCACGACCCGCGAATCGTGACTGGTCTAATTCCCTGGAGGAACATTGGCTGCGAAGAACGCAAAAACCCAGAAGAACGATCGTCTTGCAAAGCGTCTTAGCTTTGCTAAGTCACCAGAACCGATCGAACTACCAGATCTACTAAGTCTGCAGACCGAGAGCTTTGACTGGCTCGTAGGTAACCCTGCATGGCGTGAAAAAGAAGGACCAAAGGCTAAGACCGGTCTGGAAGAAATCTTTGAAGAGATCTCTCCAATCGAAGACGCCTCTAACTCTTCGCAACGACCCTTCATACACTCCTGACGAGTGCAAGACCAAGGGCAAGTCATACACCCAGCCGCTTTACATCAAGGCTGAGTTCACAAACTACCTAACCGGTGAAATTAAGTCACAGACTGTTTTCATGGGTGACTTCCCAGTTATGACTGAGAAGGGCACATTCGTTATTAACGGAACTGAGCGTGTGGTTGTTTCACAGCTTGTTCGTTCACCTGGTGTGTACTTCTCTGTTTCAACAAACACCACCGGTAACTTGGACGTTCGTAACAACAAGGCG
>JBJOJI010000050.1:0-7120 GCA_046046665.1 Actinomycetota bacterium
TTTTTAGCGCTCCTCGCGGAATTCAACGTGCTGACGTACAACTGGGTCATACTTCTTCAGAACGATACGGTCTGGGTCGTTGCGACGGTTCTTCTTGGTCACGTATGTGTAACCGGTACCAGCTGTCGAACGAAGCTTGATGATTGGACGGATGTCCTTGTCTTTCTTAGCCATTTAGCGGCGCTCCTTAGATCTTCTCGCCAAGTAACGTTGCGCTTTAGTGAAGGCACGAAGTAGGTCTTCTTCTGGATGTTTGGGTTGAAGCGACGCTTGGTCTTGTTCTGAGCGTGCGAGACGTGGTGGCCAAACTGTGGCTTGGTCTCAGTCACCTGGCAATAAGCTGCCATTTCTTCTCCTTGATAGGGCAAGCCAGAACATGCTGCAAAAGCAGTCAATAAGGCTTGTGTGTTAAATCTCGGTCGCCATACAGGCAACTGCTCAAGTTTAGGGGAATTAGTGGCTATTTAGCAAGCCCAGATTTGGATTTTGCGGAATGACACGCCGCACAATTTCCAAAAATGTCTATGTTGTGGCTTGGTTCTGAAAAACCGTGCTCCTGGGCTACCTCATCGGCCCATTTTTCCACGCGTTCGGCTTCAATTTCCACTGTTTTTCCGCAATCTCGGCAAATCAGGTGGTGGTGGTGAGCATTTGTGCAGGCCCGATACAAAACCTCGCCCTCATTTGACTGCAGACTGTCGGCATCTCCGGCCTGGGCAAGGTCTGCCAGGGTTCGATATACGGTGGCTAGGCCAATGCTAGAGCCGTGATTTTTCAGGGTTTGGTGCAGCTGTTGGGCTGATACAAAACCGGTTGCCTCGCCCAAAGCATGCTTTACGGCAGCTTTTTGGGGGGTATTTCTACGTTTGGGTTCAACCATTTGCGCAAACTACAGGATTAGTGGTTTTCGTGATCGTGATGGGTGATCTTGTGCTCTTTGTCGAATTTTTCGTGCAGTTTCGGCAAAATTACTTTTTTCCAAAGGGTTCCGTAGAGCAACCAAATCAGGATTACGTCTTGAATGATGGTCCAGCCCAGTTCGGCCATGATGTGCGCTGGGTCAATGAAGATGCTCCAGGCTTCTTCCCATACTGATACGTCGCCGTGCTCGCCTGCCATTAGTGGATTCATAATAAGAAGCCTAAGGCTTAATGATAATGAATGTCAATAGCAATTAGTCAAAGAGCAACTAGTCAAGCAGCAGGGCTGGCTCTTCCATCACCGAGGCAACGTCTTGCACAAAGCGGCTGGCCACATCACCATCAACAACTCGGTGGTCAAAGGTTGCACCAATCGTGGTCACCTGGCGAATTTGAATCTCGTTGTTCACAACCCAAGGCTTAGGGCGAATCGAGCCAAGAGCAACGATGCCAACTTCACCCGGGTTCAATATTGGGGTTCCGGTATCAACACCAAATACACCAATGTTGGTGATGGTGATGGTTCCGTCTTTCATATCGGCCGGTGTGGTTTTGCCATCGCGTGCGGTTGCCGCAAGTTGCTGAATTGCTTCGGCAAGCTCAAGCATTGACATCTCGTGGGCGTTTTTAATATTCGGCACAATCAAACCGCGCGGTGTTGCCGCTGCGATTCCAAAGTTCACAAAGTTGTGCACAATGATTTCTTCGTCTGTCCAGGTTGAGTTAACCATTGGGTTTCGGCGCACTGCCCAGATCATTGCTTTAGCCATGATCAATAGTGGAGTCACCTTCACACCGGCAAAATCTGTTGAAGCTTTCAATCGCTTCACGTATTCCATGGTGCGGGTTGCATCAACATCAACAAAGATGCTCACGTGTGGAGCAGTGAATGCCGACTGAACCATTGCGGTTGCAATTGCCTTGCGCACACCCTTAACCGGAATGCGCTCTTCAGAAGTCTTTGGTGCTTCTGGGGTTGAAAGGTTTCTAAACACCGATGCCTGAGTTGCACCGCTGACAACATCTTCGCGAAGAATTTCACCGGCAATACCCGAGCCAGAAATGTTTGCAAGATCAACGCCAAGGTCACGAGCAAGTTTGCGAATTGGTGGCTTGGCAATAACTTTTTCAGCTGCCGCCATTACTACCGTGTTGTGAAGTTCTGTTGCTGGGTTTGCCGGCGGTAGGTGAGTGGCAGCGGCGGCAACAGCTGCAGCGGTAACCGCCGGTGCTGTTGTTGCGATTGCACCGCGGCGTCTACGCGAAGCACCGTGTGAACCCTCCATTACTCCGTAGCCAACGAGGTTTGGAGTTTTCTTTTGCTCGCCATTCTCGGCGGCGTTGCTTGCAACGGTGCTAGCCACATCGGCTGCAGCGGCAGTCGCATCGCTCTCTTCAATAATTTTGATTGCGCTAGTTGCGGTGCTAACTGCACCAACGGAGCCAGCAACCTTAACCGCAATGATTGGCTTGCCAACCTCTACGGTGTCACCTTCTTTGGCAAGTAACTCTGAAACAACACCAGCAAAAGGAACCGGAAGTTCAACCAAAGATTTTGCCGTTTCAATTTCAACGATGATCTGGTTAACGCTTACGTTCTCGCCAACAGCAACTTTCCAAGTTACGATTTCTGCTTCGGTTAGGCCTTCACCAACATCTGGCAAGTTGAAGTATGCGATCTGTGACATCAATAACTCCTAGTAAGCCAAGCTTCGGTCAACCGCTTCAAGAATGCGGTCGGCATCTGGCAAGAATTTTTCTTCCAGCTTTGCCGCAGGGTAAGGAACATCAAAACCACCAACACGAATTACCGGTGCTTCAAGGTGATAGAAAGCTAATTCAGAAACTCGCGCGGCAACTTCAGAAGCCACCGATACATTCACGCTTGCTTCAGCAACTACAACCAGGTGGCCGGTCTTCTTTACCGATTCAATGATGGTGTTGAAGTCAATTGGTGCCATAGAGCGCATGTCAATTACTTCAATGCTGGTTCCCTCTTCGGCGGCCATGGCGGCTGCCTCAAGTGAAGTGGTTACCATTGGGCCATAGGTGGCAATGGTTACTTGGTTTCCTTCGCGAACCACCTTTGCGGTGTGCATTCCTGCTGGCGGGGCATCTAGGTTAACCGGGCCCTTCTGCCAATAACGACGCTTAGGTTCAAAGAACAAAACTGGGTCTTTAGATGCAACCGCCTGCTGGATCATCCAGTAGGCATCATTTGGGGTTGAAGGGGAAATCACACGAAGCCCAGGAGTGTGAGCAAAGTATGCCTCTGGTGATTCCGAGTGATGTTCAACGGCACCAATGCCGCCACCAAATGGAACACGAATAACAACCGGCATGCTCAAGTAACCTTCAGAGCGGTTTTGAATTTTTGCCAGCTGGGTTGTGATTTGGTTGAACGCCGGAAAAATGAATCCTTCAAATTGAATTTCCGCTACCGATGAGTATCCACGCATCGCCAAACCAATTGCGGTTCCAACGATTCCCGCTTCTGCGATTGGTGAGTTAAAAATTCTGGTTGGACCAAACTCATCCAAGATGCCTTCGGTAACGCGGAAGACTCCACCAAGCTGTGCAACGTCTTGACCAAAAACCAAAACCTTATCGTTGTCTTTCATTGCTCGGCGAAGACCGGCGTTTATTGCTTTAGCGATTGACATCTCAACAGTGTTACTCATTTTTCTCAAACACCTCCTTGAGGTGTATTGCCCACTTCGTCGGCTGCGTTTTCAAACGATGCTTCGTAACCTTCAAGCCAAGCAAGCTGCTCTTCAATCAGCGGGTGCGCTTCAGAGTAAACGTGCTTAAACATGTTTTCAATTGGTGGGTTGCCAAGTGCAAAAGTTTCTGATCGCACATAGGCCGAAAGTTCTTCACCAGCTGCATCACACTCGTCAAAGAATGACTGGTTGATGCCCTGGCGACGCAAGAATTTTTCTAAGCGGGCAAGTGGGTCGCGCGCCTTCCAATATTCTTCTTCTTCTTTGCTGCGGTATTTGGTTGGGTCATCGCTTGAGGTGTGAGCACCCATGCGATATGTCAGCGCTTCAATTAGGTGTGGGCCGGCGCCTTCGCGGGCATCATCCATGTGCTTCTTGGTTACCGCATACGAGGCAAGTACGTCATTGCCATCGATGCGAATTCCAGGAACTCCAAAACCAGCACCGCGCTGAAAAAGCGGAACTGTAGTTTGGGTTGCTACCGGTGATGAAATTGCGTACTGGTTGTTCTGAATGAAATAAACCAGTGGAACTTTATTGGTGGCAGCAAAAAGAAAAGACTCTGATGCTTCACCCTCGGCAGTCGCACCATCACCAATGTAGGTAATAACCGCAAGATCATTTTCAAGATCTCCGTTACCAACCTTGCCGTCAAACTTCACACCCATTGCGTAGCCGGTGGCGTGCAGGGTTTGAGTTGCAAGAACAATTGCGTAAAGGTGAAAGCGAGTTTCGTCTGGATTCCAACCACCGTGGTTTACACCGCGAAGCATCTTCAAAATGCTCATTAGGTCAATGCCGTGGGTGATTGCTACACCGTGCTCGCGGTAGCTTGGGAAAATGTGGTCGTTGTGGCCAACGCCATATCCGGAACCAATTTGTGCAGCCTCTTGGCCAATTGCCGGAATCCAAAGACCCAGCTGACCCTGGCGCTGAAGAGCGGTGGCTTCGTAATCAAAGCGGCGCATGCGAGCCATATCGCGGTAGAACTTTAAGAAGTCCTCTTCTTTTAGCTCTTCAATGTACTTTCCATATTCGGCATAGGCGCTTGGCACACCGTACTCACCCTCAGGGTTGAGTAGCTGCACCATAGGCACGCGATCTTGGGAAGTCATCTAGACCAGATTACTTGACCTAAAGTGGCACAATCTAAATATGGTTCGATTTCTAGTTAGCACGGTAATAAACGCTCTTGGCCTTTGGGCCGTAACCCTGTGCATTCCCGCAATCAAGCTCACCCCCTACGGCGGCACCGAAATCTGGCAAACCATTGCCTCTTTCTTGCTGGTTGGCGCGGTATTTGGCTTCGTGAACGGCATCATCGCTCCGGTTATTAAGGTTTTGGCGTTCCCCCTTTACGTTCTTACCTTTGGCCTTATCTCGTTCCTAATTAACGGCGCCCTGCTACTTTTTGTGGCCTGGCTATCGCAGCTTTGGGGCAATGGCGTATTCACCATTTACGGCTTCACTACTGAGGGCCTAAGCATTGAGTCACTGGGTTGGGCCATTTTGGGCTCAATTGTGATGAGCATCACGGCTTTCGTGGCCCGCGCCATCTTCAAGGCCCTTCGTCTTATTTAGCCTCGCTTCATCTGGTAGACCGTCACCTCGCCGACCTCGCCTGATTTTTCAGCACCGATAACCTGCAGCACCTGTTCGCGCACCCGTTTTAGGCCAAATTCTTGGGATTCGTCGGCCAATTCTGCGGTTTTTGTGTAATTCGATAAATCGTGTGCCTCCACCAGGGTGTCAATTGGCTTAGATATTGGCTGCTCGCGCACCACCGTAACCATGTTTTCGGCCATGGGATTGGCTTTTAGCCCCAATTTGGGAACAATATCGTTTGAATGCTCAAGGGCCACCACCGGCATCTTTAGTTCAGCTGCCACCTGGCCAATGGGTGCTCCGAAAGTGACTAAAGCCTTTACCCGTTTGTCTTGTTTGGCAATGTTGGCGGCAATCATGCCGCCCTGAGAGTGCCCAACCAGAACCAGCCTGGAATCTGGGCCGGCCCCGGCTTTGGCGAGCGCCTTTTGCACAGCAACCTCGCTGGCAGCAAACCCTGGGCCAAGCATGGCCTGCATATTCGAGGTGAAATCTAGGGGATTAGCCCCTGAAACCGGGTTCCAGCTTTGGGTGCCCGGAATGAAGACCACAAAGCTCTGGCCGTAGCGCTCAATGCTGATTTGCCCAGTTTGGTAGTTGCGCTGGGTTCTAATTGCCAGCTCGGCCAATGTCTTTGGCGCTGCTCGAACAAAGGTGTCTGTCTCTACAACTCTTACGCGATCTAAATGCTCTCTGAGCAGCCCGGCATCGTTGGCAACGGCTAGCAGGCCGCCGGCAATTAGGGGAGCAGAAACCAGGCCGATATCGGTGAGCTGTTTAGCCACCAGGGCTTCGCCGTCAAAGTACTCGTTGGCAGCGGCCTCTAAAGCCTGCATTAGATAGTTGATTCGCTCCTGCAGCATGGGCATTTCCATGGCCAGACCAATGCGCTTGAGTGGCATAGTCAAAAAATCGGTGACTTCTAACTCACCCTGCAATAGATTGCCCGCCGCAGCCAAGGCAGATTGAATTCGATCAATTTCGGCACGGGTAGCAATAACCCTTGGGTCACCCCCGTAGCTAACTACATCTGCCAAGAATTCAGCCGGACCTTAAGAATTTCCAACTGGCGCGTAAGCGCCTCAATTAAATTTGCAAACGAGGTTGCCGCCGGACCCATCCATAAATTGGAATTTGGCTGGCAGTAGTGCAAAGAAATGATGGCCTGATTAATTGCGTGATCTATCGAATCCATTCATCGATGCTTCAACATTCACAGGTCTAATTGCGGCGGCCGAACAAATCTGTGTAGAAGTTCGGGCAATATAGATAGGTGAGCAAACTATCAATCCAACCAATTTCCCCGCTAGATGGCCGTTACCGTGCCGCCGTTTCAGACTTGGGATTCCACCTTTCAGAAGCTGGTCTTAACCGCGCAAGAATTGCGGTTGAAATTGAGTGGCTCATTCAGTTGGCTAACCGCAACTTGCTAGAGACCAACACCACAATTAGCGAAGACCAACAGAACGCGCTTCGCAATATTGTTCGCAATTTTTCTGACGAAGATGTGGCCACCTTGGCCGCAACAGAGGCAACCACCAAGCACGACGTTAAGGCTGTTGAATATTTCATTCGCGGCAAGTTGGATGAGCTTGGCCTTTCAAACCTGGCAGAGCTCACTCACTTTGCCTGCACCTCTGAAGACATCAACAATTTGTCTTACGCAATCACCGTGCGCGATGCAATCAACGAGGTGTGGCTGCCAAAGGTGCAACTACTGCTTACCAAGTTGCACGAACTTTCAGCACGGTATGCCGCCGATGCAATGTTGTCGCACACTCACGGTCAGCCGGCAACGCCTTCAACCATGGGTAAAGAACTTGCAGTTTTTGTACACCGTCTTGAGCGCCAGGTTCGCCGCATCGAAAACGC
>JBJOJI010000051.1:0-7153 GCA_046046665.1 Actinomycetota bacterium
CAGGCACCAGAAGACTTTATCACCTTTACTTAGCGGCTGGCAAACGCCAAACGTTGACAGACATTGGGCTTGCAGGCAGTTTCACCTTGCTGCCACTGAGCTTGAGATTGCCACCGCCATAGATGTTTTGTGCCTGATCCAAACCGTAAATAGCATCTTGCGGCAGCTTTAACTTGGCCTCACGACCTCTAGTAACGCTAACCAAAATTCTTGCGGCAGCTTTAACTTGGCCTCACGACCTCTAGTAACGCTAACCAAAATGCTTTGCTTCTTGTGCTCGCGAACGTAAACCACTGCTTCATTTGTTGCCAATAAGAAGCGCAGGCCACCTTCGGTGAGAGCAATGTTTTCGCGGCGAATCTTGGCGAGTGCCGAGTACACCTCAATCAGTGATGCATCGTGCGGGCGTTCATTATTCCAAGGCAATGGTGTGCGCGAGTTTTCGCCGTTGAACCCATCAAGGCCAAATTCGTCACCGGCCCAAATCATTGGAATACCTGGGAATGTAAATTGCACGGCAGCGGCCACTTTTTGTGCACCTGGCAGGGTGAAGGTCTTGAATCTTGGGGTGTCGTGGGTGTCAAGGGTGTTCATGTTGTTCAGGCGCACGTGCCAAGGGAACCCAGCGGCAAACTTGGTGTGGCTTTCAACAAAATCGCTGCCCGTTTCCGGTGTAGATATAAACCCGATGTTTTGTAGTTCTGACTCTGGCATTGGGTTTTGCAACCAACGAAATAGCGGCCTAGTGAAGTTTGCGTAGGTCATTGCGCCTTGCCAGCCATCGCCTTGCACTTCGTAGGCTGCGTCTCCGGTGTACTCGCCCAGCATGATTGTGTCTGGATTCACCGAGACCATGGTCTTGCGCACAATATTGGCGACTTCACCGTACATGTCTTCGTCGCGAATGCGGCCGGTCATGTTGGCAACGTCAATACGCCAACCATCAATTTTGAATGGGGCCTTCAACCACTTGGCCACCACCGATGATTTGCCTTCAATAAAGCGTTTGCGCAACTCCTTTGATTTCCAGTCAAACTTTGGAAGGCTTGGCACACCAAACCAAGAGTCATATTTTTTGTTGCCATCAGTGAAGTAGTAGAACTCTGACTCTCGAGCCTTTGGATTCTTGTATGCCTTCTTAAACCATTCGTGAGCGTCACCTGAATGATTTGAAGTAAGGTCACCAATTATTCGCATGCCGCGTTTGTGCACCTCTGCAATCAAAGCCGCGTAAGCCTTATTGCCTCCAAGCAGTGGATCAACAACATCAAAGCTAGAAGCGTCGTAGCGATGGTTGGAGCGCGCTGGGAATATCGGGGTTAGGTAAAGGGTGTTTACGCCAAGTTTTTCTAAATGGTCTAGGTGTTCAATTACTCCCCACAGGTCTCCGCCAAAAAATTGTTCAGAGGTGCCGGGGCCTTTGCCAATTACTTGCTCTGACCATTCCGCCTTGATTGCCCACTCTGGAAGCTTGTGTTTTTCCGCTTCAGCAGACTTCGCGAACCTATCGGGGAAAATCTCGTAGAGAACGGTCTTTGGACCCCAAGCCGGTGCGCTCGAGAAGGTGTTGATTCTGAAGTCGTTGATGTCTGGTTGCTCAAGGTGGTGCAAGCCCAGTGCGTTAAGCCACAGAATCTGACCGCTATCAAGCTTTAGCATCCAGCGATAGTTGACCTTTGGGTTGTGCATGGTGACAACGGTTTCGTACCAAGTCCACTTTCCCTCAGTGGCAACAACTTTGGCCTGGGCCGAAGGAAAAGCCTCACCGCTCTCGCTGGCGCGAACGCGCACCTCAACCACATTGCCAATTGCCGAGTGAACTCGAATACGCACCTTTACCTTGTCTAGCAATTTTGGTGCTTGATTTAACACGTAAAGGGCTGAGCCGTCGTGATGTGGGCGCAGAGCCATTGGCAATTTAGTCATAGCTGAATGTACCCACCTAAGGTTTCGAGGTTATTAACCCTTTACGGCGCCGGCGGCAACGCCACCAACGATGTATTTCTGAAGACCAAGGAACAAGGCAACTAGAGGAATCGCAGCCAAAACAGAACCCGCTGCAAATGCGTTCCAGTTGGCACCGTATTCGCCTCCGACAAATGACTGCAGCCCAACGGCAACGGTTCTTGCATTCACATCTTGCAAGAACAAGCTTGCCAAGATGAATTCGTTGAAGGTTCCAACAAAGCTGAGCAGCGTGGTCACAATCAACACAGGGGTAGTAAGCGGCAAGAAGATCTGCCAGAAAATTTGGCTTGGCGATGCGCCGTCAATCTTGGCTGCCTCGTCTAGCTCCATTGGTATGGAATCTAAGAAGCCCTTAAGTAGCCAAGCGTTGGCACCCATTGAGCCACCAAGATAAATCAGCAGCAGACCCCAAATAGAACCAAGCCCGATTGCCGGGAACACCGTGTAGATGCGCTCCATGATCACGTAAATTGCAGCAA
Source organism: Actinomycetota bacterium (assembly GCA_046046665.1). Taxonomy (GTDB): domain Bacteria; phylum Actinomycetota; class Actinomycetes; order Actinomycetales; family Microbacteriaceae; genus Rhodoluna. The sequence goes on from JBJOJI010000051.1 coordinate 2,448, forward strand.
GTGCCAAAAAGCTTGGGAAAACCTGAATTAGAAGCAGAGCTTGTAGACCAAACTTTCTACCCTTGAAACGAAGGCGAGAGAAAGCAAACGCAGCAAATACACCAATTAGTACAGACACAACCGCGTTGATTGCTGAAATAAAGAAGGTGTTCCAAATCCAAATTCCGTATGGAAGTTCATCTTTGGTGAATAACTGAATGTAGTTGTCCAGGCTGAAGGTGGTAGGAATAATTTGGCTGGAAGCCAGACCACCGGATGCGTCGAACGAACTCATCACTACTACGAATATTGGGAATATCGAAAACAAGATTAAAGACCAGGCGAAGACGTGACGCCAGGTATTAGAAGTTGTGCGGCGAGGCTTTTTGCGCAGCATCGGTAACTTTTTAGTTGAAGCTATTGTCATTGCATGATCTCCAATACCTTGGAACGGCGAAGGCTCCATAGTGAAAGCAAGCCAACAATCAAGAAGATGATTACGCTAATCGCGCTGGCCAAACCTAGGTTTTGCTCTGTGCCAGCAAACGCTGTCTTGTAAGCGTAGGTAATAAGAATGTCTGTTGCACCCGCTGTCTCACCATTAATAACATCTGTTGGCCCACCACGGGTTAGCAGGTAAATCAAGTTGAAGTTGTTGAAGTTGAACGCCATAGATGCAATCAACAGTGGTGAAAGTATTTGCAGGATCAACGGCAGTTTTATTCGCCAGAATATTTGAGCCCCAGTTGCGCCATCGATTGCGGCGGCTTCTTCAAGATCAGTTGGCAATGCCTGCAGCGCACCCGTTGCAATTAGATAGAAATATGGGAACCCAAGCCACAGGTTCACAATCAAAATCGAGATCTTGGCAAGAATTGGATCTTCAAGCCAAGGAATTTCCATACCTAGCAATGAGTTGATCGCCCCGTGATCGCGGTTGAACATTCCCGCCCAGATCAAGATGGACATAAAACTTGGCATTGCGTAAGGCAAAATCAAAAGACCGCGGTAGAAATTTCTGCCGCGCATTTTTTTATCCAGCGCAATTGCAAGTATCAAGCCAAGGCCAAACATCATCACCACAGTGATGATTGAGAAGAAGAAAGTCCAGATAAATACACCGATAAACGGCCCACGGATAGCCGGGTTGGCCAAAAGTGCCGCGTAGTTTTGCAATGGGTTCAGCTGGCGCCAACCAGGGTAGAGAATTACCTCATTGTCAGCCTGATCAACAAAGTTTCCGTTGCCGTTATCGATGTATACGGTTCCCGAGATTGAATCGGTGAGGGTATTGGCTGCAGGGTCGTACTTATAGGCCTGAATCATCTTTGCCGCCACGTCTATGCCCTGCGCAAGGATTATGGTGCCATCTGGGGCTGGAAACTTTAGATCAGACAGATACGCTTCGGCATTTGCAGCATCTTGGTCAGATAGGCGCTCAAAGCCATCGGCTTCAACGGCCACACCTTCTGGGCTTGCCGCAAACTGTCCTTCGGTTAGGGCGGTTAGTTGCTGATCTTGGCCAAAGAAAACCTCACGGGTTACCTGATCAGTTAGCAACACGGCTGTCTTGCCGTCTTTCTCACCAAGAACCATGTCATACGTAGTTCCGGACTCATCTTGAGTTAGACCAATTTCATAAAGCTGGGTGATTGCCTCGTCTTTACTGATCTCGTTTCCGGTCTTGTAGTTGTAGCCAGACATCACCAAGGTGTAAATTACCGGCACGATTACAAAGAGCGCCAAGAAAATCATTCCTGGATATAAGAACTTTGCTGGAACAAGCTTGTTCGAAGAATAGATAACGTTGGCAAGAACAATTATCAAAGTTAACACGCCACCAATTAGCCACTCGCCGCCAAGGAAAGCAACATAGGCCATAAAGCCAAGTACGGCTGTTACAAGTGCAAGCAACAAGATTTTTAGACCAAGTGCAAGAGTGAAGTTTGTTTTTTGTTTTGACATCTCGTTCTTACTTTATAACTTTGAAAGGTAAACGGCTGGCCAGGTTTTCACCTGACCAGCCGTCTGAATTTAACCTTTTTACTAAGACCTACGGCTTAGCGGTTTTTCATACCAGCGGCAAAGTTCTTGCCAAGGATGATTGCAGCCTTGTCGAAGGTTAGGTCAATGTCTTGACCCTTCACTAGGACCTTGCTGTAAACATCGCCAAGTACGTCGTACCAGTTAGCGCCACCAGCGTTTGAGCCAAGAAGAGCGTTTTCCTGAACGATACCGTTTGATGCACCAGCCTTACCAAATGCAGCTGCATCGGCGCTAACCTTTGACGCAATTGCTGAGTTAACAGCTGGGCGTTCAGTTGCCTTTGCGTAAGCAAGAGCACCGGCTGGAGAAGCTAGGTATTCCATTAGCTTCTTTGCACCAAGCTCAACGCCGTGCTTTGTTGAGAATGAAGTTACGAATGCTCCACCAAAACCGGTGAACTGGTTGGTCTTACCTTTACCAGAAACGGTTGGTACTGGCTGAAGGGTGTACTTGATTCCAGCTTCCTTGATTGAACCGGTTCTCCATGAACCAGTGTTCAAAGCCATGGTCTTACCTGCAAGGAACTGAGGACCACATACGTCCCAGCCATCCCACGCAAATACACCGTTGCTCTTCTTGGTGCTTGGGTCAATCAGGTACTTCTTCCAGTTTGCAACAGCTGCATCTGAGTTGAATAGAACCTTGTTTGCATCAGGTGTAACACCGTCAGCCTTGAAGCCCCATGCTCCACCGCCAAGTGCGGTAAGGATAGGCAATGAACCCCAGGTGCCGTCTGATGAACAGATACCAGTTGTTGCTGTGCCCGCAGCCTTGGCAGCCTTGAAACGAGTTACAAGCTCTGCGAAGGTCTTTGGAGCTGCACCAAACTTGGTGTTCCAAATCATGGTTGTGGTGTCAACATCTAGTGGCACTACATAGGTGCGGCCCTTGTAGGTACCTGCACCTAGACCTGCAACGCCAAGCTGTGACTTAGCAGTCGCTGAGAAAGTTAGAGGAAGTGCCTTACCGCTCTTTGCAGCGTTAACACCCTCACCAGCTGGGTGGAACATAACGTCAGGACCGCCGGCAGCAGATGCCTTCTTCCACGCTGAATCAAGTGCGTCATAGCTTGCGTAGGTCTTTACCTTGAAGGTGTAACCCGCGGCGATCTTGGTGTTTCCCTCAAGGAATGTCTTTAGCGCAGGACCGCGACCTTCGTCTGCCCATACGTTAATTACCTTGTTTGCAGCTTGTGCAGGAGCTGCAACTCCTGAGAACAACAGACCAGCTGTTGCTACTGCGGCAACAATGCCGCGCTTTGAAATTTTCACTAATTTCACCTTTCGTGCGAAATTCTCCATGGAAAACAAGCTCTAAATAGAGCAAGTGGAATCATTCCACTCCTAGAAATTTCCTTTCGCAAACTGGAACGGGGCAAATTAGATAACGCTTTTGTTACGTCAACTGTCCAGACAATCCAAGGGAAATCGTTTTCCGCTCGGCATCGCGGATGTTATCGCTAACAGGGATTTTCAAGTTTTTTGCCTAATTTTTAACTTTTTTCGTTGACTTAGGCTTGAGCCCATGTCGACATCAAGCGAATTCTTAACCAGCCAAAACCCCTCAGCCGAATGGTGGCGCACGGCTGTGATCTATCAGATTTACCCGCGCTCATTCGCAGACGGAAACGGCGATGGGCTTGGAGACCTGCCCGGAATTACATCTCGTCTTGATTCGCTGGCCTCACTCGGCATTGATGCAATTTGGTTCAGCCCATTTTTCAAGAGCCCACAAAAAGACGCCGGCTACGACATCAGTGACTACCGCCAGATTGACCCGATATTTGGCACCAACGAAGATTTTGATGTTCTGCTTGCCAAATCAAAATCGCTTGGCATTCGAATCATTGTTGACATTGTTCCTAACCACACCAGCGATCAACATGTTTGGTTTCAAGCTGCCTTGAGCGCTGCTCCAAATTCTGCAGAGCGCGACTACTACCACTTCAAAGAAGGTAAAGGCGAAAACGGTGAACTGCCGCCAAATAACTGGCAGTCAATTTTTGGTGGCCCAGCATGGAGCCGCATTACTGAGCCAGATGGCGCTTTGGGCCAGTGGTACCTGCACCTTTTTGATTCATCACAGCCAGATTTGAATTGGCAGAACCCAAAAGTTGCCGATGAGTTTGATGAGATTTTGCGCTTCTGGTTGCGCAAAGGGGTAGACGGATTCCGCGTTGATGTTGCACACGGAATGGTTAAGCGCGCCGGGTTGCCAGATGCCACCATCTACGACGAGAACCTGCGTGAGCGTTCCATTAAGAATTTGACGATGGCAGAAGCAGAAGAAGCGGTGCCTTATTGGGGTCAACCCGGTGTGCACGATGCAATTCGCAGGTTCCGCAGCGTTATTGATGAATTTGATGATCGCGCAATGTGCGCAGAGGCATCAATGAGCCCACTGCCCCGTTTAGCAATGTGGGTGCGCCCAGACGAATATCACCAGTCATTCAACTTTGATTACATGCACAGCGCCTATGAACCCGAAGCGTTGAAGAAAATTATCACTGACTCAATAGTTGAATACGCAAAAGTTGGTGCATCAAGCACCTGGGTAATGTCTAACCACGATGGCATTCGTCATGCCACCAGATTGGGCATTGCACCAGAGAACACTCCGCGCCCAGGTGACGGAATTCACCCAACAGACCCAATGCCAGATGAGGCGCTTGGTCTTCGCCG